>CAMCQE010000122.1 GCA_945876945.1 Klebsiella pneumoniae
GGCCGCTGCGATACAAGCGCGAATGGCGTCGCGATCACGGACATCCAGCCCATACACATCGCAACGTCCGCCTTCAGCCCTGAGTTCATCCGCCAAAGCCTCGAGTTTCTTCACGCCGCGCGCCGCCATCGCCACGCGCGCTCCGGCGCGGGTGAGCGTTCTGGCCCAATGCCGGCCAAGGCCACTGGAAGCACCGGTGAGCAGGATGTGTTTGCTGCTGAGGTCAAACACAGCGGAAATAAAAGCTTTGGCATCGGACATGAACGCGGTGCTCCCGGAAGTTTGGTGTTATTGCGCGGTATTCAGTGCCGGCGCGAGGGCTGCGCGGGCTTAATGTCGCTGCCCACCACGGAGTGGGCGTACTGAACGTTGAAGGTTTGTTCGGCTCGGTCAAAAAAGCTGCCAATTACGGCGGAATCTGCCACAGTTGAAAGGCCTCGCGCCGATTTCCCGCCCACCCTGACGAGCGATGTCGGTGTGACGCGAGAATACTCAATAGGGGCGCGTGGCGTCATCGAAAAATATCTATGGCGCAAGGGGCCACCGCATTTGCTTGAGCGCGGCAGTGCCACTTGTCACTTCGCGGAGAGCGCTTTTGTCCGGTTCAACGAACGCTGCAAGAACCGTCAGATTGCCCGCATGGGCGTGGCCGCTGTTGCTCGGTTTGGCCGCCTTTACGCTGCTCTTTTTCGTGGGCAGCAAACCAGAACTGCTGGGCATGAACTCGGACGGTGTCGTGTATTTGCTGAGGGCCGACGTCATGCGCGGCCACAGCGCAACGACAGCGGCGTTCAAAGACCAGTTGTGGAACGCGTACTCGTTTCCCCCGCTGTTTCCGCTACTGCTGGCACTTGTGGGCGGCGGGAGCACCAGCCCCCGCATCGATTACCTGTTTGGCGCTTTCTTGCTGGCGGTGTCGGTTGGCATGGCCTGGTGCTGGACGATCCGTAGCGGTGGCTCGAGGGCGGCAGCGCTGGCGAGCGCCCTGCCCCTTTGGCTCAGCCCCATCGCGCTGATTACCGCGATGGGTATTTTCAGCGAGCCGCTGTATCTCGTGCTCACACTCGGCGCGTTTGCGCTTATCGCGCAGCGCCAACCCCGCGCGCAAGATTGGTATATCGCAGCCGCTTTACTCGGCCTCGCGGCGATTACGCGTACCGTCGGGATTTTTGCAGTGCTCGGCTTGTTGTTATCGGTGTTGATTCAACGCCCGCCTGTCGCGCGCTGGAAAATTCTCTTGCTGAGCCTGCTGCCCTCGCTGATTTGGAACGGAGTCAAGCACGCCATGGGCTGGCATAGCAGCTATGCGATGTCGCTCTATGCGGGCGACCTGCTCTCCTCGGCCAGCAGCGTTTTGCAGCAGGTGCCCATCAATCTTCAGGGTCTCGCCTATCACTCGGTGCGTGCCTTTGACTGGTTGCGCGCCCCTTATAGCCAAATCAGTCTGAGCTTGCTTGGGCTGCTCTCGCTGTTGCAGCTGCTACGCCGCCTGCGTGGCGCCGAGGCGGACGCCTTCTATGTGGCGGCCTACCTCACGGTGCTGGCGGCGTGGCCTTATCCCAACGACATGGGCCGACTGGTGCTGGTGGTGCTGCCACTGTTGACGGCATATGCGGTGAAAGAGATTGGGCTGCAGGCGGCCCAGCTTGGCAAGCTTTCGTTGCCCAAGGCACTTGAAGCCACCGCGGTCACGGTGCTGGTGCTGGTGATGCTCCCGAGCGCGCTGTCATGGCTTGGCCAAATTGCCCACGCCAGTACGGCAGAGGAAAAAGTCTGGGTACGCATTCCGCAGTGGTTTGACTACGGAAGTTGGGAAGCCTCAAAAGCCAACATCGGATTTGGCGTGCGCATCTCAAACGAAGTTCGCGAGTTGCGGAATCTGCTGCCCGAGGACGCCTGCGTGAGTTCGATGATGCCGGAAAGCCTGATGCTTAACACTGGCCGGGTGGGTAAGGGCCTTCCAGCGCCGGAAGCACCGCTGAGCAGGCTACGGTCTTCCTTGGCGGCCTGCCCCTACGTCGTGATGATTCGGGGACGCATCTGGCCCAACATCCACTTCCCCGAGTACTACCCGGCAACCAGACTGCCCGATGAGTTGCGGTCCTTGAAGGTGGTGCGGATGGAACCGCTGAATGCGGAGAGTCCGCCGCTGCTGGTGCTGGCCCGCTATGAACCAGCCGCATCGCCCTGAAGACTCGTGACCTGATCAAGGGCCCATGCTGGGCCCCGACCAAGACCGCTAAGCGCTAGCGCCCCGAGACACTCAATTCGCTTGGCTCGAAATCCTTTTGCTTCACCTTCTTCGGATTAATCACCGCCATCATCTGCAAGGTCGTGCAGTGCATGTTCTGCAGATCGACCATGGTCGAGGTATCCAGCAAGGGCACGCCTGAGCCCTGATTCTCCGGCAGGTGGTAGTCCGGATGCGCTAACCCCGCCATTCCGATTTTCCACAAATGCCCACCGCGGTCATAGGTTTTACCCAGTACCGGGAAAGAGGTTTGGGTGTCGACGTAGAAGAAACGCTTGGACAGCGGATGGTCGGCCCGCACCGGGGATCCCTCAATGACCCACACGCGGCGCAACTGCCAGGTGACCTTCGGAAAACAGCCCGCTTTACCGTCGAAATCCACGAAGTGATAGTCGCCGTGAGCCGCCTTCAAGCTGGAGAGTTCGACCTGGTCGTGGCGATACATGGGCAACATCACAAAACTGGATCCCTTGAAGCTCCAGGTCATGTCCTTGATGCGGCCGCTGTAGCCCAGGAAGTCCTCGATCATGAGATCGCTGCCGAGGAAGGAGTCGGTGCGCGCGGTGGTCGCGATACGGCGCACACGGCGCAAAGTGGGGATATACATCCAGCCCTGCTCGTCCGCGTTGTCGTCGGCGTTATAGAACATGAGCAGGCGGGTGCCGCCCACGTCCGCAGGGTCTTCAGCCGTCAGCGTAATTGCGTTGTAAACGTCGTAGGGGTTACGGGCCACTGATGGCGTCGGTTCTACCACGTGCCGGTACCTGAAACGCATCGCGCTAGCACTGAAGGTCAGGGTACGTTCCAGTTGTCCGGATCGCATATCGCGGTAGCCCCAATACATCTCTGGAATAGCGCCGCTGTCGCCGGCAAAGGCGTAGCGCATGTTCCAGGCCAGTTTGTCGCCGGCGCGCGGGTCATCGACGGAGAGCTCGCCCGGAAACGGGCGTCCGGCCGTGTAGTTTTGCAAGGCGCCTGCGCCTTCGCCCATCTGCGACTGCCCGCCGAATTTTTGCGTCGCAGCCACATAGTTCGGATGCGGGTCAAAGGACACTGGCCCGCCCACCGGAATGCTAAGCCAGTCTTTAGCGATCAAGTCGGCGATATCAGGATCAAGAATTTGTTTGTACTGGGCCACGTTGGCCGCGTTGATGACGGTACCCGGCGGCGGCGCCATCTCCTGAATCTGTGCGGTCTCAAAATCGAAATCGCCCGCCATCGCGAGATTGGCAGAAAGGATGACGCCGGCGATAACACCGAACGGAAGTTTGGATGAAGTCAACGGAAAACGGTTTGTTCGCACGGAGAATTCCTGTTAGCGGATACGGTAATCGAAGCACGGTCGCAGGCGAACCGTGCTGCCTATCTTCACGGGTTTTAGCGACCACGCGACTGCTATCGTCGCTCGCCGCTTGGCCTGATTTTCAGGCGAGATTATCACCTTGGGCGATGTCGCAGGATCAGGTTTCCACCCCTTCCACGTAACTGTCGCCGTTGGTGTGAATAATGGCCCAGGCGGCCATGCCGCGGATACCGGGATCCGCATCCCCAAGGAATGGGACGAGCAATGAAATTGCGGCGGCATCCTTACGATGCCCGACCATCCAAATCGTTTGCATGCGGACATCGGCTTCCTGATGCGATAAACCCCACCGATACACCGCCGTGGCATCCGCATTAATAAACGCCCAGGACTCGAGAAGCCGCGTTGCCGCGTCACCTTTCAGCTTGCAGCAGCTCATCAAAGTCTGGGTGATCTGGAGCGCAGTCTTGCCGGGCAGGCGCTTCATTGCGCCAGCAAGCACCGTGGACTCCATCGGTGTTCCGTAGGCGATCACCTGAATTATCTTGCCTGAGGCGTCCTGGTTACCGAGGCCCGCGTCACTCGCAACGGCCGCAAGCGCCACACGTTGGTCGCTATCCTTCGACAAGGTGCCCAAGACCGCGCGCGATTCCTTGGTATCGATCAAACCCAGCGCCACGGCCGAAACCTCCCGAATATCGGCATTCGTCGACTTAGCAGCGACCATCATGTCTTTCGCGCGGCTTTTCTGGCCTTCGGCCAGCAGCGCATATTCGGCGTAGGCCTTGATGATCGGCGAGGTCTGCGTGTTTTCCTCAAGCTTTTCAATCGCCGCGCTCTCGCCTGAACCCGGCGCGCGGACCAAAGCCTGCAAGGCGTGCCTTTTCACAAAATCGCTCTCATGCTCCAGGGCCTTGGCCAGCAGTTCGCCCATGTCGCTGCGGGGCACCGACGCCAGCGATTCGGCCATCATGCCGAGAATGGCAGGACTGGCCGACGCGGATTTGAACAGCAGGTCAACGCTATTCGGGTGATTAGCGGTAATCAGCGTGTCGATCGCAGATCTCTGCACCACGTTGTCGTCCACGATGAGTGCGCGCGCGATCGTCTCTAGCGCTTTACTGTCGCCGATGTCCGACAGCGCGCCGGCAGCGAGAATTCGGTCATAGATGTCCTGAGAAGACATCATCGCGCGGGCCACCTGCACCGCCTGGTAGACCGCGCGGTCGGGAGGCGAGCCTGCCTCGGCAGCGTGCGCCAGGCCGTAAGCGAACAACAAGGGAACAGCGAGATACTTGGCTAGGGCTTGGAATGGCATGGCAGGCTCCGTGGAATCAGGAGGTGTGATCCGCGTCAGATACAGAAGGTTCAAAAAAAACGGGCCGCATAAAGCGGCCCGTTCATCAAGCATGACGCCGGTCACCCGGCGCCATTGGCCTTAGCGGCCTTCCGTCAGATAGTTCACGTCCAGAATCTTCTTAACCTCGGCCAGGTCGGTCGCCGGAGCGGCGATACCGCGGCAAGGCACCAGCGTGCCACGCTTGTTCTGAAGGTCGATCACGTTGATGGACTGGAACGCGCTGAAGTTAGTGCCAGCAGGCGTCGGCTTGGCCTTAAACGGACCGTTCGCGTGCCCCTGGAACTGCGAGTCTTCGGTCCAGGCCTTGGACAGCTGCCACACTTTCCACAGCTTGCCAGCCTTGTCGAACGCGTTGGAGTAATAGCACTCGCCGGTCACGCGGTCGATGTGCAGGTACTTCAGCGCGTACGGGTGGTTGGCGCGCTTCGGGGTCTGCTTGAGGATGTCAACCGTGCGCAGCGCCCAGTCGTCCTTCATCGCCCAGCCATTCGGACCGTAGTACACGGCATCGGTGTTACGCGAACGGGCCACGGCGAGTTCCTTGGCGGTGCCCACGTATTCCCATTCATGTTCCAGCGGACGGCCGTTGAAGCAGTAGAAGTCTTCCAGCGTGTGGTCGGTGCCGAGCAGGGAGTCAGACTTCACTTCCACCGAAATACGGCGGACGCGACGGAGGCTGGGAATGTAGGCCCAGGAGTCGTCGCCTTTACGCGGGTCGTCGTAGCGCAAGATGAGGAAGGCGGTACCCGCGATGTCGAACGGCGAGGTGAAGCCGGTGTATTCGCGGAACTCGGTGCCCTTGGCGAAGCCTTCGCCGTTGTTCACCTTATAATTGGAATCCGGCATGTCGGAACGGTGCGAGAACATCACGCGGCGATAGGGACCGGTGAGAACGCGCTCGAACGAGCCGCCGCCTTCGTAGAAGCCTTTGTACTTGCCGCCGGCCTGAGACATGACTTCGTGGCCGGCGTGTTCGCCACCCTGACGCACCCACACCCAGTGCACTTCACCAACCGACAGACCGGCCAACTGCCAGCGGAAGTTCCAGTTCCAAGCCATCTTGTTGCCGTCGTCTTTGCTGCCCGGCGTAAAGGTGGCCGGGTCAAACGGACGACCGGCGGTGTAGTTTTCCAGCGCGCCGTCGGCCGCGATAATGGCAGTGCCCTTGAACTTCTCGGTCGCCGCCTGGTAGGCGGGGGCCGGGGTCAGGTCACCAGCGTCTTTGATCTTCACTTGCATGCCGTCGAAGATCTGGACTTCCTGATATTCGGCCGGGGTGAAGGGTTTAATAAGGTCAGCCTTGTCGAAGGTGATGGTGTCGCCATCAACGAACTGCGGCTGGGCGGAGGCATTGGCCTTGACCCACGCAAGGTGGTCTTCAGGCGTAAAAGCGTTGGAAACCAGCGGCTGCGCAGCGAAAGCGGCAAGCAGCGCCAGACGAATGGACGTTCTCATCTCGTTAGCTCCTCGTTCTATAAGGTCTCGTTGAGTTCCGCCCCGCCCGATTTGGGTTCAAGTCGGGCGGGGCGAACTTAAGGCTTACTGTAAAGCCTTTTTAAGGCAATGCGTTCTTAGAACTGATACTTCAGCTGCAGGAACACTTCGTCATTGTCACGCAGGGCGCCGATGCCTTCGCGGGCTACACCGAACACCGACTGGTTGTACGGGTCGTTACCGCTGGCGCCAGGCACCACGAAGGAACGGAACGGGCCCGAGTCATGGCGGGCGTTGGTAGTACCACCCCAGATGGTGTTGAAGCCGCCTTTGATGGACCAGTGGTTGTCGATCAGCCATTCCACGCTCTGACCCGCCACCCAGGAGTTGGAGGCGTCTTCCCACACGATGAAGCCGACTGGCTTCAGCGTATCGCGCATGTAGTTGGCGATGTAGAAGAAGGTCGTGATGAAGTTGTGCTCGTCAACAAGCATACCGTCGTGGTTGCCGCCGTCGTGATCCAGATACCAGGTATCGAAGATCTGCATCGACAGGAAGAACGTGCGGTCCTTGTTCAGCCACTTGATCCAGGTCGGACGGTCAAGACCGATAGACCAACGCATAACGTCGCTGGTGTCGGTCCAGTCCGGGCGGCGGGTGTTGTTCACGAGTTCGTCGATGGTGATCGAAGACTCGATGCGGAACACGACGCCGGTGTAGGATTCAAAGTAGTCGAAGGACAGACCGGTCGTGCTGGCCTGCTTGTACTGAATATCCGTCTGACCGCCGAGGATGTTGCCAGTGCCCCAGAAGTCGACCGCGTTGTTGGTACGCAGGGCGGTCTTGGCGAGCTGGGTCAACTGACCGTTGCCGGGAAGCGCCGCGAACGCCTTCAGGGCGTCCTGCGGCTTCATCACGCGGATCGGAATCTGACCAGCGCTAGGGCTGTAACCCGCGAAGGCTCCGGACACGGCTGCCGGCGAGGCACCACCAGCGCCAGCGCGAGGCGTCACGCAACCCGGCGCAGCCGCGTTCCGAGCGCACACCAGGTCATACACCAGATAGTCCTGCTCGCCAGGGCCAGCCGGGCCGGCGGCGCCGAGAGCCATGGTGTTGTCCAGGCCGAGCAGGGCGTTAGGCACGTTCACGCTGTGGAAGCGGAAGACCGGTACGTCGTTCCAGCCGTAGAACTCGGAAATCGCGACGTGGAACTCGCCAATGCGGAATTCCCAACGCAGGCCGGGCTCCGTGTTCTCGATTTTCCATTCCGGACGATCTTCATAGCTCAGACCGACCGGCTGACCGAAGCCAGACGGACGACGGCGGTCGCCTTTGCCCTGGGAACCGCAGACGTCGCGGGCACCCATGCCGTTGGCGATTGCGGTGGCAGCAGAGACGCAGGGCTCAACCGAGAAATACTCGTTGAAACCGGCGAAGGTGGACTTTTCCTTGGCGAAGGGGTGACCCCAAGCCGCGTTCGGTGCACCAAGACCAATGCCTTTGAATTCGTCAAAGTTCCAGATCAGCTGCACGGCGTTGTCGGTGGTTGGGCCGATGTCGCCGAACTTGCGCTGGATGGACATGATCCACTGCGGGATACGAATGTCTTCGAACGAATCAAAAAAGAAGTGCTGACCGAAGTCGACCGGGTTCACCAAGTCTTGCAGGCGGAAGAAGTCGGTCTTGCCCCACACGATTTGCTGCTTGCCGATTCGGAACCACCAGTCGCCCGCGGTGGCGTCCATGTAGAGTTCGCGGAACGGATAAAGGTTGTCGACGGAGTCGCCATTGTTCATCGCCACGTCGAGCGGGTCGACGTCGACGTTCGTGCAACGCTTACACGCAAGTTCCTGTTGGCCAAGCGTGGACAGAACCGGAAAACCGGATTCGGCCGCGATACCGGAGCCAAGGTTGAACTTGTTCTTGCTGGGCGTGCGGTTGAGGATGGTTTCGAAGTTGCGGTCAAGCCAGGCCGGGTCTTCAAAACCTTCGGAAACAATCTTGCCCACACCGCCGGTGTTGAACGTGTTTTGACCCGAGCCTGCGAAGAAGCCGCCCACATAGTCAAATCCGCCGAAGCCGACCGGGTCGCTCTGCGCGGTGAACTTGTCACCCAGGTAGGAAGGCTGATTGCCGCCGTTGCCGCGACCGTTGAACGAGTCGCCGTAATAGTAGGCGGCGTCAAATTCAGGACGGATAACGGTTACGAAGCTGAGGGTGTCGAACGGGCCGACGCCGGTGTAGTTGATTTCAGCGTTCAGTTCGAACCGCTGAATCCACTGCGTGAGATAGGTTTCGCCGGCGCCGACGCGCGCACGCGCTTCGGAACTCAAGCTACCTTCAAGTTTCACTTCACCACCGAGTGCATCAATCATGATGCGGGCTTCGGCCGGCGCTGCTAGCAGCAGCGCAGACGTTACCGCGGCACTCAATGAGAAAGCGCGAATTGTGCTCTTCATTGTGTTGTCTCCCATTTTTCCGTCTTAACAATCAGCCCGAATTGAAGTCGGGCCTATTCACACCATCGCCAGGCCGAGGCTGCCATGCCTGCGCTGCTTACGCGGCTCCACAAGGGTCGCTTAAACAACAGACGGGCACGGAGAAACCCCGATTCCACCGGAGTGTGGCATAGCTGTTGTAATTGGTAAACAGAATTCTGGCCATTTCGCGGCGCTGGGTCGTGTACGTTGTATTGGCGCCACAGATCGCCCGCAAGCACCCGCTTGCACCTGCCAAACGGTCACAGTCGGTCGGCGCCCGAACGCCGATCCAAAGCTTGGTTTTAACAGCCACCTCATCCAGACAAGCCGCCCTTTGGATGTTCTGCTCCGGAGGTGCGCGGGCGCGATCCGGCATGTACCATGCGGCGCCTTGCGCGGGCGCCACCCGCGCGCCCCTTTCCACTACATTGATAACTGAGGTGTTCATGAGCACTTTCTCTGCCGACGAATTTCGCAAAGCCTGCGGCTACTGGGCCAGCGGCGTTTCCATCGTGACCACCCGCGATACCGACGGTAAGCCTTACGGGCTGACCATGAACGCCGTGACCTCGCTCTCGCTGGACCCGCCGCTGTTTGTGATCTGCGTCGACAACAAGTCGGAGACACTGGAACCCATGAAGCGTAGCCGGGTGTTCGGCATCAACGTGCTGGCCAGTGACCAGCAACCGCTGTCGAACGCTTTCGCGAAGAAGAATCCGGACAAGTTCGCAGATGTCTCCTTCGAATGGGGGAACTTGGGCGCCCCACTGCTGACGGGTCGACTGCTGGGGCTCGAGTGCGCCGTGACGGCGATTTATCCCGAGGGCGACCACC
>CAMCQE010000123.1 GCA_945876945.1 Klebsiella pneumoniae
GGATTGCCTTTGACATCTCGCCCTCCTTTTCTACATCCGCAGGTGCCAAATAGGGCGGCCATTGGGTTCAAAGGCTGACAGGACGGCCGCGCGCGGGCTTGGAAAAATCAGGCGGTTTTGGAACAAGGCAGTGCCGGCAAACTTGGCCCCGCCGTTCGCGCTGAGATTGTCGAAGCGCGAGGCGTGGCACTTGCGGCGGCCCGTTCATTCTTCGACAGGCTCATTCTTCGACAGGCTCAGAACGAACCGGGTTTGGGCTTGGTGCTAGCGTTTTCGAGGGCTCATTCTTCGACAGGCTCAGAACGAGCGACGCCCGGGCCCGGCACCCCCGTTCGCGCTGAGCTTGTCGAAGCGCGAGTCGTGGCGATTGCGGTGACCCGTCCATCCTGCGACCGGCGCCGCTCGCCCTGGCCTTACGCAAACTCCGGCATCACTTCCTTCACAAACAGCTCGTTGGTGAGTTCGTTCGCCACCACCATGATGAAGTAGGTCACGCCGGTGTCCTTGATGCGATGGGCGATCTCGCGCTTCACTTCGTCCGGCGTGCCGAGCAGCGCCACCGGCGCGCGCTGCGCGGTTTCGTAGTCGGGAAAGCCGAGGCCTTTGGCCATATCGCGCAGCCCCTGATCGTTCTTGTCGCGGGACATACCCAACAACAGCAAACCGCCCAGTTCCATCTCGGACGGGTCACGGCCGGCTTCGCGCATGAACTGATGCAAGAGCGCGATGCGGCTTTTCAGCGTGGGGGTGTCGAACTTCACGGTGGCGACCGGATCGTTCACAAAGTCTTTGCCGTTGCCGGTCGGCGGAATGATGTTCAGCACGGTGGCTTCGCGCGCGGCGATTTTGAGCAGCTTGGTGCCCGAGCCGCCCAGCATGATTGGCGGATACGGCTTCTGGATGGAGCGCGGATTGTTGTAGGCCTCACGCACTTCGAAGTGCTTGCCCTTGAAGCCCGGCACTTCCTGCGTCCACATGGCTTTCAGGATCTGGATGCATTCGTCCAGCTGCTCCAGACGCACCGAGGTCGACGGAAAGGGGTAGCCGTGGGTGAGATATTCCTTGTCCTGCCAGCCGGCGCCGAGGCCCAGGATGAGGCGGCCGTTGCTCGCGTGGTCCAGCGAGGTGGCGATCTTGGCGAGCAGCGGCGGAGTGCGGAAAGACGCCGCCGCAACGGCCGGGGCGAGTTTGATTTTGCTGGTGTGGCAGGCCATCGCGGTCAGCGTGGTGAAACATTCCATTTGCGGGGTCTGCGGATTGCCCAGCGGGGAGTAGAAGTGATCGTTGACGGATGCCGAGTAAAAACCGTCGGCCTCGGCGCGCTTCGCGCCGTCGATCGCTTCCTGCATGGTGTTGGGCAGCAGGAACACGCCGAATCTGGCTGGATACATAAGTCTCTCCCCCGGTACTGAATTGAGTTTTTAATTTGAGATCAGCGGACGAGCGGAAACTGACCACACTTTGACGCCTCACGCAACGGATGAGCCAGTGCCGGGCAGGCCCCCAGCGGTGGCACAATGCGGGTCCTCTGCTTCTGGCCGTCATTGGAGTTCCCATGCTGAATGAGCAACAGACCCTGATCACCGAGGCCGCGCGACGCTTCGTGCGTGAGCGCATCATCGACACCAAGCTCGATCAAACGCTGGACCAGAGCGGGGCGTTTCCGCACGACATCCTGCGCGAACTGTGGGCGCAGGGGCTGGTGAATCTGGAGTTTCCGGAAGCGGTTGGCGGGCCGGCGCTGTCCTGCCACGACCACGTGCTGGTGCTGGAAGAACTGAACTACGGCTGCCTCGGCATTGGCACCTCGGCGGTGGCCAACAGCCTCACCGGCCTGCCGCTGCAAATGTGCAGCAACGAGGCGATGCGCAAAAAATATCTGGGCCGCCTGATGGCCGAGCCCGCCTACGCCGCGTTCGCCTGCTCCGAGCCCGATGCGGGTTCTGATGTCGCCAATATGAGCACCCGCTACGAGCGGCGCGGCGACACCCTCATCCTCAACGGCCGCAAGCGCTGGATTACCAACGCCGACGTCGCCGATTTTTATGTCGTGTTCGCCCGCGAACAGGGCAGCAAAGGCCATCAGGGCATCAGCGCGCTGGTGGTCGATGCCGGCACGCCCGGCCTGCGCTGGGAAAGCCTCATCAAGAAACTCGGCCAACGCTGCTCGCACACGGGCGACGTGGTGTTTGAAGATGTGGAGGTGCCGGCGGCCAATTTGATGGCCGGGCCCGAGCACGGCTTCCGGCTGGCGATGGCCACCTTCGATCGCTCGCGGCCCTGGATCGCGGCCGGCGCGGCGGGCGTGATTCGTCGCGCGCGGGATGAGGCGGTGGCGTATGCGATGCAGCGCAAGGCGTTTGGCGAGCCGATCATCAATCATCAGATGGTGGCGGCGATGCTGGCCGACATGGAAATCGCCTATCAGGCCACGCGGCTCCTCACGCTCAACGCAGCCCTTGAAGTGGACGCCGGCAATTTGCGCGGCAGCCACAGCGCCTGCGCCAAGGCCTTCGGCGGGGATGCGGCGATGAAGGCCACCACCGACGCCGTGCAGGTCTTCGGCGGCTACGGCTACACCCAGGATTTCATCGTGGAGAAACTGATGCGCGACGCCAAACTGCTGCAAATCTACGAAGGCACCTCGCAAATCCAGCGTTTGGTGATCGCCCGCGACCTCATGCGGGCGCACGGCTGAGGCGCGCCATGAGCTCGCTGGCGTTCATTCCGCTCCATCCGACTTTTGTCGCCGAAGCGCGCGGGGTCGATCTGCGGCAAGCGCAGGACGAAGCCACGCTGACCGCGCTGCACGAGGCGATGGATCGCTACGGCGTGCTGGTGTTTCGCGAGCAGCCCCTGACCGATGCGCAGCAGCTCGCCTTCGCCCAAGCTTGGGACGGCAAGCTGCATACCAAGACCGGCATCTCCGCGCTCACCCAAAGCCGTCTGGGCAATGAAGCGCTGACCGACATTTCCAACGTCGACGAAAACGGTGACCCGCTGGATTCCTCCGACCGGCGGCGGATTTACGGCCTTGCCAACCAGCTGTGGCACACCGATGCGTCGTTCGAAAATCCTCCCGGACGCTACTCGTTATTGTCGGCGCGGGTGATTCCGCCGGTGCCGGCGGATACCGAATTCGCCGATACCCGCGCCGCCTGGGACGCGCTATCACCTGCGGAACAGGCCCGACTGCTGCCGCTCACCGCGCATCACTCCATTGCCCATTCGCGGGAAATTCTGGGCTTCAGTTTTTCTGCCGAGGAACGCGAACGCCTGCACGGCAACCCGCAGCCGCTGGTCCGCTATTCCAAGATCACCGGGCGTCGCGCGCTGTATCTGGCCGCCCACGCCTCGCATCTGCTGGAAATGCCGGTGGCCGAAGGTCGGCTGCTGCTGCGTGACCTCATGACCCACGCCACCGCCCCGCCCTTCGTGTATCGCCACGTGTGGCAGGACCGCGACCTCGTCATTTGGGACAACCGCACCACCATGCACCGCGCGCGGCCCTTCGACGACAAACACCACCGGCGCGAACTCCGGCGCGTGACCACGCTCGACATCGAGCGGGCCTGAAAGCCCGGCCAAAGCTGAAATCCGGGCAAAAAAAAGGCGGCCCGCACACACTGCGGCCGCCGGCTGGCGTTAAAAAAAGTAGGAGCAGGGAGGGGAGAGACAACGCCAGTTGCTCTATTTTACGCACCGCTTCGCACGGCGGATCAATTTTTTGCGGCGGTGCGATTAAAACCCGTTAACCACGGGTGGCGCGCTCGCCGAAAGCGCTAGCCGAGTGCCGCCAGATCCCGTTTTACGGCGGCGATCACGCTCGCCCAATCGCCTTCTTTCGGCTGGCGATAAAGCCGCACGGAGTCGTACCACGGGGAGTCGTCCCGGTCCCGCAGCCAGCGCCAGTCGCAGCCTACAAACGGCAACAGTACCCAAGCCGGGCGGCCCAGCGCCCCGGCCAGATGGGCCACTGCGGTATCCACGGTAATCACGAGATCGAGCGCGCAGACGAGGGCTGCGGTATCCGCGAAGTCGCTGAGTTCGGCGGACGGGTCCATGAGCGGCAAACCCAGTTGCGCGGCCGCCTCACGCTCGCTCGGGGTGGCGTTAATCTGCAGATTGACCCACTGCACGCCGGCAAGCGCGGCCAGCGGGGCCAGCGTGTTGAGAGCGGGAAGGGAGCGATGACGGTCGTTGGCGTGATTGGGATTGCCCCGCCATACCAGCCCTATCGACGGACGCCGTAATGCAGACCGCCAGCGCGCGGCGGCGTCCGACGGCGGGCTGAGGTAGGGCGGGCTGCCGACTTGCGCCAGATCGACCCCCAGACGCAGCGGCAAACTCATCATCGGCACCCAGTAATCCCAGTCGCCAGCCTGCTGCAACTCGGTCAGGGGGATTAGCGCGTCGATGCCGGCAAGGCTGGGCAAGAGGCGGAGCAGCGCTTGCCGCGCCACCAGCCCCACCGCGGATGCCCCCAGCGCCCGCAAGCGCGGGACAAAACGGCAGAACTGCAGTTCATCGCCAAAACCCTGTTCCGGCACCACCAGCACCCGCTTGCCCGCCAGCGATTCGCCCGACCAGAGCGGCAAGCGAGCCGGCGCTTCCAGCAATTTCTGGCCGCTGGCCGCATTGAGGCGCTGCTCATAGCGTGGCCACCCGGCCAGCATCTCGCCCTGCGCCAGAGATTCCACCCCAAGCGCCAGCGCGCCATCGGCAGCGTTCGGTTCCAGCCGGAGCATGAACTCGAGCCAGCGAACGGCCTCGGCGCCGCGCTGACGTTCACCGCACAGGGCCGCGAGATTCAGCGCCGCGCGCGGCGCGAGTCGCGTGGCCATGGCCACCACGCGCTCGTATTCCGCCTCGGCCGCCGCGATCTGGCCGAGGTCCCGCAGCGCGCAGCCTAAATTCAGCCCAGCTTCATCGGAGTCCGGCGCCGCCGACACCGCGAAACGCGCCAACTGCAGCGCCTCGTCGGCGCGCTTCAAGCCGAGCAGCGCGGCGCTCAAATTGCTGGCGACCTGCGGTGAGTTGGGCCACAGGGTCCATGCGCGGGTGAGCGCGGTGAGCGCGCCTTCAAAATCAAGTTGCGCGTGCAACACCACGCCCAGATTGATCCAGGCTTGGGCCAAGTCGGGCTGCGCCACGGTGGCCGCGCGATACGCCTCGGCGGCTTGCGCTAAATCCCCCTGCGCCTCAAACACCCGGCCCAGATTGAAACTGGCATGGCTGTCCTTGGGCGCCAGCGCCAGACGCCGGCTTAACAAGGCCTGCGCGTCTGCGCTGCGCCCGGCCTCGAGCACGCTCACCGCGTAAGGCACCAGCAACTCGCTCATGCCGGGATTGAGCTCGCACAGCTGCTTGTAATAGCGCGCCGATTCTTCTGGCTGCTGCAGGTGTTTCGCCGCTATCGCCGCAGTTTCGACCGTGGCCGATTCCCCCGGCCAGCGCTTCAGCATCGCGCGTGCAAAGCGCAGCGCCTCAATCCACTCCTGCGCCTGCGCCAGGGCGGCGAGCCTGGCGTGGGCCTTCGGGCGGGTCGCGGGAATCTGCATGACGCTTAAGGCTCGGCTACGGGCTCAGCGGCGCGAAGAACTTCAAGGCCTCGCGGATCACGAACTCGGGCTGCTCTTCGGCAATGAAGTGCCCGCACTCCGGCACCGAGCCGCCTTGCACGTTGGTGGCCACGGTTTGCCAATACGGGCGGATGTCGCCCAAAAAGGCGTCGCCGCCGTAGGCCAGCACGGGAATGGTGAGTTTGTCGGTGGCGTTCGCCAGATCCACGGTGTCCTGCCGCAAGCCCTCGGCATACCACTGGAAGCCCGCGCGAATGGAGCCGGGTAGAGAATTCACCCGCACGTATTCGGCGATGTCCTCTTCGGAAAACACCGTCGGGCTGTAGTTGAAATCGAGCGTGGTGAGGAAGCGGCGCAGGTAGGCGTCGATATTCTGGCTGACCAGCATTGCCGCCCAGTCCGGATTGCCGCCGTGAAAAAACACGTGGTTGATCTTGAGCGCGAACTCCAGCGGCACCGCCTCGCCGGCGCGCAGAATGCCCGGCACCATATCCAGAATGAACAGGCGCTCCACCAGCTCGCGATTGTCGTAGGCGAAGTAAAACGAGACCGCGCCGCCCCAGTCGTGGCCAATCACGCCCACCTTGCTGAAACCGAGCTGCGTCACCAGTTCCCGCACGTCGCTGGCCATGGTGCGTTTGTCGTAGCCGGTCATGGGTTTTTCGGAATCGCCCAGACCCCGCAGGTCGGGCACGATGAGCGTGTAGCGCTCGGCCAGCGCGGGGATGATCTTGCGCCACTCGTACCAGCTCTGCGGCCAGCCGTGGAGCAAGACCAGCGGGTAGCCGCTGCCCGCCGTCACGTAGTGCATGCGAAAGCCGTTGATAAGACGTTGGTGATGGGTCCAGCAATCGGTCATGGGGCGCGCCTCCTGGGGTGTTCCGGACAGTATATTGGCCACCCTCACGTTCCGGCAGAATGACGCCACTCCATGACGACAGACCGCACAACGCCGCTCGCCCGCCAGGCCGCCCAACATCACGCCGCAGGCGAACTCACGGCCGCCGCCGAGGCCTATCGCCAACTGCTGGCGGAGGCGTCCACGGCCCACAGCTATGCGGGTCTCGGCAGCGTGCTGATCGACCAGCGCGCGTTCGCCGCAGCTTTTGAGATTTTTGAAGCCGGCCTCCGCCACTACCCCGAAGACCGCCTGTTGGCGGAAGGTCGCGCGGTGTGTCTCGACCGGCAAATGCAGATAGGGGCGGCGGTCGCGGCCTATCAGGCAGTGCTCACCCGCCATCCGCAATCGGATTTGGCCTGGAACAATCTGGGCACGCTGTTAAACCGTCAGGGCCGCAACGCGGACGCACTCGCGGCGTTTGACCGCGCGCGGGCTTTAGTGCCCGAGCACAAGGGGTTTCAATCCAACGTGCTGCTGGCGCTGAACTACAGCGATGCGTTCAGCGCCGAGGCCATCGCCGCCCGCCATCGCGAGTGGGAACAGGGCTTGCCGGCGGCAGCGCCGCCGAGGCGGGAACCCTCGCCCGCCCGCCGGCTGCGCGTGGGCTATGTGTCGGCGGATTTCCGCAGCCACCCGGTGGCCTATTTCATTGGCGCGGTGCTGGCGGCGCACGACCGCAAGGCCTTTGAGATTTTCTGTTACTCGGCCGGCCGCGAGACCGACGGCCTCACCGACACGCTGCGCGGCATGCCGCTGATCTGGCGCGACATCGCCTGGCTGGACGACGCCGCCAGCGCGGATCTGATTCGCGAGGACAGCATCGACATCCTCATTGAACTGGGCGGGCACACGGGCGCTAATCGCCTGACGCTGATCGCGCTCCGGCCGGCGCCCGTGCAAATCACCTACCTTGGCTATCCCAATACCACCGGGATGTCCGCCATCGATTATCGCTTTACCGACGCGCTCGCCGACCCGCCCGGCGCGGCCGAGGCCTTGCACAGCGAGCGCCTGCTGCGGCTGGAGGGCGGCTTTCTGGCCTATACCGCGCCGTCGAATATGCCGCCGGTCAATCCGCTCCCCGCCATAGAGAAGGGGCAGGTGACTTTCGGCAGTTTCACCAATCTGGCCAAGGTCTCCGGCACCACGCTGCAGCTGTGGTCGCAGGTGATTAAGGCCACGCCTGACAGCCGGCTATTGGTGAAGGCGCGTGAATTTGCCGACGACGACACCCGTGCGCACTTTCTGGCCCGGTGCGAGGCGGCCGGCATTCCGGCTGCACAACTGCGCCTGCAGGCCGAACCCACCGCGGCCGCCGCCCATTACGCCACCTGGCACGAGGTCGACATCGCGCTGGATACCTTTCCCTATAACGGCACCACCACCACCTGCGAAGCGCTGTGGATGGGCGTGCCGGTAGTGACGCTAGCGGGCGACCGCCACGCCGCGCGGGTTGGTGCGAGCCTGGTGCACGCCGCCGGCCTACCGCAGCTGGCGGCACAATCCCCGGCGCAGTTTGTGGCGATGACGCGCGCGCTGGTGCAAGACCTGCCGACGGTCGCCAAACTGCGGGCCACGCTGCGTGCGCGCTTGAGCCGCACGCCGCTGATGGACGCGCAACGCCTCACCCGCGCGATCGAACAGCAGCTGCGCGAAGTCTGGCGCGAATGGTGCGCGCAGCAAGCCCCCTGAAATCTGTGTTCCCGCTTGAGGAGAGTTTGAGATGAGCGATCGCGACGTCATTCAGCGCCACCTGCAGGCGCTCCTGGCGGAAGCCGCCGGTCAGAAAATCCCGACCGACGTGGTAGGGCGCATGCTGCTCGACGAAATCATTGCCCTGTGGCGCGCCGAGCGCAGCCTCGAAGACATTGCCGCCGAGCTGCGGTACACGATTGAGAATCTGGATCCGGACGCGGACCATGCCTTCATGCGGCCCTGAAGCCCGCGCCCCGGAGAGTTTGACTTGCCGCACTGCGCGCCTCGCATAATCGAAGCCCCTGTTTCGAGGACCGCCGCGATGAGCACCCCCACCCCACCGCGCAAGCTGCTTTCCGGCATCAAGGTGCTGGACTTCACGCAATATCTGGCCGGGCCGGCGGCCACTCGCCTGCTCACGGAATTCGGCGCGGAGGTGATCAAAATCGAGCGCACGCCGGATGGCGATCTGGGTCGCAAGATTCATTTTGTAGCGCCGGGCGTGAGCGCATTTTTTCTCGCGGCCTGCGCCGGCAAGAAAAGTGTGGCGGTGGAATTTCGCAGCGCCGAAGGGCGCGAGATCGTGCACCAGCTGGCGCGGCAGGCAGATGTGGTGATCGAAAACTACAGCCCCGGCGTGATGGCCAAGTACGGCTTCGACTACGACACGCTGAAGGCCATCAACCCGCAGATCATTATGTGTTCCATTTCGGGCTTCGGGCAGCAGGGGCCCTACGCCAATTTCACCAGCTTCGACATCATCGCCCAAGCCCAAAGCGGCGTGATGGCGATGACCGGCGAGCCGGACGGCCCGCCGCAGTACGTCGGCAACTACTTTGGCGATCCTAACGCCGGCGTGCACGCGGCGTTTGCCGTGGCCTCCGCGCTCTATCACCGCGCGATGCACGGCGAGGGCCAGTACATCGACCTCTCGCAGCTCGAAGCGCTGGTGTATCTGGATTACATCAACCTGCCGCTCAACATGATGAGCGAGGGCCGCCTCAAGCCCACCCGCTTCGGCGGCGACTTCTTCAACATCTGTCCCTACGGCACCTATCGCGCCAAAGAGGGCTATTTGGTGCTGGCCGTGATGGAACATCAGTGGGCGCCGCTGGTGCGCGCGATGGGTCGGCCGGATCTGGAAACCGACGAGCGCTACGCCACACAGGCCGCTCGTTGCGCACGGCGACCGGAAGTGCGCGCGCTGGTCGAAGCCTGGCTGCAAAGTCTCGACAGCGACGAAGCCGCGCTCGCGATTCTGGGCGAGGCCCGCGTGCCCTCAGCCCCGATTCTCGAAATCGAACAGGTGCCCGGCCATCCCCAGCACGCGGCGCGCGAAGTGTTTCAGCAACTACCGCACCCCGAACTGGGCAGCACGCCCATCGCCCGCTCGCCGTTCCGTTTCTCCAGTGCAGAAAACAGCATTCCGTTTCGCGCGCC
>CAMCQE010000124.1 GCA_945876945.1 Klebsiella pneumoniae
TGTAGCAGTGGCTGCACAGCAGGCGGGGGTAATGGCGCAACTGTCCGCAGTCTGCGCAGGCCTGCAGGCGCAGTTCTCCGGCGCCTAATCCCTCCCAGTAGGGCGCGAGCAGTGCGGAAGGGACCGGCGGGGCTTTGCCCAAGCCGAGACTCGTCATGTCCGGCCGCTGGGTGATTGAGGCCGGGGCGTCCGGATGCCCCGCCGCAACGCCTGAAATGAACACCTGCGGCTGGCGCAGTTCCGCCGCGCGCTCGGTCGCACTCGCAATGACCGCCGTCCCGCCGTCGCTTTCCAGGCTGCAGTCGAAGCGCCGAAAGGGCTCGGCGATCAGCCGCGAATTGCGGTGGTCTTCCAGCGTCATCGGCTTGCTCATGATCGCGTTGTCGTTCAGCAAGGCGTGCTCGCGACAGGCGACCGCCACCTCGCCAAAATGCTCGACCGTCAAGCCAAAGCGCTGCATGTGCAGCATCGCCATCGGCGCATAGATTTGCGCCGGGGTGATAAGGCCGAGCGGATATTTGTATGCGGTCAGTTAGTGGAACTGCGGCATCTGGTGAAAGCGCGCGCCGGCCTTGTTGGCCGCCGCCCTGACGTTGCGGCCGAAGGCGACCAGCGCGGCGGCCGACTGCAGGGTCTTCACCGGGCTTGCCCGCCCGTGCGGGATGACCGCTGAAAAGCGCAGGTCCGTGAGGCCCGGATTTTCGATGAAGTCTTCTGCGATCGCGCTGACCACGCCGATCGGAATCACGCCGTCGATCTCGTGCGGCGCGATGCCGGCATCGGCCGCCGCCAGCAGCGAGGCCTCGAACTGCAGTTCCACTGCGCTTGAGGGCGAGCCACGCGGGTAGCGGGTCTCGCCGATGCCGCTGACGCCGGCCCGGTCTTTAATGGACATGGCTTATCGCGCCTGCCACTGCCGCAGTGGCGCTCACGCAAACTCGCGGCTGACCCGCGCCGCCGGGGTTTCCACATAGCGATAAAACAGATTGGCCGCGAGCAGGCTTAAGGCGTAGGTGCTGAGCAGGCCGGCCACATGCCCCATGGGCGTCAACCACCCCAGCCAGGTCCAGACACAGAGCACCAGCACCAGCACCGGAAAATGCACCAGGAACAAGCTGTAGGCGGTGTGTCCCAGATAGGTCACCGTCGCGCCTCTCGGCCACTGCACCCCAAGGCCGCTAAGCGCGCCCAGATGGAGCACCATGCCAACCGCCAGCGCCACCAGCATCCGCACGGTCGGCAGCGCAAACTGCCAGTCATCCAGCCCGCAGCGCCACGTTAGCGCCATCGCGCTTAGCAGCAGATAGGCCCAGAACGCCGCCGCCCAGCGCCGGCTGCGGAGGCCGTACCACGCCATCACCCCGGTAAAGAAATGCGCGAAGAAATACAGCGCCCACATGTCCCAGCGGTCGTCGACGTTGAAATAGAACAGACAACTGGCGGCGAGCCCCCAGCCGGCGGCCATCGGCAGCCAGCGCAAGCCCGGCAGCAGCGTGTCGCGGCACCACAGTCCCAAGGCAAACAGCAGGCTCAACTGGAAGTTGATACAGACAAACCACATGCCCGCCGAGAACGACTCGTAGCCGAGGATTTTCTGCAGAAACACGAGGTGAGCCAAAATCTGCATCGTCGCGGGCGTTCCGCCGGTGAGATATTCCGGCAACAGTCCGCGGCCCGCGGCGCAGGCCACCAACGCCAGCATCATCGCCGCCAGATACGGCAGCGCGAGACGCAGATAGCGCTGCGCCGCATAGCGGCGCAGCACGGCGCCATCCCACCGTCTTCGGCTCATGCTTTGTGCCATCACGAAGCCGCCAATGACGAAGAACAACTGCGTTGCCCGACCATTTTCGCTAATCCAGCGGACGACCTCGGCAACCCAGGCGACCTGCCCGCTCATCGGCGGCCAGTACAAACAGAGGTGATGCCAGGCAATCACTGTAGACGCCAGCGCACGCATCGCCTCGATGAGTTGCATCCGCCCGGGATCGACGCTGCGCGCTTGCGACATGGGGCTTACTTCGATTTACCGCCGCGCGGCATCTTCGGCAGCAGGCTGTTAGCGATGATTTGCTTCATGACTTCGGTCGCGCGGCCGCCGATGCGCGAGGGGTGCTTGCGGCGATCCATTAAACAAGACGGAAGGCTCTTGAGTATCTTCGACCCTCACACAGCACATAGGCGGCCGATACGCCAATTGTGAAATCTGCTGACCAAATTCCATTGCCGTCTCGATGTACGAAAGGCCCGCCTGGCTGAAGCTTCCGGTTCCCGAGGGCACATCTTGCCGCTTTTCCCCCAGAAAATCGCAAATAGCGTCGAACAACTCTTTTCCTGCAATGGTTCCAGCAAATAGCACGGAACCCTGCCGTGCGATATGTGCGCTGTTTCACGAATCGACGCAAATCCGGTGGTGGCATCGATCCTGCACCGCGCTAGGCACGCCTCACGGCGAATGACTCAACGACGAAAAACCAGAGGTCCACGTGTTCTCCCAGAATTCCTCCCTGCGCCACGCGACAGCCGGGCGCGCCGGTCTTGCCCTGCTAGCCGCGATGATGTTCAACGCCGAAGCCTACGATACGCCGTCGGCCCCGGCGGCCGCGGCGCCGACTTCCTACGCCGTCAAGGCGAAGAGCTACGGAACGCATCCCGAAACCGATCCCCCCCGGTACGTGCGCAATCTTGCAGCGACCTCGATCGCGGCCTTCGACTCGCTCGACTGGATCGACGCCGGCCTCGACTTCCGCGAGCGTATCGAGTTTCGCCACAACGATCTGCGCCGGCCATTCCTTGCCACCGACGAGAACTTCCTGCACCGCACGCGTGCCTACTTCGGCATCCGCGAGATCCTGGACCCGTTTCGCTTCGCGGTGGAGTTCCAGGACTCGCGCGCGAGCAACAGCGAGTTCGCCGAAGACACCCGCGATTTCAACAAGTACGAGCTGATCCAGGGGTACGTCGAACTCAATTTCAAAGGTGCACTGGGCGAGGATGCGCGCGGCAACCAGCGCCCGATACGGTTCCGCGCCGGGCGCATGTCCTGGGAATCGTTGGACCGCAGGCTGCTCGGCAACAACCAGTGGCGCAACACGGCCAACAACCACGAGGGTTTCCGCCTGAACTTCGGGCAGGAGGCGAACGACTGGGAGGTGGACCTGTGGGGCGTGCAGCCGGTGCTGCGCGACATCGACGAATTCGACACCCGCAACCGCGACGTCTGGTTCTACGGCGGGATCCTGAACTGGCGCCGCTGGTCGGACGTGGTGACGCTGCAGCCGTACTACATGGGCCTGAAGCAGCGCGAGCGCGGAGCGCTCGTCGCGCGCGAAATCCACTCCCCGGGCCTGCGCGGCTACGGCGTGATCCCGGGCACCGCGCTGGATTTCGATCTGGGCGCGCTCTACCAGTTCGGCCGCGACGGCGGGCGGCAGAAATCCGCCTGGGCCTACCTGCTCGAGTTCGGCTACACGCTGCCGCACGCCTGGAAGCCACGGGTCAGCGCGTTCTACGCGTATGCCAGCGGCGACCGCGACCCGAACGATGGCGACGACAACCGCTTCGAGCGCTTCTTCGGCTTCGCGCGACCGTGGTCGGCCGACGACAACATCGTGTTCGAGAACGTCAGGACACCCAAGCTCAAGTTCGAGTTCGAACCCCGCAAGGGCCTTTCGTTCGACGGCGGCTACGCCTGGTACTGGCTGGCGAGCGATCGCGACCGCTTCAACAACCTGCTGAACGGCATCAACGGCGACAACCGCTTCAACCGGGATCGCAGCGGACGCAGCGGCGATTTCCTCGGTCAGTCGATCGACGCGCGCGTGCGCTTCAGCGTGACCTCGCGTATCGAGACGACGATCGGCTATTCGCACTGGATCAACGGTGGCTTCACGCAGGCCCGCCAGCGCGCTGCGCTGGGCGAAACCACGGACGGCAGCGACTTTCTCTATGTCGAGATCTCGCTGAAAGCCTTCGAGGCGCGGTGATGCGCCGGTTTCCCAACCTGCAGTTTTCGATGGAGTCCCCGCCCAGATCCAAGCATCCCGTTCGCCCCCTCGTCACCGCGCGCCGTGCTGCCGTTCGTGCCCTCGCCGGGCTGGTGTTCAGCGGCGGCGCGGCCGCCGAGGTCACGCTGCTGAACGTGTCCTGTGACCCGACGCGCGAGTTCTACCAGGAATTCAACGCGGCGTTCGCCCGACACTGGGCCGTGGGGCACGCCGGCGAGCGGTTCGAGATCCGGGTGCTGCAACCGGCAAGTCCGGCGACTTTCCTGCATCTCCGCGGCCACTACGAGCACCCCAAGGGCGGGACGACCCGGCTTGAAGCGCTCGCGCCGGACGGTGAACGCCGGCAGCTCGCGCTGCGCCACCCGGGGAGCTTTGAGTGGCTCCTCCCCTTGAGCGACGTGCGCCCCGATGCGCGACTCGTCTACCGAATCACGGCGGATCGGAGTTTCGTTCCCGCCGACTGCATCCCCGGCAGCACCGACCAGCGGTGTCTGGTCTGGAAGCTCGAGTCACTCGAGTTGCGCCACACCTGACCATCTTGCCCCTAGCTGATCAGCAGGAAATCGCTCGCTATCGGATGCGCGCTGCCGGCCAGCGGGATCACCGCGATCTGCACCGCCGCCGCGCCACCCTTGCCGTCCGCGTCGTAGTACAGCTTGTCCGTGTTCGTGTTGTAGATGATTCGGTCGTCCGCATCGCCCGCCGCGAAGCCGGTGCCGCTGGTGATGAGCTTGTACTTGCTGGACGCGAGCGGCGTGCCTGCGCTGCTGCCGGGCAGCCGCGTGAAGATGTCGTCGTCCAGCAGAATCTTGTCGGTGCGCGAGATGAAATCCGTGATCCGGTCGATGTTGGTGCTGCCGCGCGCGGTGTCGAACACAAACCGGTCGCGGCCGGCGCCGCCGGACATGGTGTCGTTGCCCAGCCCGCCGAATAGCCGATCGTCGCCGGCCCCGCCGCTCAAGGTGTCGAGGCCCGCCAGACCGGACAGCAGGTTCGCGCCGCCGTTGCCGGTCACCACGTTATTCGCCGTGTTGCCCGTCCCGTTGATGGCGCCGCTGCCGCTGAGCGTCAGGCGCTCCAGAAAATCACCGAGCCTGTAGGTCACGCTGCTGTTGACGGTGTCCGTGCCGCCGGTGCTGCTTTCGACCACCACGTCGCCGCCGTTGTCCACCCGGTAGATGTCGGTGCCAGCACCGCCCACCATCCGGTCAGTGCCGCTACCGCCATCCAGACTGTCGTTGCCTGCGCCGCCGTCCAGACTGTCGTTGCCTACCCCGCCCAGCAGACTGTCGTTTCCTACCCCGCCCAGCAGACGGTCGTTGCCCAGCCCGCCGTTGAGGCTGTCGTCACCCGCCGCTCCGTCCAGCGTGTCGTCGCCCGCCTCGCCGGTCAGCGCGTTGGCGCCAGCGGCGCCGCGCAACCAGTTGCCGAGCGCATTGCCGCGCAGACTCGCCGCGGTGGTGGTTTCAATCAGGCCGTTTTCGATGAAGTCACCCAGCGTGTACGCCGCGAGCAGGCTGCGGATCTCATCGAGACCACCGTTGTCGAGTTCCATGCAGGCGTCGCCCGCGTTGTCGACGAAATAGATGTCGTCACCCTCGCCGCCGTCCATGGTGTCGGCACCGGCGCCGCCGTCCATCGTGTCGGCACCCTCGCCGCCGTCCAGCGAGTCGTCGCCGGTCCCGCCGTCCAGCGAGTCGTCGCCGAGGCCGCCGTCCATGGAATCGTCGCCGGAGAAGCCGAACATCCGGTTGTTGTCGTCATCGCCCAGCAGGTCGTCGCCCCGCCGATCGCCCAGCAGATAGCGGAGGAAGCTGCCCCACTCCGAGCCTTGCAGGAATCCGATTTCGCGCGACTGATAGTCAAAGCTGATGCTGTCGAGCGGCAGGTAGATGCTGAGCCCGTTCACCCCCGCGACGGTGCCGACGCGCGCCAGCACCGTGTCGTCCAGTGCCGCTGATACCGCGGCCGCTGCCGTGCGGACGGCCGCGTTGCTGGCGGTGTCGGCGACGCCCTGCATGAAGTCGCCGAGATCCCGGTAGTCGAGGTCCGACGGGCCCAGCCGGGTTGCGCGCTCGGCCGCGGCCCGCAAGCCGGGCAGGAGTCCCGGTCCGGCGTCGAGCACGGTTGCCGCAAAATTGTTGAGGCTCGCGTTCAACATCTCGAGACCCGCGGTGCGAATCGCCGCCAGCGTGGTGTCTGATTCGCCGGCATAGCGCTCGCCGTAGGCATCCACCACCGCGTTCGCGAGGTCGAAAGCGCTCATTTCGGGCTTGGCGGCCAGCGCGCCGAGGAAGTTCTGATACTCCCAGCCGTCGCCAGGTTCGAGTTCCTGCGAGGCCACCATGACGTCCGCCAGATCGCGCACGTCCCAGCACTGCTCGAGCATGCCCTGCAGGCAGGCGTCGAAGCCGATGAAGTCGAAATGCGGCAGGTTGGAGGCCAGGACCGCGGAGCGGAATTCGGCCAGTCTGAGATTGTCGCCGCCGGCGCTGTCGTCCCAGGAGGTGCCGGACAAGCCGCCGCCATGATCCCAGACGATGAGCGCATAGTTGGTGGCCGGGTTGGTGCTCACCACGCCGTTGATGAACTGGGTGAGCGTGGCGCCGGCGCCGGAGTTGACTTCGCCAATGGAATCCGCAAAGTCCAGCGAGCTCACGACATTCAGGTCGCTGTCCCCGCTGATGCGGCCCACCCGGGTGTCGGTCCAGTCGCCCGTGCCGTCGGTGGCATAGCCCGGCGCGCGGTCGACGAGCGTGACCACGTTGAGCCCGCTGGTGTAGGTCACGGACTCCATCTCGTTCAGATCGTCGAGCGCGAAGGACTCGAGGTTGTTGTCCGCCGCCATGTAGACCAGCACCGTCCAGCTGGCGGCGGGAATCGAGGCCAGCGCGCCGGTCTGGAAGGTGAACTGGGTGGGGTTGGTAATGCCCGCAAAATCGTTGCCGGCCAAATCCTGCACGGCGCCGGCGCTCAGCGTCACCGAATAGTTCGTGTTCTCCGCCAGCAGTTGCGCGGGATTGATGGTCAGCGTGGAGCCCGTGAAGCTGACCTGCGGGTGTTGAATATCGAGCACGATGTCACTCGCGCCACCGCTGATGGTCACCGTGCCGGCACCCGCCTGCACCGTCTCGTCGAACACCAGCGTGAGGTTGCTGCCGGGTGCAACCTGCGTGCTGTTGTCCGCCGGCGTCACTGCCAGCAGTCGCGGCGCGGTGCTGTCCGCCGCATCCGTCGCATCGAGATTGGTCACCAGCAGCTCATAGCTGCCGGTCGCCTCCCCGTAACCCGCTACGGCGGCGTAGTACAGGCCGTTGGCCGGCGCCACGAAGGTCGCGCTCGCGTTCTGGCCCTCGCCGCCGTCGTCGTCGGCGGAATCCTCGAGCACCATGCCAGCGGCGTCGACCACGCCGAGCAGCACGGGGTCGGACAGCGTGCCATCGCCCGTCGGCGCACCCCTCAGATCCAGCCGGTAGGTGGAGCCGGCCATCAGTTCGATTTTGATCCAGTCGACGTCGCCGGGGGTGTCAATCGCGCTCATGAACGGCCGACCGGTGTCCGCAAAGGCGGTGCTGAGCGCGTTGTCTGCGACCTCGCTGCCCGCAATGCCAATGTCCTTCACGGTCACCGTGTAGTCGCCGACGCCGTCGTCGGTCGCGCTGACGGCGAAGTAGTAATTCCCGCTGGTGGCCGGCGCGAACAGCGCGCTGACGTCAAGCTCATCGTCTGCGCCGCCGGTGCCGGCAATTACCTCGCCTGCGGCGTCGTAAATCGCGACCAGCTCGGGGTCTTCCAGCGAGCCGTTGCCGCTGTCCGCTCCGCGGATCTCGATGTCGTAGATCTGGCCGGCGGTGAGAGCGACGGAAAACCAGTCGACGTCGCGGGCATAGTCGATGGCGCTGCTGACTGCCGGCCCGTCGACCGTCACCGCGACCGCGGTGCCGGTGGTTTCACCCGCCGCGTCGGTGCCATCTGCGTTGGTCCGCAGGCGCAGCGTGTAGGCGCCGACGTCGTCATCAAAGCCGGTAGCGACAAGGTAGTAGGTGCCGGTGGTCCCCGGCGTGAAGCTGACCTGTGCGTCGCGGGTGAAGCCGAAATCGTCATTGCCGGTGTCCGGGATCAGCGCCCCGGCGGCGTCGTAAATGCCGAGGATTAGCGGATCGGATAGCGGGTTGAAGGTCGTCTTGTTGCCCACCAGATCGAACACATAGGTCTGGCCCGCCGTCAGGCTTGCGCCGATCCAGTCGATGTCGCCCGCGGTCTCCAGCACGCCGCTGACGCTGTCGTTCAGCACCACCGTCACCGGGGTCGTGAGATCGGCCGGGGTCTCGACCGGTGGCGCGCTCGCGCCGCTGACGGTCAGCGTATAGGTGCCGGTGGCGCCGTCGTAGCCCTCGGCGGCCAGGTAGTAAGTGCCGCTCACCAGCGGTGTGAAGCTCACCTGCGAATCGAGCGCATTGCCGTAGTCGTCGTTCCAGGTGCCGTCCATGAACTCGCCGTTGGCGTCGTAGATGCCGGCAAAGAACGGATCCGTCAGGGTGCCACCAGTGCCGTCGACACCGGTCAGGTTGACGATGTACGTCACGCCCGCGACCAGATTGACGGTGAACCAGTCGCTGTCGTCCTCGAAATCGATGCTGCCGGTGGTGCTGCCGCTGCCGGCCGTCAGCACGAGCGCCTGCGCGCTGGTGTCGGAGTCGCCGTAATCGTCGGTGACGGCGGTGTCGCCGGCGTCGACGGTCAGGGTATAGGTGCCGGTGCCGGTATCGAATGCGCCCACCGCGATGAAGTACGTGTAAGAACTCAGCGGGTCGGGCGTGAACACCAACACGGCGTCCCGTCCGGTTCCGGAATCGTCGTCCTCCACATTGTCCAGATAGAAACCGGTGGCACCATCCGCTATGTAAATCCCGAGGAGAGAGGGGTCCTCCAGACTCCCGCCATTGCTGTCGGCGCCGCGGAGGCTGATGGTGTAGGTGGTGCCCCCGACCAAATCCACCCCGAAGAGGTCGACGTCATCGCTGGTCTCGATTGCGCCCTGCTCAGGCAGGCCCACGGTGACCGTGCCCGGCACATCGAGCGGATAATCGTCCGGGGCGGCCGCGCTCGTGACCTCAATCGCGTAGCTGCCGCTGTCGTAGTCCGCGGCGCCGGCGGCCACCACGTAGTAATCGCCGTCCAGAGTGGGGGTGAACTCGAGCTGGGCGTTCAGGCTGCCGCCGCTGTCATCGTCGAAGAGGAAATCGCTCGTGTCTGCGCCGACCAGATACAGGTAGGGGTCGGTCAGCCCCCCGCTCCCGACCGCGTTCAGGCTGATGGTGTAGGTGGCACCCGCCATCAGGGTGACTACGAAGTAGTCGTATTCGCCCCAGTTGAGGTTACCGCTGGCGGCGGCGCCATTCACAAACAACGAGCTGATGGATGAAGTCATGGATTCCTCCCTGCCGGA
>CAMCQE010000125.1 GCA_945876945.1 Klebsiella pneumoniae
GCTAGCGCCGATGGGCATCAGACACTAGCGGCGCCACCGGTTTCCCTAGGCCTGCGGGCGGCGTCGGAGCATGGAGGCGGCCAGCACGGGGCCGACAAAGAGGAGCAATGGCAGCGGCAGCGGTACCGGCGCGGGCGTGACGCCGGCGATCGACCGGCGAAACACCTGATATCCGCCCACGCCAGAGCCCGAACGGTTGAGATTGGGGGTGCCCCAGATCCAGCGGGCATCGTGCGAGATACCGTTGATCCACCCCCAGGGCGCCGCGCCGTGCGCGACCGAGTGCTGCGCCGAATTCCAGTTCGCGCCGGCCAGAAAGCTGCCGAGCGCGCTGACGGTGGGGGCCGGTGAGTTGTTGCCGAGGCCAACATTGCTCAATGCCACCGTCCAGCCGTCGGTCAGATTGGTCAGAAACTGACCGCTGCCGGTAGCGAACTGGCCGATTAGACCCTGCGCAGTGCTGTTGTCGCTCCAGGCAGCGATATACAACACGTCGTTGGATTGGGGGGTGAGTGTCCAGGTTTCGGCCTTGGACCAGTTGTAGGCGCCGGGATTGCCCGCGGCGCCGAGTTCGTTGCGGCCGATGAAGCGCAAGTTTTTGCCAGCGGCGTCGCCGAGATACAGCGCGTAGAAATTGTCGGCGGTTAAGGTGGCGGTCACGGTGGCTGCAACGGCCCCGGTCCCGGCCAGCGCGCTGCAGAGCAGCGCGAGTATGAGCGTCAATCGTTTGCTGGGTGTCATGGTGAGTCTCTCTTCAGGGGCCACCGAAGTGCGATGCAGGAGGTCCTGCCATCCACTGTCGGTTTCAACCGCGCGCGTAGTTTGCCAGCAGCGCGTTGTCAAAACTGTGCCGAGCTGCACAGTTTGGGAGATTGGGGTCCTTGTGCCCGCAAGATTAGTCGACCCCAATCGCCTCGCCCAGCGTGGGGCCGATGTCGGATCTCAACACCAGATCGGCCAAGCGGTCCTGATCCGTCTCTTCCCGGTTGACGATCACCAGCTTCGCGCCGTTGCGCCGCGCGAGGCGCGGAAAGCCGGCGGCCGGATACACCACCAGCGATGACCCCAGCACCAGAAATAAATCACAGGCCAGCGCTTCGGCCTCGGCGCGCCGCATGGCGGCTTCGGGCATCGACTGGCCGAAGGAAATAGTGGCGGATTTGATGAAGCCCCCACAGGCCTCACAGTGCGGCAGGCGATCATCGCGGGTGAAGGCTTCAACAATCGGGGCGAGTTCGTAGCGCTTGCTGCAATCGAGACAACTCGCGTAGGTGCCATTGCCGTGGAGTTCGATCATGGCGTGGTCGGGAATCCCGGAGCGTTGGTGCAGGCCATCGATGTTTTGCGTAATCACCGCCTGAGCCTGACCGCGTCGCAGCAGCTCGGCAACGGCGCGATGGCCGCGGTTGGGCTCGGCCACCTGCATGTCCCGGTCGATTTCGATTTTGCGCCGCCAGGATTCGCGGCGCATGTCTTCGGAACGAATGAAATCCTTGAAGTCGATGGGCGTAAGCCGGCTCCAGATCCCGCCCGGACTGCGAAAATCCGGCACGCCAGATTCGGTACTGATGCCGGCGCCGGTGAAGATGGCGACGCGTTGGGCTGCGTTAAGCAGGGCTTTGAGTGCCGCCAACGCGTCGCTCATGAGGCCTCCTAGCCCGCAGCCGCAGTCACGTGCCAGAACTGCCAGCACCAGATCAGCCCAACCACCATTTGCACGGTGAAGGCCGTGGCGCGAATCAGCACCGCCGGCACGCTGGTCGAGGCGATATGCACCACGCTCTGCACGACGCGCGCGCCAACCACGAGGCCGGCGAGACCGTCGGTCACCGCCGTATTGTTGGTGGCGATCGCGTAGAGCAGCAGGCCGGCCATGATGGCCAGATTTTCCAGGCTGTTGGCGTGGGCGCGGGTGACGCGTTTGCCCAAACCCTCCACATCGCCGCCTGCCGGGTCAAAAGTGTTCAGCGCTTTGCCGCCGCTGGCCGCGGCAAGCCGCGTTCCGACGAGTGCAAAGGTCAGCAGAATCGACCAGGCAACAAAGCTCAACAAAGCACAGGCAGTCGCAGTCATGGTTCTCTCCCCAAAGCGTTTTTAAAAATTATGGATTTGACGGTAGTCAGACGCCGTCGCCGCCGAGCATAGGGAAGCGGGCTACTTCGCACCAGCGCAGCGCTCTATAACGAGGGGCGGCGTGTGGCCCAGGGCGCGGCGCGTTCCAGTTGGCCGGCGAGCGCGTAGAGCTGGTCTTCGCGCCCCAGCGCGGCGACCAGCTGCACGCCGATCGGCAGCCCGTCTGCAGTCTGATAGAGCGGTAGCGAAATCGCCGGCTGCCCGGTGAGATTGAACGGCACGGTGTAGGCGATATAGGGCACGGTGCCGCGCATCGGCGCCATGGGGTCGTCGGCGGTCGGGGCAAATTCGCCGATCAGCGGCGGCGGCTGGGTGGTGGTGGGTGTGAGGAGAATGTCGTAACCCTGAGTCCACCAGTGCTGAACGCGCCGGGCATAGGCGTGCCACCACACCTGTGCGCGGAGATAATCGCTGGCGCTCAGCGCCTTGCCCTTGCGATAGATGATCGCGGTGTGCGGCTCCAGTTCGTCGTCTCGCGGTGGCGCGCCGAAGTGCTGAGCGGCCTCGTCGATGTCGTGTGCAATCCAGGCTGAGACCACGCGCATGAAGTGTCGCGCCTCGTCTTCTTCATCCAGCGCTGCGGGATAGCCCGGGGCAACCCGATGCCCCAACTGGCTCAACAGCGTGGCGGCCTGCGTGACCGCCGCCAGACAGTCCGGGGCCAGGGGAAGACGGCCGCCCGGCGTGGTCTGCATGACGCCAATCCGCAAGGGCAGGGGATCTTCGCTCGCACTGCTGAGATAGGACCGCGTCGGCGCGTCGCTGCGATAAGGATCGCCAGTCACATGGCCGGCGCTGATATCGAGCAGCGCCGCGCTATCGCGAACGCTGCGGGTGAGCACGTGTTCGCTCGCCGCCCCCAGCCACAGTTCACCGCGGGTGGGGCCATGGGAAATGCGTCCGCGCCCCGGTTTCATGCCGACCAGTCCGCAGTGCGCGGCCGGGATTCGGATTGACCCGCCGCCATCGTTGCCATGGGCCGCCGCCACCATGCCGCTCGCCACCGCTGCCGCCGAACCGCCGCTCGAGCCGCCGGGTGAACGGGCGAGATCGTAGGGGTTGCGGGTGGGCCCATAGGCCAGCGGCTCGGTGGTGGTGATGCTGCCGAATTCAGGCGTATTGGTGCGCCCCAGCACGATGAGGCCGGCGGCGCGATAGTGGGCGGCGAGGATGGTGTCGTTGCTCGCCCGATGCTGATGATGTTGGAAGTAGCGACTGCCGCAGTGGTAGGGATCCCCGGCGGTGGTGCACATCAGATCTTTCACCAGAAACGGCACGCCGGCGAAGGCGCCGCTACCGGGCGGTAACTTGCTGGCTTCCAGCGCCTGTTCGAAGCGCGGATGAATCACCGCGTTCAAGCGCGGATTGAGCGCTTCGATGCGCTCAATCGCGGCCAGCGTGAGTTCTTGCGCGCTCACTTCGCCGCGCCGCACGAGGTCGGCTTGAGCGAGCGCATCCAGAGCGAGGAGTTGGATGTTATTCATCGCCGCATCATAGCCGCGCGCCTCGCCGCTTGCCGAGGCTCGCACTTTGGCGGTGGCCTGTTTACGATGCGGCAGCCTGCCAGTGGAGAGTCGCCATGACAGTCCCGCTTCCAATCTTGCGTTGCGTAGCCGTGCTCAGCCTTCTGTGTGGCGGCGGGTTTGCGAGCGCCGCGCCGCCCGCTAACACCGACTGGCCGCTCCACGGCCTCAATTACGCCAATACCCGCTTTAGCCCGCTGACGGACATCACTCGCGACAACGTGGCGGGTTTGCAGCGCGTGTGGTCGGTGCACACCGGCGTTAAAGGATCTTTTCAGGCCACGCCGCTGGTGCGCGATGGCGTGATGTACGTCTCCACCCCGTTCAATCATGTGATTGCGCTGGACGCCGCGACCGGCGTCGAACGCTGGCGCTATCAACACGAATTGAAGCGCAAGGAAAACTGCTGCGGCCCGGCCAATCGGGGCGTGGCGGTGGGCGAGACACTGGTGTTCATCGCGACCATCGATGCGCGCCTCGTCGCCCTCGATCGCGCCAGCGGCAAGCTGGTCTGGGACCATCCGCTGACCGACAGCGACGTGGGCGCGATGGAAAATCTCCAGCAAATGTTGAGCGCGCCGGAATTCGCCGGCACCACCCAAACTGGTAATACCGGCTACAGCGCGAACATGGCGCCGCAGGTGGTGGGCGATTTGGTGCTGGTGGGCGTGACCGGCGCGGGCTATGGCCTGCATGTCGAAACTAAAGATAAAGGCGAGGCGCGGATTACGGTCGCCGGCATCGGCGGGGAGCATCTGGGCCTGCGCGGCTTCCTGCTGGCGCTCGACGCCAACACGGGCGCGGAGCGTTGGCGCTGGTATGTCACCGGCGAGCATTGGGAAGGCCCGATGCAGTCCAGCACCGCCTGGGGTGCGGAAATGCACCGCGACCTGCCCGGCGAACAACAGGCGCTCAAAAAATATGGCGAGAGCTGGCGCTACGGTGGCGGCTCGGTGTGGACCACACCGGCGATTGATGAAGCCCGCGGCCTGCTCTACCTCGGCACCGGCAACCCGGCGCCGCAAATGGACGACCCGACGCGTCCGGGTGACAACCTGCATTCGGTCAGTCTGGTCGCATTGGAACTGAAGACCGGCAAGCTGCGCTGGGCCTACCAGCAGGTGCCGCACGATCGCTGGGGCTACGATGTGGCGAGCCCGCCGGTCTTGTTCACCATGAATGTCGAAGGCAAACCGCGCGATGTGGTCGCCGAGGCCGGCAAAGTGGGTTACCTCTTTGTGCACGACAGAGAAACCGGCGAACTGCTGCAACGCTCGGAACCCTTTGTGCCGCAGGAGAATCTCTTCGCCCGACCGACCGAAGCCGGGGTGCGCATCGCGCCCGCCGCGCTCGGGGGCTGCTCCTGGTCGCCGATTGCGGTGGATAGCGCGAACGCGCGGGCCTATCTCGCCGCCATCCACTGGCCTGCCATGTACTACTCGCGCCAACTGCCGGCGGCCAAGGGCCTGCCCTGGACCACCTACACGTTTGTGCAACCGGTGGAAGCGAGCGCCAGTTACGGCTTGCTGAGCGCCGTTGATCTCACGACTGGCAAACTGGCCTGGGCGCAGAAAATGGACAAGCCGATGATCGGCGGCGTGCTCGCCACCGCCGGGAATGTGCTGTTTGCGGGGGAGTCGGGCGGCGCGCTGAGTGCGTTTGCCAGCGCCGACGGGCGCAAGCTGTGGTCAGATCAGGTCAGCGCGGGTGTGAATGCACCGCCGGTCACCTACACCGTAAACGGGCGTCAATTTGTGGCGGTAGCCGCCGGGGGGAACGTGTTGTTTGGCTTCAAAACCGGCGATGAACTCATTGCCTACGCGTTACCTTCGCCATGAACCCGCCAGCGTCGTTCAACGTAAGCCTTACCGGGACCCACGCGATGCGTGCGGTGAAACACTTGCCCACCCGCAAGCCTGTTGCCTGCCTCTGCATCGCGTCGGGTCCCCTCCCTGTCACAGGCGCCCGCGATGTCCGCTAAGCGCCCCGACTTCAAAGCCTTTCTGCGCGCCGTGCATCTGGGCCTCGCCCTCATGCTCCTCATCGCCAGCCTGCCGTTTTTTGCCGCCGCCTTTTACGGTTGGTGGACGGCCGATCAGTTCAGCGGCTTTGCCAACTACGAAGAGATGATGCTCACCACCGCGCGGGACGCGCTGATCAAAGGCGCGCTGTGCGCCGGCGGCGCGGTGTGGCTCATCGTGCTGTGGCGTCAGCAGTATCGCTAACGCCGCTTTCTCCACCGATTCAGTGTCGCGAGGGCCTCGGATGAAATACGTGAAACTGGGCAACACCGGCCTGCGGGTGTCACCGCTCTCGCTGGGCTGCATGACTTACGGCTCGCCACAGTGGCGCGACTGGGTGCTGGATGAAGCGGCCTCGCTGCCGTTCATCGGCCGTGCGCTGGAAATGGGCATCAACTTCTTTGATACCGCCGATGTCTACTCGCTGGGTGAAAGCGAAGTGGTGCTGGGACGCGCGCTCAAACATTTCGGGGCCAAGCGCGAGAACGTCGTCATTGCCACCAAGGTGTGGAACGTGATGAGCAGCGACTGCAACGATCGCGGGCTGTCGCGCAAACACATCATGCAGGGCGTGGACGCCTCGCTCCGCCGCCTCGGCACCGACTACATCGACCTTTATCAAATTCATCGCTACGACCCGCACACGCCCATCGAGGAAACGCTGGAAGCCCTGAACGATCTCGTGCGCATGGGCAAGGTGCTCTATCTGGGCGCGTCCAGCATGTACGCTTGGCAGTTCGCGCGCATGCTGGCCGTGCAGGAGCGCCACGGCTGGAGCCGGTTTGTGTCGATGCAGAATCACTACAATCTGGTCTATCGCGAGGAAGAGCGGGAGATGGTGCCGCTGTGCCGGAGTGAGGGCATCGCGGTCATTCCCTGGAGCCCGCTCGCACGCGGCTTTCTCGCCGGCAATCGGGTGGAAGTCAAAGCGGGCGAAACCACGCGGGCCAAAAGCGATGACTTTGCGCATCGCCTCTATTACCAACCCGACGACCACAAGGTAGTGGCAGCGGTGAGCGCGGTGGCAGCGGCGCGTGGCGTGCCCAACGCACAGATTGCGCTGGCCTGGCTGTTGGCCCAACCCGGCGTCACCGCGCCGATTATCGGGGCCTCCAAACTGTCGCATCTGGAAGACGCCTTCGCGGCGCTGTCGATCACCCTTGATGCGGAAGAATTGAAAGCGCTGTCAGCGCCGTATCGTCCGCATCCCGTGTTAGGAATTTCAATGTGAACAAGCAATTTGCCGGACAGGTTGCGCTTATCACCGGCGGCGCTTCGGGCATTGGTCGCGCGACCGCGCTGGCCTTCGCGGCCGAAGGCGCGCTAGTGGTGGTGGCCGACCGCAATGAACAGGCCATCAGCGACACCGTGACCGCGCTGGAAGCGGCGGGTAGCGAGGCGCTGGGCATGGTGTGCAATGTGTCGCGCGATCACGACGTCGCGGCGATGGTGGCGCGCACGGTGGAACACTTCGGGCGCCTTGATATTGCGTTCAACAACGCTGGCATCAATCCGCCGCTCGCCACGCTGGGCGAGGTGAGCGAGGAAGATTTCGACGCGGTGATTGCGGTGAATCTCAAAGGGGTATGGCTCTGCATGCGTCACGAATTACGCGTGATGGCGGCGCAGGGCAGCGGTTCGATTGTGAACACCTCGTCGATTGCCGGGCTCGCGGGCTTGCGCGGTTGCGGGGCTTACTCGGCCGCCAAGCACGGCGTGGTGGGCCTCACCCGCACCGCCGCGCTCGAATACGGCAAACTCGGCGTGCGCGTGAATGCGGTGTGTCCTGGCGGCATCGTCACCCCGATGCTGGAAGAAGCCGGCGCGCAGCGCGCGGGCCTGCTCGACGCCATGGCCAAAATGGAACCCATTGGCAGATTGGGCCAGCCCAGCGAAATCGCCTCGGCGGTGTTGTGGCTGTGTTCGCCGGGTGCCTCGTTCATGACCGGCCACGCGCTTGCCGTCGATGGCGGCTGGATGGCGCAGTAGCACGCGAGGTGGACGCACCCGGCACCCGGCACGCATCGCTGGCTATTCCCGTGGCCTACATGGTGCTGCGGGGTTTGCATCGCACGTACGACCCGCAGATCGCAGCCGCCGCCATCAGCGACTACGTCACCGCGCTGGTGGCGGGCACGACATACGAACAACTTGCCGACACGCCCGAACTCGCGGGCTATCGCCAACTCCATGCGCTGCGCGGCAAAACGGGCCGCCAGTTTCTACCCTCGCCCGAAAGCCTCTTCAAGCTGCTGTTCAAGCGCGCCAACTGGCGCTCGTTTGACCCAATAGTCGACGCCTACACCTTGGTATCGCTCCAGACTCTGGTGTCGATCGGGGCCCACGATCTGGCGTGTTTGCGTTTGCCCGTGACGCTCGCGCCAACCGTCGGAGGTGAATCCCTGCTGACCATCGGTGATACCACACCGGTGACGCTGAGCGCGGGCGAGTACTGCTATCGCGATGCCGACGGACAGCTGTTGGGTCGTATGGAATGCCGGCAGGCGGAGGCGACCAAGGTGACGGCCGCAACCCGCGATCTGCTGTTTATCGTGCAGGGTCACGCGGCGCTGGGCGCGCGTGAGCTCCACGCCGCAAGCCTCCTTTTGGGGCAGACCCTCACCGAATTGGTGGGCTTCGCCGACGCCATCGAGGGGCCGCTGGTTATCGAATAGGCGAAAATTTGCGCCCGAATAGTGCGCAGGTTTCACAACAGCAAAAAAAGTTTCTCAATGCGGTGGGGCGTGATATACCGAAAGGAACCACAACCTGCAGGAGGAACCATGTCTGCCACGCCGACCGGAGTCCAGATTAATCAGGGCTACACCTCTACCGACGATTTCATCACCCGCACCCACGTCCTCCCGCTGCTGGCGGATCCCGCCACCCGCGCCCGGCTCATCGCCGAGCACAGGGGCAACCCCATCGGCATGCCCGGCAAGGCCGGCAACGCCGGCATTCAGCACAGCGAGGATCTCGCCCGCGTCATCGACAAACTGCGTCGCGCCCCAATGGCCGGCAAGTACGTGCGGGTCTGCGTGACCTTGCACGAGGATTACCGCATCGGTATCTGCAGCGGCGTGCGCGGCAAGCCGGTCAAAATGCTGGAGGAGAAATATCCCTCCGAGGACTCCTGCGAGCACGCCATTTTCGTCAAGCGGGTCGCGGATCTCATGGCCCAATACGGCATTACCTGAGCCGGCGTTCAGCCTGTTCTGAAGCTTTCTACATTTAGCCGACAGCCCATCAAGAGGACTTTGCGATGCTTCGTATTACCGGTTACAGCGATCGATACAGCGCCTGTCCAGGCGAGACCATCCAGTTCTATGTGAATTCAGAAAAAGCCGAGCGCTATGACGCCCACCTGGTGCGCGTGATTCATGGCGACACCAATCCTGAAGGCCCCGGCTTCAAGGAAGAAGAAATTGCGGCCGCCTGCAACCAGACCTACGCGGGCCGTCAGCAGAAAATCCACGGCGGTTCATATGTGGTCGTGCCGGGTTCTGCCGGACTCAATATGGCCAGCTTCACCGTGCAGGCCTTTATTTTCCCCACGACCCCCGGACCCGGCCCGCATGGCTACTGCCATGACAAGGGCATGCAGGGCATCGTGACCAAATGGCACGCGGGCAAGCAAACCGGTTATGGACTGTTTGTGGATGAAGCCGGCTGTCTGGTGCTGATGATTGGCGGCGGCAAAGGCAAGCTCACGCGGATTTCCAGCGAGAAGCCGCTGCTGCGCAAGGTCTGGTATCTGGTCGCCGCGAGCTACGATGC
>CAMCQE010000126.1 GCA_945876945.1 Klebsiella pneumoniae
CGCTCAGGCCGAGCGTGATTTGCGCGGCGAGGGTTTTGACCCGGCGGCGGCGCGTCTGGAATGGGAAGTCGACGGCGCCGACGGGCAACGCGGCGCGGCCACCGGCGACTGCGCCAGCGTGGCGGCCAGCCTGCTCGCGGCGGTGCCGAAGCCCAGCATCCTGCGGCTGACGGCCCGCTTCGAAATCCCCAAACAGCCCCTGCCGCAACGGCCGGCCGGCAGCCACTCGGCGCAGAACAGCCTGCGGGCGTCGAGTCTGGCCGCCGATGGCCAGTTACCCGTCCACACCCACGCCGACCTCATCGGCCGCGAAGTCGCTGGCCCACTGGTGGTCGATGGCGGCACTTTCACCTGGTATGTCGGCCCGGCCTGGACGCTGCGGGTCGATGACCGCGGGGACGCCCGCGCCACGCGAGCGAAAGGATAGACCTATGACCACAATGCTGAAGGTTGGCGAAAATCTGCTCCTGGAACTCGACGAGGAGCGCTGGCAGTGCGAAGCCTGCGGACACGATCTGGGCCACGCCCGGGAGAATGTGAAACGCGGCCTGCTGGTGGGCGAGCGCGACCCGCGCGAAGTGCACCCGCCGCTCATTGAGGGTGAATTCACGTTCGCCCCGAACCCTGAGTGGATTCGGATTCTGGAGTTCTACTGCCCCGGCTGCGGCACGCAGATCGAAACCGAATACCTGCCGCCGGGCCACCCGATTACCCACACCACAGAAATCGATCTGGACAGCTTGAAGCGCCGCCTCGCGGCCGGCGAACTGCGCATCGACAACGGGCATCTGCAGGTGGTTGAACCATGAGAAGTGTAGATATCGACGTCGGCGGCACGTTCACCGACATGGTGCTGACCTTTGACGACCGGCGCGTCATCGCCAAAGCCCCCACCACACCCTACGACCTGTCCGTGTGCTTCATGAACGTGCTGGAAGACGGCGCGGACCAACTCGGTGAGGCGGTGGAAGACCTCCTGCCGCAAATTGAAGTCGTGCGCTACTCCACCACGGTCGCCATGAACCGCCTGATCGAACGGCGCGGTCCGCGCCTCGGCCTCATGACCACCGAAGGTCACGAAGAAGCGGTGCTCATTGGCCGCGGCGCGCAGTGGGTGGACGGCCTGCGCATTGGCGAGCGGCGCAATCTCTCGGTGCAGCGCAAGCCGGCGCCGCTGGTCTCGCGGCGCCTCATCGTGGGCTTGAAGGAGCGCGTGGATTCCAAAGGCACGATTCTGCGCAAGCTGGACGAAGACGACGTGCGCGCCAAGCTGCGCTACCTGGTAGATAACGGCGCGCGCTCGATTGCGGTGTCGCTGCTGTGGTCGTTCGCCAATCCCGCTCACGAACGGCGCGTGCGCGAAATCATTCGCGAGGAATACAAGGGCTATCACGTGGGCTATCTGCCAGTGGTGCTCTCGCACGAAGTGGTGGGCAAGGTGGGCGAGTACGAACGCAGCATGACGGCCATTCTCGACGCCTATCTGCAGCGCTCCATCAAGCTCGAACTGGAAGCCACCTGGGACCAGCTGCGCGATCTCGGCTACAAGGGCAGTTTTCTCCTCACCCACAACACCGGCGGCAGCGCCGAGATGTTCAAGACAACGGCGTCACGCACCTACAACGGCGGCCCGATTTCGGGGCTGATGGGCTCCTACCATCTGGGTCGTGCGCTGGGCTACAAGAACGTGATCGCGAGCGACGTGGGCGGCACCAGTTTCGACGTGGGCATGGTGGTCGACGCCGGCGTACGCAGCTATGAGTTCCGTCCCATCATCGACCGCTGGATGGTGGGCATCAGCATGTTGCAGACCACCACCATGGGCGCCGGCGGCGGCTCGATTGCGTCGATCAACACGCTGCTGAACCGGCTGGAAGTGGGGCCGCGCAGCGCGGGCGCGATGCCGGGTCCGGTGTGCTACGACCTCGGCGGCACCGAACCCACCGTGACCGACGCCGACGTGGCGCTGGGCTACATTTCACCGGACACCTACTTCTCCGGCCGCATGCCGCTCAACCGCGCCAAGGCCATCGCCGCGATTGAGCAAAAAATTGCCCAGCCGCTCGGCGTGTCCGTCGATGAAGCGGCGGCGATGATTCGCAATATCGTGGAAGAAAACATGGCCTCGGCCATCAAGCGCGAAGTGCATCTGCGCGGCTATCGACCGGAAGACTTTGTGCTGTTTGCTTTCGGCGGCGGCGGCCCGACGCATGTCGCGGGCTATCGCGCGGATGTGCCGGTGGCGGTCATTTTCCCGCAGTCGCCGGTGTTCTGTGCGCTGGGCAGCTCGGTGATGGACATCATGCACGTGTACGAGGTCTCGCGGCGCATGATGTTTATGGCGCCGCTGACCGAAAAATTCTCCACCGACTACGAGAACTTCAACAGCGCGGTGCGCGGGCTGGTGGAGCAGGCGCGCATCGACCTCACGGCCGAAGGTTTCTCGGCCGACAGCGCGCTGTATCAACTCGAACTCGACATGCTTTACGGCGGCCAGGTGCACGTGAAGCGCGTGTCGGTGCCGGGGCTCTACATTGAAGGCGAAACGCAGATGCAGGCCATCTACGACGCCTTCGAAACCGAGTTCAGCGAAGCGTTCAGTCCGCACGTGGTGAATCGCCCGGGCGGGGTGTATCTCGACAACATCGTGCTGAAAGCCATCATCCAAACCGAAAAAATGGAGCTGCCGGAACTGCCGATGAATCCGCCGGACGCCAGCGCCGCGCGCATCGGGGCCCGCGACGCCTATTGGCCTGAGCTCAAGGCGCGGACCGAAACGCCGGTCTATCGCTTCGAAGACATGCGTCCCGGTTATCACATTGAAGGGCCGTCGCTGGTCGACGCTGAGTTCACCACGCTGGTGGTGCCGCCCGGTCAGTCCTTCCGCATCGATAGTCGGGGTTTAGGGCTGCTTGAGTACATCGCCACTGGCGCCACGGGAGAATCCGCATGAGCTACCCCACCGTCGAAGAAAAACTTGCCGCGCTGAAAGTCTCGCCGGCCACCGCCCACGAACTCGAATGCATCAAGCTCGTGTCTCGCGGCACTTACGAGATTGCGCTACAGCGCACGGCCGACATCCTGGACGAAGGCTATGAAGTCTTCATGCGCTCCTCGCGCAGTTCCATGGGCGTGGCGGGCGACTCCATCGTCGCCATGTTCACCGCCGCCGGCGATTTGGTGAATGCGTCCGCCGGCACCTACCTGCACGCCATCATTCCGCCGATCGTCATCAAATACGTCCTGAAAAAATATCAGGAGAATCCGGGCATCGAAGACGGCGACATCTTCTACACCAACGACGCGCTCTACGGCGGCATTCACAACCCCGACCAAACCGCGATCATGCCGGTGTTCTTCGAGGGCAAGCTGGTGGCGTGGACGGCCGCGCTGTCGCACACCACCGAAACCGGCGCCTGCGAGCCGGGCGGTATGCCGGTCTCCGCGACCTCGCGTTTTGAAGAAGGCATGAATCTGCCGCCGATGAAAATTGGCCGTAATTTCCGCATCAATAACGACATCATCGAGTTGTTCGCCGCGTTTGGCATTCGCGCCGAAGCGAACGTCACGGTAGACCTCAAAGCCCGCTGCACCACCGCCGACCGCGTGCGGCTGCGCATTCAGGAAATGTGCGCGCGCGACGGCGCGGACTTCGTCACCGGCCTGTTCCGGCGCATGTTGATGGAAGCCGAGTCCGGCGCGCGCAAGCGGCTCACAAGCTGGCCCGACGGCGTGTATCGCTGCGCCAACTTCAGCGACGCGGCGGGGCTCAAACGCGGCCTCATCCGCAACTGCTACATGACCATGACCAAGCAAGGCGATCACCTGACGATCGACTTCACCGGCACCAGCCCGGAAAACCTCTCCAGCTACAACGCGCATCCGCAGGCGGTGGTGGGGCATCTGGCGAACTACATCTACGAATACGTGTTTCACGACCTGCCGATTTCCAGCGCCACCTTCGCGCCCATCGACTTTATCTTCCCCGAAGCGAGCTGCCTCTCGCCCACGCCGCGCGCCGCCACCAGCAACGCGGTGATGATCTGCACCGGCGCGATGAGCGCGATTGCCAACTGCGTGTCGCGCGCGCGCTTCCCCAGCCAGGAATGGAAGCAGGCCACGGCCTCGATGGGCAACGGCGGCAACGCGCCGGTGATCGCCGGCGTCTCGCAGTGGGATATGCCCTTCGCGGACATGATCGCCTACACCATCAACACCGAAGGTCAGGGCGCGCGCTGCACCCACGACGGCATGGACGCCTACGGTTTCCCCTGGTGCGCGTTCGGTCGCGCGCCAGACGTTGAAAGCATGGAAAACGAATTCCCCATGCTGGTGCCCTTCAGCCAGCACTGGCCGGATTCCGGCGGCCACGGCAAATACCGCGGCGGCTGCGGCACGGCGCAGTTCTGGTCGGCGCACCACGTGCCCATGCTCTATTTCATGTCGATTGCGGATAACTCCTCGGTGCAAACCCCGCAGCCGCTGTTTGGCGGCTATGCGCCGCCGACCGTGCCGGGGCTGTGCATCAAGGACACCAAGGTCACCGAACTGCTGGCGAATCTGGAAGGCGGCAAACTCGACTTCGCCGGCATGGTGGCCGGCCAGTTTGGTGAGATCACCACCGAGCCGTTTGGCCGCACCACCCGCCCGATCATGGGCGATCAGACGATTGCCATCCTGCTGTCCACCGGCGGCGCCGGCTACGGTGACCCGCTGGACCGCGACCCGGCCGGCGTGCAGGACGACATCATCAAAGGCCTGTGTTCGGCATGGAGCGCGCGCCAGATTTACCGCGTGAGCTGGGACGCCGCCCGCGAACGGGTAGATCCCGAGGCCACCGCCACACTGCGCGCCGAGGCTCGCGCCGAGCGTTTGAAGCGCGGCGTGCCGTATGCGGAGTTCGAAGCCGAGTGGTTGAAGCGCCGCCCGCCGGAAGACATCCTCAGCCTCTACGGCAGCTGGCCGGACGCCAAGCCGCTGGGCCCGGCCTTCCGCCCATGAGCGCGAAGCCGCCGCGCAAACGGGTGCAGGCCATGGCGCAAGGGCGCGGCGCCGGCGAGCGTCTGGTGGTGCCTCTGGCGCTGGCCACCGCGGCGCAGATTTCGGCGCGTCCGCTGGACGAGTTCTTTACCGATCCCACCCAGCTTGCCAACGGCCTGCTGGAACTGCAGCGCGCGATTGGCAGCGAAGCCATGGTGGTGGCGCTGGGCGAGGGCTTTGAGCGCGCGTCTGGCAATCAGCTGGATCTCGCAGCCCTCAATCAGCCGGGCAGCCGTCTTCATACCGCGCTCGAAGCCACGCGCCGCTTGCGCGCCACGCTGGGCGACAGCGCAGCGCTCTTGGCCGGTTTATCCGGGCCGGCGCGTTTGAGTCAGGATTTCGGCGTCGAGATGAGCGGCGCCGGCAGCGCCTTTGGCACCATCGTGAAAGCGTTTTGCGAAGCCGGCGCGGATCTCATTCTGTGTCTGGATGAAGCGCCGGCGACCGACCTCGATCTGTGGCAGGACGCGCTCAAAACCTTCGGCAATATCGCCCGCTTTCACCGCGCGCTGCCGCTCTGCTGGGGCAGCGGTGGGCCGTTCCCCTCGCCGCAACTCGTGGCGCTGGACGCGCCTTCGCCGGTCGCCGCCGGCATCGTCACCACCGCCGAGCCGGTCGCGGCCGACGCCAGCATTGAAGCGCTGCGCCACTGGGTGGCGAGCGTCAGCGTTTAAGCAGAGAGTCTTATGAGCGCACCCGCCTACTGGAACCCGGCCGCCGAAACCATCGCGCCCGCCGCGCTTGCCCGCGAGACCCTGCACAAGCTGCAGCGGCAGCTGGCCTATATTTCCGCTCGCTCGCCGTTTTATCAGCACAAATTTGCCACCGCCGGCCGCGCCGATTTTTCGCTCGCCAGCCTCGAAGCCTTCACCGAATTTCCGTTCACCGAAAAATCCGAACTGCGCGAAAGCCAACTCGCGATCCCGCCGTTTGGCTCGCATCTGGCCTGCGATCCGGGCGAGGTTCGCCGCGTGTATTCGACCAGCGGCACCACCGGTCGCCCGACCTACATTGGCTTGACCGCGAACGACATCGCCACCTGGCGCGAATCCGCGGTGCGCTCGTTCTACTGCGCGGGCCTGCGGCCCGGCCACGTGGTGCCGGTAGTGGTGTCGCCCTTCGTGGTGGCGGCGTCTTATGCCGACGCCTTCGAAACCGTGGGCACCTGCATTCCGGTCGGCGTAAACATGACCGACCGCCTGATCGACGCCTTCCGCTTCGCCAAGGCCAACGCGCTCTTGTGTACCTCCTCGTACCCGCTGCATTTCGCCCAAGCCTTGAACAGTCGCGGCATCGACCCGCGCTCGCTCGGGCTCAAAATCTTTTTTGGCGGCGGCGAGCCGGGTGCGTCCATTCCCTGGGTGCGCCAGCAAATTGAAGACACCTTTGGCTGCCGGCTGATGGAAGTCTCCGGCAACGGCGACTACTGCGCGATGGCCTGGGCCGAATGCGAGCATCGCATCGGCATGCATTTCATGGCGCAGGGGATTATTCACCCGGAGCTGATCGACCCCGACACCGGCGCGCCCGTCAAAGTAGAAGACGGCGCGCGCGGCGAACTGGTGTGCACCTCGCTGCAGCGCGAGTCGCAGCCGCTGCTCCGTTTCCGCACCCGCGACCATGTGGAAGTGACCCACACCGAATGCGCCTGCGGCCGCACGGGCTTCGGCATTCGCATCATCGGTCGCACCGACGACATGCTGATCGTGCGCGGGGTGAACGTGTATCCCTCGGCGGTGCGCGACGTCATCGCGAGCTTTGCACCGGCCACCAACGGCGTGATGGAAATCCAGCTGCACAAGGCGCCGCCCGAAGGCTGGGAGCCACCGGTGCACATCAAAGTGGAACATCATCCGGACGCCGCCGACGCGGCGGGCTTGAAAGCCGCCATTGAAGCCCGTCTGCGCGACAAGCTGATTTTCCGCGCGGATATCGAGCTGGTGGCGCCCAACGCCCTGCCCCGCTATGAATACAAGGCGCAGCTGGTGAAGAAGCTTTACGCCTGAGTGCTGGCGTCTGACACTGCGGGGAGTTTTCCTGCGGGGTCAGACCGAGCATGAGTCCACTGCTGCAAAGCCTGTTGAATCGCCTGAATGCCGGCGAGATCGAACCGGTAGAAGCCGAACTCAAGACCCTGCTTGTCGGCGAGCCCGGCAACGCCATGGCGCACAACCTGCTGGGCTTTGTCGCGCAGCGACGGGGGCAAAGGGCGGCGGCCGTGGCCGCGTTTCAACAGGCGGCAACGCTTGCCCCCGATCGCGCCCCCTTTCATTTCAACCTCGCGGTGGCGCTGCGGGCCTGCGGCCGCGCGGCTGAGGCTATTGCGCCGCTGACCCGCGCCCTCGGGCTAAGCCCGGACGACGCCAGCTACTGGCAGCTCATGGGCCAGTGCCGACTCGACCTGCAAGACTACGCCGTCGCGGATGAGGCGCTACGCCGCGCCGCGCTGATCCAGCCCGGACACGCCGCGGTCTTGCATGAACTCGCCCGCAGCCTGAGCGCGCAGGGCCGGCGCGAAGAAGCGGTGCTGATGCATCGGCACGCGCTGCTGATCCAGCCGGAAGACGCGCGCGGGCAACTGCAACTGGGGCTGCTTTATCGCAGCATGGGCCTTACCGGGCCGGCGACCACGCATCTGCGGCGGTCGCTGCAGATCGACCCCAATCAAGGCGAAACTCATCTCGCGCTCGCCGCCACGCTCTACGGCCTGCGGCAATATCCGGAGGCGCTGGCGCATCTCACCCGCGCCGAGACGCTCTCGCCGCGCGAAGCCGCCGTGCATAACAATTTCGGCATGGTCTACAACGCGATGGGCGAAAGCGCGCTGGCGACGCGGCATTTCCGGCAGGCGCTGACGCTGGCACCGGGTCACGCCTCGGCGCATTCCAATCTGCTGCTGCATCTGAACTATCAGGACACCACCACCCCGGCGGCGATGCTGGCCGAGGCCATGGCCTTCGCGGCGCGACACACGCCGGCCAGCATCCAGCCCCATCCGAATGCCCGCGAGCCTGGGCGTCGCTTGAAGATTGGCTATCTCTCCGGCGAGTTTCGCAAGCACGCGGTGGGCCTGTTTGTGCTGCCGCTGTTCGAGCATCACGACCATCGGCAGTTCGAGATTTTTGCCTACGCCGAGGGCGCGCAGTTCGATGCCACCAGCCAGCGCATGCAAAGGCTGGTCGATCACTGGCGGCCGGTGGCGAACCTGAGCGACGCGCAACTTATCGCGCAGATTCGCGCCGACGGCATCGACATTCTGGTGGAGCTCTCCGGCCACACCGGCGACAACCGTCTTACCGCGCTGGCGCATCAACCGGCGCCGGTGCAAATCAGCTGGCTGGGCTATCCCGGCACCACGGGGCTCAAGGCTATCGGCTATGTGATGAGCGACGCGGTGGCCGACCCGTTAAACGAGACGCGCCAGATGATGGAGGCACCGCTGCATCTGCCCGGGGGGTTCCACTGCTACCGGCCGGAAGGTTTGTGGCAAGGCGAACTCGAACCCCGCGCGGCTTCGTCGCTGGCGGCCGGCCGCGTCACGTTTGGGTCGTTCAACAACCTGGCGAAAGTCAGCCCCACCTGCATCCGGATGTGGGCGGCGATTCTGCGCGCCGTGCCCACGGCCACGCTGGTAATGAAGGGCAAACCCTTCAGCGAAGCCGCCGCGCGGGCGCGATTTGTCGAGCGCTTTGCGGCGGAAAACATCGATGCCTCACGCGTCACGCTCCGCGCCTACGACGATACCCACGCCGCACATATGCAGATCTGGGCGGGCGTGGATATTCATCTCGACAGCGCTCCCTACAACGGCGTGACCACCACCTGCGACGCGCTGTGGATGGGCGTGCCGGTGATTACGCTGCGGGGCAATCAGATTGCCTCGCGCACGGCAGCGAGCCTCTTAACCCACGCGGGGTGTGCGGACTGGATTGCCGACTCGGAAGCCGACTATGTGCGCAAGGCCGTGGCGCTGGCGGCCGATCTGCCCAGACTCGCGGGCTATCGGCACAGCCTGCGCGAGCAGTTCAAAGCCTCACCGCTCTACGACGCTGTGGGCTTTGCGCGGAAGGTGGAAGACGCCTACCGTGCGGTGTGGATGAAGACATGTGGGGGTCAAGCGAGCGAGGGACGAGCAAGCCGGTAAGCTCCGCCCCCCCGCTCCGGACTTAGACCGCAATACCCCCCATCGACCCGCCGAAGACCAGAAAGTCCGTCGCCAGCAGCCCGGTGGGATGACCGACCAGAGTCGCGAACTGTACCGACGGCAGCAAGTCGTTGCCGTCCGCGTCGTAGTACAAGCCACCGTCGCGCGTGTCGTAGA
>CAMCQE010000127.1 GCA_945876945.1 Klebsiella pneumoniae
CGAGTGGTCGTCGCAGGCGAGTTTGACGTAGTGGCTTTAGCGATAAACATGCCAGCGGTCTTTTTTGCGCGCAGGGTCAGGCCATCCTCGCGTTCATCAACGCCCGCGCCTTCGCGAATGCACCACAACAGCGCCCGGAAGCAGGTTCATGCCCCATGAAGTGGCAGGCAGGCTCAAGGAACCCGCGTGCTACAGTCGAATACCTTCCTGCAAGAAAACGTCTGACTGCCGATGACTCACGCCCCTCGCCCTGCTTCGCCCCTCGTCAGCGCCCGCGGAATCGCCATGCGGTATGGCAGCGGTTCCCTCAGTACCGGGGTGCTGGAGGCGATGGATTTCACCGCCGAGGCCGGCGAGTTCGTGGTGGTACTGGGACGCAGCGGCTCGGGCAAGTCCACGCTGCTGAACTTGCTGGGCGGCATGGACCAGCCGCTGGCCGGGACCCTCCGGATTGGCGATGACGAACTGACGGCGATGGATGAAGAAGCCCGCGCGCGCTTCCGGCGCCGCGCAATTGGCTTTGTGTTTCAGGCGTTTAATCTTCTGCCAACGCTGACGGTGGCCGAGAATCTGGCCCTGCCGCTGGCTTTGAATCAGCGCCGTGAGCGCGGTCTGGTGCCCGCCATGCTGGAACGCCTGGGACTACAGGACCGCGCGGCGCGCTATCCCGACCAACTCTCAGGCGGCGAACAGCAACGGGTCGCGATCGGCCGCGCACTCATCCATTCCCCGCCGCTAGTGCTGGCCGACGAGCCTACCGGCAATCTGGATGCCGACACCTCCCAGCAGGTGCTGCAGCTGTTCAGTGAACTGGTGCGCGAACGGGGGATTACGCTGGTCATGGCGACCCACAGCAGTGAGCCGCAGGCGCTGGCGGATCGCGTGCTGCGTCTGGACCACGGCAGACTGGTCGACTGCGGGTGAATCTGCTGCTTGCGCGGGCCAGTGCCCGCACGCTCCTGCACCATCCCTGGCAGCTTGCGCTTGCTTTGCTCGGGATCGCGATCGGCGTGGGGATGGTGAGCGCGGTGCAGTTGACCCAACTAAGCGCGCGCCAGGCGATGCGCTACGCCCAAACCTCGCTGGCGGGCGCCGCGACCGACCGCATCGAAGCCGTGCGCGGTCGACTGGATGAAACGGTGTACGTCGAACTCGTGCGGCAGTTCCCACCCTTGGCCCTCTCGCCCGTGCTGAAAGGCGCCCTGCCCGTCGCGCAGCCAGCGGGCGGGTTTATCGAGCTAGTTGGCCTCGATCCCTTGAGCCTGCTGGAGGGCGAAGCCGGCGCCGCGAACACCCTGCCCGACCCCGGAGCGCTGATCGGGGCCCCCAACACGGCGCTCATCAGCGGGGCGCTCGCCGGGCAACTGGGGCTGGGGGTGGGCGACACGCTAACGGTCAAGACGACCGATGGGCCCCAAACGCTAAGCCTCATTGGGCTGCTGCCGCCAATGCCCGATGGCGGCAAGCTTGTCGTCGTCGATATCGCGACCGCGCAGGAGTTGCTCGGCTTGCCCGGCAAGCTTTCCAGCATCGAACTCCGCCTGCCTGCCGCCGACGCCGCGCGCTGGCGTAGCCAAATCTCGGCGCTGCTGCCGGGCTCGGCGCATCTCAGCAGCATAGACGCGCGGCTCGCCGCGACCGCAGACCTGACCCGCGCGTTCGATATCAACCTGACCGCGCTGAGCCTGCTGGCCTTGTTGGTCGGGATGTTTCTCATCTACAACACGGAAGCCTTTCTGATCCTGCAAAGGCAGCGGCAGTTCGCCCAACTGCGCGCGCTGGGCGTGAGCACCCGCGAACTACTTGGCCTGCTGCTGCTTGAAGCAGCCATGCTGGGCGGGCTGGGCAGCGGGCTCGGCTTGGTGCTCGGGGAAGGCGTTGCCAGGGTGCTGCTCAAACTGGTCGCGCAGACCATCAATGACCTCTATTACCGCACCGCCATCACGGAGGTCTCGCACCCGCCGCTGATGATGATCGGCGTGTGGCTGCTCGGCGTGATCGCCACGCTGATCGCCGCCGCGCCCCCGGTGCTTGAAACGACTAAAGCCAGCGTTCGGCGAGGGCTGCTCACGCGCGAAGACGGCGCAGGCCAGCGGCGTCAGTACTCGCTGCTCGCGCGTTGGGGGCTCGCCGCAGCGGTGCTTGCCACGATGCTGCTCAGCTGGCCGAGCCGCAGCCTGATTCCCGGTTTTTTGGCGCTGTTTTGCGTGATGCTGGCCGGCGCCCTGTGGCTGCCCGGTGTCCTCAGCACGCTGGCCGGCGTGGCCGTGAGCCGCGTTCCGCTGGCGCGCTGGCCGGCGCTCGCCATGGGCCTGCGACTAGTCGCCCGCCACGGCGGACGTCACGGGCTCGCCGCCGCCGCGCTGATGGCCGCGAGCGCCACGGCGATGGCTATGACCATCATGATTGGGAGTTTTCGAGTGTCCGTGAGCGATTGGCTGGGCACCCTGCTTCGGGCCGACGTCTACATCAGCGCACTGGAGCCGGAGTCGGCGAGCGCCACGCTGTTGGAGGACCTGCGCGAGCGCCTTGCCACCGTGCCGGGCGTGGTGGCCACCAGTGCCGTTAGCCGGAGCCGGCAAGCCATGACTGACGGCGAGGCGCAGGTGATGGCCTACGATCTCCCGCCCGCCGCGCGCGCGGGATTTCACATTCTGAGCGGCGACGCGGCCGCGCTGTGGCAAGCCTGGGAAACGGCAGACGTGGTCATGGTGAGCGAGCCCTGGGCGTGGCGGCACGGCACGCAGCCCGGTGCCCGGATTGTGCTCCGCGGGCGCGCAGGGCCGGTGGTGTTCCGCGTCGCCGCCGTCTTCAAGGACTACGCCAGCGAGCGTGGCAGCATCGCCATGAGCCGCAGCACCTTTCTGAAGCATTTCGAGCCCGTTCCGCTCGACGGCATCGGGCTCTATCGGGACCCGAACCTGAGTCTCGCGACCCTCACCGGCAGCTTGCGCGCGGCGCTGGCGGATGCGCCGGTGCGCCTGCACACCCGGGACGAGGTCAAAACGGAGTCGATGGCAGTCTTCGACCGCACGTTCGCCGTGACGGATGTATTGCGGGTGGTGGCGTTGGGGGTGGCCGTCATCGGCATCGTCTCCGCCCTGCTCGCGCAGCAGTTCGAGCGCCTGCGGGAATACGGTGTGCTGCGGGCACTGGGCTTTTCGGCGACTGAGGTCGCGCTGGTGGTGCTGAGTCAGACGGCAATCCTGGGGCTGGTCGCCGCCAGTGGCGCGCTGCCACTGGCCGGCCTGTTGGCCGCCGTGCTGATTGACGTCATCAACCTGCGCTCTTTCGGCTGGTCGATGGCGTTGGTCGTGCCATGGGGGGCGCTGGCCCACGCCTGGCTGCTGGCGATGGGCGCCGCGTTGCTGGCAGGCGTCTATCCGGCCTGGTGCGCGACCCGCGCCGCGCCCGCCGCGGTGATGCGTGATGAATAAGCGCTGGCTTTATTTTGTGCTTGCGGGACTTGCCCTCGCGGCAGGTCCGTTCCTGTGGCGAGACCAGAACCACGCGCCGGACCGCGTCGCCAGCGTGCTTCGTGATTCCGCGTCGAACGCGGGCTATACCCGGGTGCTGGGACCTCGCGAATTCGTATTTCCGCGAGACCACGGCGCGCACCCGAGCTATCGCCACGAATGGTGGTACGTCACCGGCCATTTGAGCGATGCGGAGGGGCGGCGCCACGGCTTCCAGCTGACTTTTTTCCGCTATGGCTTAAATCCCGCATCGCTCCCATCGACCTCCCGCTGGCGTAGTAATCAGGCCTTGCTGGCGCATTTCGCACTCTCCGACCTCGCGCAGGCCGAGTTCCTCACGCGGCAGCGCCAATCACGGATCGCGCTAGGCACGGCAGGCGTTAGCGAAGCGCTTGGGCAGGTGTGGATTCGGGACTGGTTTCTCCGGCAGGGCAACGCGCCCGGCGAGTGGCAACTGGGCGCTGCGGATGGCGCTGAAGGCCTGAGCTTACGCCTGACCGAAATGAAGCCACCGGTGTTGCAAGGCGACCGCGGCTACTCCAGGAAAAGCGCCGAGCCCGGCAACGCCTCTTATTACTACTCGCTGCCGCGCCTCAGCGTCGAGGGCAGTCTGGCGCGCGGAGGCCGGCAACACGCCGTCACCGGTACCGCTTGGCTCGATCATGAATGGGGGACGAGCGCGCTTGGCGCCGACCAACAGGGTTGGGACTGGTTCTCGCTCCAGTTAAACGACGGGCGGGAGCTGAGCTTCTACCGGCTACGGGGCCACGACAATGTCACCGACCCGCGCAGCCATGGCGTGCTTGTTGGCCGTGATGGCGAGATGAGTCCGCTGCCGGCAGAGGCGGTGGTGATGACACCTCGCCGCTGGTGGCAGAGCCCGGTAAGCGGCGCGCGATACCCGGTGGTGTGGCAGGTAGAGGTCCCTGCGCAGGGGTTGGACCTTGAACTCAGCGCCGCCTTCGACCCCCAGGAATGGCATGGACCTTTGCGTTACTGGGAAGGTGCCGTGAACGTCAAGTGCGGGAAAAACCAAGACACCGATTGCGGCCGAGGTTACCTCGAGCTGACGGGTTACGGCGCCGGCGCTTCCAAGCCTCAGACCACCAAGCGATAGCAAGGCGTATACGGGCGCCCTTCGAGCCGCATCCGCCCCTGCGCCGCAAAGCTTCGCAGCAAGTCATCGAGCGCCTCGATCAGCGCCCGCTCGCCGTGCAGTTCAAACGGGCCATAGGTTTCAATGGCCCGCATTCCCTCTTCTTTAACGTTTCCGCTAACAAGACCTGAAAATGCACGACGTAGGTCACTTGCGAGCTCATGCACGGGGATGTCCCGGTGCAAGCGCAGCGCCGACATTGACGCATGCGTCACCTTAAAAGGCTTCTGGAAATCTTCATCCACCCGCAGTGACCAGTTGAAGTAAGGCGCGTCATCGTTGTTCTCCCGGAACTGGAGGACTTGGTCGACGTGCTTGCGCATCCGGCTGGCCACGGCCACCGGGTCGCCCACAATGACTTCGTAGAGATTCGCAAATGACTCCCCAAGCGCCTGGCGAATAAACGTATCGAGCTTCCGGAAGTACTCCTCGCTTCCGGAAGGGCCGGTTAACGTAAGCGGAAAGGGGAAAGCGGCGTTGTCGGGATGCGACAGCACGCCCAGCAGATACAGGATTTCTTCTACCGTCCCCACGCCCCCGGGGAAGACAATCACCCCATGCCCGAGGCGAATGAATGCCTCCAGACGCTTCTCGATGTCCGGCATGATGACCAGATCGCTGACAATCGGATTAGGGGCTTCGGCGGCAATAATCCCGGGCTCGGTCACGCCGATGTACCGTGCGTCGGCGATACGCTGTTTGGCGTGGGCAATGGTCGCGCCTTTCATCGGGCCTTTCATCGCGCCTGGGCCGCAGCCGGTGCAAATCTCAAGGCCACGAAGGCCGAGCTGATAGCCCACTTCCTTGCAGTAGTCGTACTCCGGCCGCGCGATCGAGTGCCCCCCCCAACACACCACCAGACCGCGTTGTGACCCGACGCTAAGCAAGCCGGCCTGCCTGAGCAGGTGGAACACCATGTTGGTGATCCCGGCCGGACTCAGGTTATTCAGCGCCAGCGTGGGGCCCAGTTCCCGCGAAATAAACACAATGTCCCGCAGCACCGCAAACAGCAGCTCACGGATGCCTTTAATCATCCGACCGTCAACAAAGGCCTGCGCGGGTGCGTTCGTAAGATGCAATCTCAAGCCCCGGTCTACCTGTTCAAAGTTGACGTCGAAGTCAGGGTAGGCTTCCAGAAGTTGACGCGCGTCGTCGCTCTCAAGTCCGCTGGTCAATGCGGCTAGCGCACAGCGCCGGAACATGTCGTAAACAGGACCTTTGCGGGCCACACAAAGGTCGTTGACTTCAGATTGGGACAGCACGGCCAGGCTGCTTTCCGGCATGACCGACACCTGAGGAATGACATCGCGAATTTTGCTCATCGGGTAATTTTCCGGCGTTCCCTGCCCACTCAGCCTGTGCTAGCGAAAAGGTGTTGAAGTGAATTAATTTCTTGGGCTAGTATCGCCCGAGAGATCAGTAGGTTAGTAGATCATCATGACAAAACTGATCAGATCAACCATCTAAATAAAACTAGTGTTGGATCGAGGGGGAAAACTTATGGGCACGAGCATGATGTCTGAAGGCTGGAATGCGCTGGTGGACGAGTTAAAAACGCTGGAAGCGTTTTTCCCGCTGCTCGGATCGCCGGGCGAACAAGACGAGGTGCTGGAGGAAATTGCCGAGCTTGAAGAGTTAATCGCCGCCGCCGGTATCCCGGAAGACGAACACTCCCAACGCGCACTGGCCTTTCTGCACGAAGAGTTGGCACGGAAGCGACGCCTGCTCGAACGCGTCTGAGGCAAGGTCGGAGGGCTTTCGCCCTCCTCCGCCCGTGAGCTTTACAGGCTCTCCATGCGGGATTTCAGGTAATCCCCAAACTGCAGGTGCAGCTCCGGGTGCCTGAGCGCGTACTCAACCGTGGCTTCCAGATACCCCAGTTTCGACCCGCAATCGTAGCGCTTGCCCTCAAACTCATACGCCACCACCTGCTGACGCTCCAGTAGCGTGGCGATGCCATCGGTGAGCTGAATTTCACCGCCCGCGCCCCGATTGGTCTGCCCCAAAATGCCCAGAATGTCCGGCGGCAGGATGTAACGGCCCACCACGCCGAGCGTGGAAGGCGCCACATCCGGCTTGGGTTTTTCCACAATGCTTTGAATTTTGCCCACGCGCTGGTCGATCGGGCGCACTTCCACGATGCCGTACTTGTCGGTATCCGAGCGCGGCACCGGCTGAACCGCAATCACCCCGGTGTTGTAGTGGCCGTAGATGTCGACCATCTGCCCCAGGCAGCCGCGGGTGCCGCCATCAATCAGGTCGTCGGCCAGCAGCACCGCAAACGGCTCGTTGCCGATCGCAGGTTTGGCGCACAGTACCGCGTGCCCCAGGCCCAGAGGCTCCGCCTGACGGATGTAAATGCACGACACGCCTGTCGGCAGGATATTGCGGACAATATCCAGCATTTCCTGTTTGTTTTTCTTTTCGAGCTCGGCCTCAAGCTCGTAGGCCTTGTCGAAATGATCTTCGATGGAACGTTTGGCCCGTCCCGTGACGAAAATCAGTTCCTTGATGCCGGCCGCAACGGCCTCTTCGGCCGCGTACTGAATGAGCGGTTTGTCCACCACGTTCAGCATTTCCTTGGGATTTGCCTTCGTTGCAGGCAGAAAACGAGTGCCGAGACCCGCTACGGGGAAGACGGCTTTGCGTACTTTCATGGTCACGTAGAGCTCCGTTTGAAGGGTAAAACAGTGGCGGCCTCAGCGAGGTTGCGGGCCGCGGCGCCAGACAGCTCGGGCACGGCTTCATTCAGCAGCGCCTGCAGGCGATCCTCGTCAAAGTCTTTAACTGCCTGTTTGAGCTGCCCGAACCAGCGGTCGAGCTGGGCTGCGTCTTGTCGCATATGGGCTGCCAGAAAAAGCTTGGGATGGCTCGTCTGACCCAGATTTTCGTCGTCGTTGAAGAGCGCTTCAGACAGCTTCTCGCCCGGCCTCAGACCGGTGTACACAATCTTGATGTCGCGTCCGGGTCGCTTGCCGGAAAGATGAATCAGCTGCTCCGCGAGATACGTAATGTTGACCGGCTCGCCCATGTTGAGCACAAAGATATCGCCGCCACGCCCTATCGCGGCGGCTTGCAAGATGAGCTGGCTGGCCTCGGGGATCGTCATGAAATAGCGGGTCGCTTCGGGATGGGTGACGGTCACCGGCCCGCCGCGGGCAATTTGTTCACGAAAGAGCGGCACCACGCTCCCCGCCGAGCCCAGCACGTTGCCAAACCGAACCGTAATAAAGCGCGTCGCGGCGGCTGCGGAATTGCGCCGCTCGCAGACCATCTCGGCCACGCGCTTGGTCGCGCCCATCACGCTGCTAGGGCGTACCGCCTTGTCGGTGGAAATCAGCACCATGGCGTCGCAGTGGTGGCGCAGCGCGGCGTCCGCCACCGCTGCCGTGCCGAGAATATTGTTGCGAACCCCTTCCCGAATCTGCGCCTCGACAATCGGCACATGCTTGTAGGCGGCGGCATGAAATACCACCTTGGGCCGATGCGTCTCAAAGACGTGTTGCAGCGCTACCTCATCGCAGACATCCCCCAGCAGCACATGCAACACCAGCTGCGGATAGGTCTGGCGAAGTTCGCGTTCGATGAGGTAGAGGTTGTGCTCGTTGCGTTCAAAGACCACCAGGCGCGCCAGCCCGAGTCCGGCCAGTTGTCGGCACAGCTCGGACCCGATCGAGCCACCGCCGCCGGTGATCAGAATGGACTGGCCGCGTAGCTGACGCTGAATCCCTTCCCAGTCCAGCGCCACAGTGGTGCGGCCTAGCAAATCTTCAATGGCGACCTCGCGCAGTTCCCCGAGACCAATCCGGCCGGAGACCAGATCTTCCAGCCGGGGCAAAGTCCGAAAGGCGCAGGCGGCCTCCTCGCAAATCGAAACGATGCGGCGCATTTCGCCACCGCTGGCAGAGGGAATCGCGATCAGGATGAGATCAATGCGGTGCCGCACTACTAATCTGGGCAGGTCATCAATGCCTCCCAGCACCGGCACCCCGTGAATCCGCATACCGGTAAGCCCCGCGTGGTCGTCGACCAGCCCAACGGGAATACCGGCGGCCTGACGCATTAAATCGCGCACGAGCATCTCTCCGGCGGTGCCCGCACCCACAATCAGCACCCGGTTGCCGGAAGTACCCAGCGGCAAAGCGAGCGAGCGGTCTTTCACCAATCGATACAGCACCCGGGGCCCGCCCAGAAAACAGGCGAGAAATACCGGATAGAGCACCAGCACCGTGCGCGGAATGCCCTCCAGACGGGTCAGCACAAACAGGCCCAGCGCGATCGCCAGCACGCCTGTGCCGGCACTCAGCAGAATATTGGAGAGGTCGCGCAAACTGGCAAAACGCCACAGTCCGCGATAGAGACTGAAATGCCAGCCCACCAGCCCCTGCACCACCAGCACCAGCGGCAAGGCTTTGAGCGTGGGCAGGAGAAATTCGGCTGGGGGCAGCTCGAAGTTGAATCTGGCCCAGAGGGCCATGCCCCAGGCCAGCGCGATCATCGCCAAATCGTGGACGATGACCAGGTTTCTGATGCTGAACAGTCGATTCAAAGCTGACGGCCCGCGCTTGCGTGACGTTGAACGATGCCCCATAGGGTAGCAGCCAGACCATAGACCAGAAGCATGACACCAAGCCCACTGTTGCCGGATTGCGCACTCAGCAGCGCGCAGCCGAGC
>CAMCQE010000128.1 GCA_945876945.1 Klebsiella pneumoniae
CGCATGCCGGCGATGGTCAGCCGCGCTTCGCCGTTTCCGCCGCTCGCCGCCAGCGCCTGATCGATTCCTGTGTCTGAATCCGCCGCGCCGCTAAGCGTGGCGCTGGTCATCACTGGCGCTTTGCTGATGGCGGCGAAAGGCATCATCGCCAAGCTGCTCTACCACTCGGGCGTCACGCTCGAAGCCTTGCTCGTGTTGCGGGCGGTGATGGCCTTGCCCTTGATTTGGGGCTGGGCGTGGTGGCGGTGCGAGTTGCCGCGCGTGTGGCAGGCGCCCAAGGCCACGCTGGCGATTGCGATGCTGGGTGGCTTGAGCGGCTATTACCTTGGCACCTGGTGCGATTTCCGCGGCCTTGAGCTGATCGACGCCAGCCTCGAGCGCGTGCTGCTGTTTACCTATCCGGCGATAGTGGTGCTGGTACGCGCGCTGTGGCGGCGGCGGGCGCCGAGTGCGCGGGAAGCGACCGCCGTGGTGTTGACCTGGATAGGGGTGGTGCTGGCCGTCGGCGGTTTTGACCTCGCGCTGTGGCGGGCCAACGGCCACGGCGCGTTGCTGGTGTTGGCGTCGGCCGCGCTTTTCTCAGGCTATTTGTTTGCCAATGAACACGTGGGCAAGCGCATTGGCAGCGTGGGTTTTATGGTGGTGGCGGCGACCAGCGCGGCGCTGGCGCTCAGCCTGCATTTTGCGATTGTGAGCACGCCGGCGGCGGTGAGCGGCTTGAGCGGTCAGCTGTTGCTCGCGCTGCTGGCGATGACCGCCTTCACCAATGTGCTCCCGCTGTTCATGATTTCGGCCAGTATTGCCCGCATCGGTGCGGCGCGGGCGGCAATCATTTCCGCCGTGGGGCCGCCCGCGACACTGGTGCTCGCGTGGTGGTGGCTGGGTGAGGCGATGGGGCCGGTGCAATTGGCCGGCGCGCTCTGCTGTGTGGGCGGCGTGCTGGCGCTGGAAGTGGGGCGTGCGCGCGGGAAGTCGCTGGCCTAGTCGGGCGCGTCCTCGTCGTCGTCCGGTTTGGCGGCCTTGCCGCTTTCCGCGTAGAGCCAGGCCATGGCGCGCCGCCAACTGTCGACCGGACGCACCGGCATGCCGGCGTAAAGACCGGGGTTGCGCAGGGATTTGGTGATGCCCGACTGGCCGAGCACGGTAATGTCGTCGCCGATGTTGAGATGCCCGGCCACGCCGACCTGACCGGCCAAGGTCACGCGATCGCCCAGCTTGGTGCTACCCGAAATCCCCACCTGCGAAACCAGCAGGCAGTGCTCGCCGGTTTTGACGTTGTGGCCGAGCATCACGAGGTTGTCGACCTTGGTGCCGCGCCCCACGCGCGTCTCCGTGAAGCGGCCGCGATCAATGGTGGTGTTGGCGCCGACTTCAACGTCGTCTTCCAGCACCACGTTACCGAGTTGGGGGATTTTGACGTGCTCGCCCTTGTGGGTGACGAAGCCAAAGCCGTCGCCGCCGATGGAGGCGCCCGGTTGCAGAATCACGCGCTGGCCGAGCACGCAGTCTTCGCGCACGACCGCGTGCGGATACAGCGTGCAGTGCGCGCCGAGCACCGCGCGATCCATCACCACCGCGCCAGCGTGCAGGACCGAACCTTCGCCGATGACGACTTCCGCGCCGATCGCCACAAAGGGCCCAATCTGCACATTCGCGCCAAGGCTGGCCGAGGGATGAATAACGGCCGAGGGATGAATCAAGTTGGATTGCGTAAAGCTCGAACGCTCAAACAGCGTGGCGATGCGGGCAATGGCGTATTCCGGCGCGGCGTGTTCAAGACAGGATTTGCCTTCAATGCGCGCGCCGGGCGTCACCACAAAGGCGGGAATGCTGGAGGTCGCCGCGAGGCGGGCATGCTTGCCGCTGCTGACGAAGGACAAGCGGCCCGGCAGGTTGTCGGTGACGCCGCACAGGCCTTCGATGTGCAGGCTCGCATCGCCGTGCAGGGCGAGCCCGAATGTCGCTGCGATATCTCCGAGTGTGATCACATTGCCCCCTTAGCTCCGGCGGCATGGTGACCCAAGCGCCCGGTCATTGGTATACCCTTGCGCACGCTCCCGTTTTCTCCGGAAGTTTTGATGTCTTCAGCGCCCAATCGAAACTGGCTACGCGACCCCGGTCACTTCCTCGCGCTTGGCGGTGGTAGCGGGCTCGCGCCGTTTGCGCCCGGCACCTTTGGATCGGTAGTTGGCGTTGGACTGTATCTCGCGCTCACGCCTTTGCCGTTAGTGGCCTATGTCGCGGCGACGGTGGCGCTGCTGCTCATTGGGGTGCCGCTATGCGGGCGCACGGCGCGCGCACTTGGCGTGCACGATCACCCCGCGATTGTGTGGGATGAAGTGGCGGCGATGCCGGTGGTGCTGGCCGGCGTTGGGCATTCGCCGATAGGGCTCGTGCTTGGATTTGCGCTGTTTCGCCTGTTTGATATCTGGAAACCGTGGCCGATACGCTGGGCAGACCGCTCGGTCATTGGCGGCGTTGGCATCATGCTCGACGACCTGCTCGCGGCGTTCTGTGCGGCGGGGATGCTGGCGGTGATCCGCCAGTTCTTATACTTTTAGCCCGATTCCATGGCGTAAATCATTTGATGGCTGCTCCGGAAATGTCCGTTAACGATGTTCGCAAACGCATTGCCTTGTGCTGGCTGTTGCTGTTGGCGCCTCTAGGCGCACACGCGGACATCTTCAAATACGTGGACAAATACGGCCGCGTTACGCTGACCGACCAGCCCTCGCATTCCGGTTACAAGCTGCTGGTGAAAACCTGGAAGGGCTGGAGCGAGCCCACCGGGCGCTCGATCAATTACAAAGGACTGGCCGCCAATCGCAAACGGTTTAGTCAGACCATTCAGCTGGCGGCGAAAGACCGCCAGATTCCGCTGGCGCTGGTGCACGCGGTGATTACCGCCGAATCCGCCTACGACCCCGAAGCGGAGTCGCGCGCCGGCGCGGTGGGCTTGATGCAACTCATGCCCGCCACGGCGGAGCGCTATGGCGTGCGGAATCGCAAAGATCCCAGCGCAAATATCGCGGGCGGCACCCAGTACCTCAAAGACCTGCTGGGGATGTTCAACAACGACATGACGCTGGCAGTCGCTGCCTACAACGCGGGTGAGAACGCAGTGCTGGAGAACGGGCGGCAGGTGCCACCCTATGAGGAAACTCGCACCTACGTGCAACGGGTCCTGAAGTACTACGCCGACTACAAACGGATGAAGGAACTGTAGGACGGGACCGCGGAGCCGGCCCGCTTCGATAAGCGCGATTTCGGGGCCGTAGGCCTCTCCCACACATTCGATGGTGTGGGAGCGGCCTAAGACCGCAAAAATCAGACTACTCGTCCGTCACGCAACCTTCCGACGCCGACTTCACCGTCTTGATGAACTTGTACAGCGTGCCGCGGGTGGCCTTGTAGGGCGGCATCACCCAGGCGGCCTTGCGGCTGGCGAGTTCGGCGTCGCTCAGGTTCACATCGATGCGGTTAGTTTCGGCGTCGATGGTGATGAGGTCGCCGTTCTGAATCAGCGCAATCGGACCGCCCTGCTGAGCTTCGGGCACCACGTGACCCACGATGAAACCGTGCGAGCCGCCGGAGAAGCGGCCGTCGGTCAGCATCGCCACATCGCTGCCCAGACCTGCGCCCATGATGGCGGAGGTAGGCGTGAGCATTTCCGGCATGCCGGGGCCGCCCTGCGGGCCTTCGTAGCGAATGACCACAACGTCGCCCTTGGCGATTTCCTTGCGCTCCAGCGCGGCGAGCATGAGTTCTTCGGAATCGTAGACCTTGGCCGGACCGGCGAAGCGCAGGCCTTCCTTGCCGGTGATTTTTGCCACCGAACCACCCGGCGCGAGATTGCCTTTGAGGATGCGGATGTGACCGGATTCCTTGATTGGATCTTCGATCGGTCGCAGCACCTGCTGGCCGGGCGTGAGGCCGGGCAGGTCGCGGAGGTTTTCTTCGATGGTGTAGCCGGTGCAGGTCAGGCAGGAGCCGTCGATGAGGCCTTTTTCCAGCAGGTATTTCATTACCGCCGGAATCCCACCGATGCCCTGCACGTCTTCCATCACGTATTTGCCGCTGGGCTTGAGGTCGGCGAGGAAGGGAATGCGATCGCTCACGGACTGGAAGTCGTCGATGCTGAGATCGACTTCGGCGGCGCGCGCCATGGCCAGCAAATGCAGCACCGCGTTGGTGGAACCGCCGAGCACGGTCACCACCACCATCGCGTTTTCAAATGCGGCGCGGGTCATGATGTCGCGCGGCTTGATGTCGCGCTCGAGCAGCAGGCGCACGGCTTCGCCAGCGCGCACGCATTCTTGCTGCTTCAGGGGATCGACAGCCGGGGTGGAGGAGCTGTAGGGCAGCGAAAGCCCCATCGCCTCGATGGCCGAGGCCATGGTGTTGGCGGTGTACATGCCGCCGCAGGCGCCGGCGCCGGGACAGGCGTGGCGCACGATTTCTTCGCGGCGGGCGTCGTCGATGCTGCCGCCGAGATAGGCGCCGTAGCTCTGGAAGGCGGAAATGATGTCCAGCGTTTCGCCGCGCGAATGGCCGGGCTTGATGGTGCCGCCGTAGACCATGAGCGCCGGCCGGTTGAGGCGGGCCATCGCCATCACACAACCCGGCATGTTCTTGTCACAGCCCGGAATCGTGACCAGGCCGTCGTACCACTGGCCGCCCATGATGGTTTCGATGGAGTCGGCGATGATTTCGCGCGATTGCAGCGAGTAGCTCATGCCGTCGGTGCCCATCGAGATGCCATCGCTGACCCCGACGGTGTTGAAGCGCATGCCAATCATGCCGGCCGCCGAGACGCCTTTTTTGACCGCGTCGCCCAGCGTCAGCAGGTGCATATTGCAGGGGTTACCTTCAAACCAGACGCTGGCGATCCCCACCTGCGCCTTCGACATATCGGCCGGGGTGAGGCCCGTGGCGTAGAGCATGGCCTGTGAGGCGCCCTGCGATTTGGGCTCGGTGATGCGGGCACTCTGCCGGTTGATTTTGTTCGCCATCGTCTGCTCCGGAGGTTGAGAATGCCGGGGCAGGGTGCGCCCCGGGCGGGCCCGCATCATAACCAGCGAACCGCGTGCCGTCGAAGCAACGCCATGTAGAATGCGGCCGTTCGCGCCTTTCGGCGTTTTTCATTTCCCCAACCCCGGGCTTGCAACACCATGTCGAAGTGGACGCCACCAGACCAGCAGCGATTTGTGGGCTTCATGCGCGAGGCCTCGCCGTATTTGCGCGCGCATCGCGATCAGACCTTTGTGGTGTATCTGGGCGGAGAGGCGATCGACGCTGCGAGCTTTCCGCAAATCGTGCAGGACCTTGCGCTTCTGTGTGGCATCGGGGTGAAGCTGGTGCTGGTGCACGGCGCGCGGCCGCAGGTCGAAGCCAGACTCCGGAGCGCCGGCATCCCCACGCAGCTCGTGCGCGACCTTCGGGTCACCGATAGCGCCAGCCTGCTGGAAGTGCGGCAGGCGGTGACCAATGTCCGCTACGCGCTCGAATCACAATTTGCGCATATGACCGGCCCGCCGCAGGCGGGGGCAGAAGACCTGCGCATCGTTGGCGGTAATTTCATTACCGCGCAGCCCGTGGGCGTGATCGACGGCATAGACCTCGAATTCACCGGCGAGACGCGGAAGCTTGACGTGGCCTCGCTGCGCGGGCAGCTCAAACACGCCGACATTGTGCTCATTTCACCGCTTGCCCATTCCCCCACCGGCGAGCTGTTTAGCCTGAATGCGCTTGATTTAGCCACCGAAACGGCGATGGCGCTGGGCGCCAGCAAACTGGTGCTCTACACGCCGGAGGCGGAAGTGCTGGATGCGCAAGGCGTGGCGCGTCGCCAGCTCACCCCGCATGAGTTGCGCGAGCCCGCCGCGCTGAACGGCCCACCCGCCACCATTCTCGCCAGCGCGCTCAAGGCCAGCGAAGGCGGCGTGGAGCGGGTGCATCTGGTGGCCAGCGCCGCCGACGGCGCGTTGTTACTCGAACTCTTCACCCGCGACGGCGTGGGCACGCTTATCAGCAGCGTGCCCTTCGACCAGCTGCGGCCCGCGACCATCGGGGACGTTGGCGGCATTCTCGGCTTGATTGAGCCGCTGGAAGCCGAAGGGGTGCTGGTGAAGCGTTCGCGCGAGAAACTGGAACGCGAGATAGACCGGTTTCTGGTGATGGTGCGGGATGGGGCCACGGTAGCCTGCGGCGCGGTCTATCCCTATCGGGCCGACGGCATGGCCGAGCTGGCCTGCATTGCGGTCGACCCCGACTATCGTCGCAGCGGCTACGGCGCCGTGCTGCTGGACGCGCTGGAGCGCAACGCCGAGATGGCGGGTTTGCGCGAAGTCTTTGTCTTGACGACCCAGACCACGCACTGGTTTCAGGAGCGGGGTTATGTGAGGAGCGGGATTGAAGACCTGCCGATGGCCCGGCAGGCGCTGTACAACTATCAGCGGAATTCGGTGGTGCTGGTGAAGGTGCTACGCCCGGCTTAGCCGGGCGCAGCACCGAGGGCGCTTAGGCCAGATCGGCCACCGGCGTTTCGCTTTCGACTTCCACCACGATGTCGTCGTCGCGCACCGCGACGTTGACATGGCCGCCATGCACCAGACTGCCAAAAAGCAGCTCTTCGGCCAGCGGCTTTTTGATCTTCTCCTTGATGAGGCGCGCCATCGGCCGCGCACCCATGAGTCGATCGTAGCCGTGCTCGGCCAGCCAGGCGCGCGCGTCCGGGCCCACCTCCACGGTGACTTTCTTCGCATCGAGCTGGCTTTCCAGTTCGATGATGAACTTGTCGACGACGTGGGCGATGGTGACGGGATCCAGCGCGCTGAACTGGATGATGGCGTCCAGACGGTTGCGGAATTCCGGGCTGAACATGCGTTTGATTTCTTCAATCGCGTCGCTGGAGTGATCCTGCTTGGCGAAACCAATCGAAGCGCGGCTCACACGATCGGCGCCCGCGTTGGTGGTCATCACCACAATCACGTTGCGGAAGTCGGTCTTGCGGCCGTTGGCATCCGTCAGCGTGCCGTGATCCATCACCTGCAGTAGCACGTTGAACACATCCGGATGGGCTTTTTCGATTTCATCCAGCAACAGCACCGCGTGCGGCTGCTTGTTGATGGCTTCGGTCAGGAGGCCGCCGGTGTCGTAACCCACATAGCCCGGCGGGGCGCCGATGAGGCGCGACACCGTGTGCCGCTCCATGTACTCGGACATATCGAAGCGCACCAGCTCAATGCCCAGCACGCGCGCCAGTTGGCGGGTGACTTCGGTTTTGCCTACGCCCGTGGGGCCGGCAAAGAGGAAGGAGCCGATGGGCTTTTCGGTTTGGCCGAGGCCGGAGCGCGCCATCTTGATCGCGGTAGCGAGCATTTCGATGGCTTCGTCCTGACCGAACACGACCATCTTGAGGTTGCGTTCGAGATGCTGGAGCACTTCGCGATCGGAGGTGGAAACGCTCTTGGGCGGAATGCGCGCGACCTTGGCCACGATCTCTTCGATTTCCGGCGCGCCGATGGTCTTTTTACGGCGTGACGGCGGCGACAGGCGCTGACGCGCGCCGGCTTCGTCGATGATGTCGATCGCCTTGTCCGGCAGGTGGCGGTCGTTGATGTAGCGCGCGGTCAGTTCAGCGGCAGAGCGCAGCGCCTGACTGGTGTACTTCACTTCGTGATGTTCTTCAAAGCGCGACTTCAGGCCCTGCAGAATCTTGTAGGTTTCTTCGATGGACGGCTCCGGCACGTCGATTTTCTGGAAGCGACGGGCCAGCGCGCGGTCCTTCTCGAAAATGCCACGGTATTCCTGATAGGTCGTGGAGCCGATGCACTTGATCTCGCCCGAGGCGAGCATGGGCTTGATGAGATTGGAGGCATCCATCACGCCGCCAGAGGCCGCACCGGCGCCGATGATGGTGTGGATTTCGTCGATGAAGAGCACCGCGCCCGGCTCTTTCTTCAGTGCATTAATCACGGCCTTGAGCCGCTTCTCGAAGTCACCGCGATATTTGGTGCCGGCGAGCAGGGCGCCGAGATCGAGTGAGTAGATGGTGGCGGTGCTCAACACCTGCGGCACTTCGCCGTCCACAATCTTTTTGGCGAGGCCTTCGGCGATGGCGGTTTTGCCGACGCCGGCTTCGCCCACATACAGCGGGTTGTTCTTGCGGCGACGGCACAGGATCTGGACGGTGCGCTCTACTTCTTCATGACGACCGATCAGCGGATCGATTTTGCCTTTCCGCGCCTGCTCGTTGAGGTTGGTGCAGAAGTTGTCGAGCGCGTTACGCGGGTTGTCGCCCTGTTCGCCCTCGCTTTCCTCGTTACCGGTGCTCGCCTCGTTGCTGGCTTCTTCGTCCTGCACCTTGGAGATGCCGTGCGAAATGCAGTTCACCACGTCCAGGCGGGCCACGTTCTGCTGGCCGAGCAGATAAACGGCCTGCGATTCGCGCTCGCCGAAAATGGCGACTAGCACGTTGGCGCCGGTGACTTCTTTCTTGCCAGAAGACTGCACGTGGAAGACGGCCCGCTGCAGCACGCGCTGGAACCCCAGGGTGGGTTGCGTGTCGCGCTCTTCGTCTTCGGGCAGTACCGGCGCGTTGTCGCGGATGAACTCGGTGAGTTGGCGACGCAACTGGTTGAGATCCGCACCACAGGCGCGGAGCACCTTGGCGGCGGTAGGGTTATCGATCAACGCGAGCAATAGATGCTCGACGGTCATAAATTCGTGGCGTTGTTCGCGGGCGGACTTGAACGCGAGGTTCAAGGTCGTTTCCAGTTCCTTGCTCAGCATGGTGTATCCCTGCCTTTCAACTTCATCGAAACGCCTGGCCGATCACGCTGTTTCCAGCGTGGTCAGCAGTGGATGCTGATTTTCGCGCGCGAAGGCGTTGACCTGCGCGGCTTTGGTTTCAGCGACCTCTCGGGTAAAGACGCCGCAGACGCCTTTGCCCCGTGTATGGATCTCTAACATGATTCGGGTGGAGGCCACTCGATCAAGATTGAAAAAACGCTCCAGCACATGCACGACGAATTCCATCGGCGTGTAGTCGTCGTTCAACATCACCACCTTGTACAGTGGCGGGGTTTTGGTCTTCGGTTGCGATTCCTGAACGGCAACGCCCGA
>CAMCQE010000129.1 GCA_945876945.1 Klebsiella pneumoniae
CAGCGACGGCGTGCGTAACCAGCGACCACCGGGGAAAACCCGATGGGGTATTCGCGCAAACACATCAAGCCGGGCGCTGTCGCCGGCGTTGGCCTCGCGCTTGAGCGCTTTGCCTATGCCTATGGGCTCACTGCCGGCCGCCGTAGACGAACCGTAGCCGTCCTCGCCCTCAAATATCAGGGGTTTTAATCGGAATTCACGACGCAACCTCCGAATCGTCTCCAGATAACTGAAGCGCCTCCCTCACAGCAAATCCCGCAACCGGTAGTACAGCATCGCCAGCATCAGCGACGGCGTGCGTAACCAGCGACCACCGGGGAAAACCCGATGGGGTATTCGCGCAAACACATCAAGCCGGGCGCTGTCGCCGGCGATGGCCTCCGCGATGAGCCGCCCGGCGAGGCCGGTAATCGCCATGCCGTGGCCGGAGAAACCCTGCGCGAAGTAGAGATTCTGGCCGATGCGTCCAAAGTGCGGCGCGCGGTTCATGGTGATATCCACAAAACCACCCCAGGCATGGCTGACCTTCACGTCCGCGAGCGAGGGAAATACCGCCACCATGCGCCGGCGCATGGATTCCGCCAGATTCGGCGGCGTGAGGCCGGAGTAGCTCACCCGGCCGCCGAACAACATCCGGTGGTCGGCGGAGAGCCGAAAGTAGTCGAGGACGAAGTTGATGTCGGTGACGGCGGCGTCGGTCGGCAGCAACTCGCGCGCCCGCGCCTCGCCCAAGGGTTCGCTGGCAATGATGTAGGTGCCCACCGGCATGATCCGCGCGTCGAGTTCGGGCACCAGCGGACCCAGCCAGGCATTGCCCGCCACCACGATCTGCCGCGCCCGCACCTGCCCTTCGGCCAGTTGCACCATCGGCTGCGCGCCGCGGGTGATTTTTTCGGCCAGCGAATGCTCGTAAATCTTCACCCCGGCCGCTTGCGCCGCGTGCGCCAGCCCCAGCGTAAAGTTGAGCGGATGCACGTGGCCACCGCGAGGATCGAATAAGCCACCGATGTAGCGCGGGCTACGAATGTGTTGGCTCAGCTCGTCGCCGCCCAATGTAATCATCGCGCTGTCGTCGTAGGTCTCTTCCAGCTCTCGTCGAAAGCGGACCAGTTCCGCAATATGGCGGGGTTTGATCGCAACGTGCAGTTGGCCGCTGCGCCAATCGCACTGGATGCCATGTCGTTCCACCCGCTCGCGCACCAGTGCAACGGCTTCGAGCGACATCTGCCACAGGCGCCGCGCGTCGGCGAGCGAGGTGAGTTGGGCGAGCTTGCTGATTTCACAGGCATAGCCCGGAATGACCTGCCCGCCGCTGCGTCCCGACGCGCCCCAGCCAACGCGCCGCCCCTCGAGCACCACCACCTCGTAGCCGCGCTCGGCGAGTTCGATCGCCGCTGACAGCCCGGTGAGCCCGCCACCGATCACGCACACATCGCAACGCACCTCGCCCTTCAAGGCTGGCAGACCGTTGACCACATGCGCGGAAGCGGCATACCAGGAATCAACATGCTGGGCGGCGATAGCGTTCGTCATGGGCTCATGCGAGTTTGGGATCGCCAAATGATGCGCCGCACGCAATGTCGCGAGCAAGCCGACTCGACCAGCCCGCAGGCCTGTGCTTAGATGCCAGCAGTATTCATGAGCGGTCCCATACCGCGTGTCATCGGCGCAGGGCCGACGCTCACCCCGGGCCGCGTTTGCGAACGAGGTCCCGCTATGACCCTACCGACCGAAAACGACGCCTCCACCCGCAGTGGTTCGCTTGAACGCTGGCTCCGCGAGCGCAACTGCACCGAGGTGGAATGCACCATTCCCGATTTCTCCGGGGTGGCGCGCGGCAAAATCATGCCCGCCAGCAAGTTCTGGAAAGAAGAGCGCCTGCGCCTACCGGAAGGGGTGTTTGTCCAGACCGTGACCGGTGACTACCCGGACGAAGACACCACCGACCCCACCGAACCCGACATGCTGCTGCGCCCCGACGTGAGCACCATTCGCCTCGTGCCCTGGGCCGCCGAACCCACCGCGCAGGTGATTCACGACTGCTACTACAACGATGGCCGCGAAGTGGATCTGGCGCCGCGCACGGTGCTCAAGCGCGTGCTGGCGCTGTATGACCGCCGCGGCTGGAAGCCCGTGGTCGCGCCGGAACTCGAGTTCTTTCTGGTCGAGAAAAACATCGACCCGGACTTCCCGCTGAAACCGCCGATTGGGCGCTCTGGCCGACCGGAAACCGGGCGTCAGGCTTACGGCATCGACGCGGTCAACGAATTCGATCCGCTGTTCGAAGACATCTACGACTACTGCGAAGCGCAGGAGCTCGACATCGACACCCTGATTCACGAATCAGGCGCGGCGCAGATGGAAATCAACTTTCTGCACGGCGACCCGCTGGATTTGGCCGATCAGGCATTTCTATTCAAACGCACCTGCCGCGAAGCGGCCTATCGCCATGGCATCTACGCCACGTTTATGGCCAAGCCGCTGAAAGACGAACCCGGCAGCGCCATGCACATCCACCAGAGCGTGGTGGACAAGGCCACCGGTGAGAACATTTTCGCCACCGCCGACGGCAAGCTCACCGACCTCTTTCTCGCCCACATCGCCGGCCTGCAGAAATACATCCCGCAGGCGATGGCGTTCTTCGCACCCAATGTGAATTCCTATCGCCGGATTGCCCGCGGCGGCTTCGCGCCAATTAACGTGCAGTGGGGCTACGACAACCGCACGGTGGGCCTGCGCGTGCCGGTGTCGGATCCGCAATCCACGCGCATCGAGAATCGCGTGGCGGGGGCCGACGTGAACCCCTATCTCGCCATCGCCGCCTCACTGGCCTGCGGCTATCTCGGCATGATCGAAGGCCTGCGCGCCGGCCAGCCGGTCACCGGCAGCGGCTACAACCTGGGCTATCAGCTCTCGCGCAGTCTGGAAGACTCGCTGCGCTTGCTGGAAACCTCCACCGCGCTGAACGAAATCATGGGCGAGCGCTTTGTGCGCTCCTACAGCGCCGTGAAAAACAAGGAATACGAAACTTTTTTCCACGTCATCAGTTCCTGGGAGCGGGAGTTCCTCCTGTTGAACGTATGAGCACACTGCGCGAGCGTCACGATACTGCGGGCTGGCAGGCGCTGGACCGTCAGCACTTCCTGCATCCCTTCACCGACCACAAATCCCTGCACGAGCACGGCACGCGCGTGATCACCCGCGCCGACGGCGTGTACCTGTGGGATTCGGAGGGCGTACGCCTGCTGGATGCGATGGCCGGCCTGTGGTGCGTGAACGTGGGCTACGGTCGCCACGAACTGGCCGATGTCGCCGCCGCGCAGATGCGCGAACTGCCCTACTACAACAACTTCTTCAAGACCGCGAATCCGCCCGCCATTGCGCTCTCCGCGCTGCTGGCGGAAGTCACGCCGCCGCAGTTCAGCCGAGTTTTCTACGCCGGCTCGGGTTCGGAAGCGAACGACACCATCGTGCGTCTGGTGCGCCGCTACCGCGACGTGCGGGGCGAGCCCAAACGCAAAACCATCATCAGCCGCTGGCAGGGCTATCACGGCAGTACGGTGGCGGGCGCCAGTCTGGGCGGCATGAGCGCCATGCACGAACAGGGCGACCTGCCCATTCCCGGCATCGTGCACATCGACCCGCCTTATTGGTACGGCCTCGGCGGGGACTTGTCGCAAGAAGAATTCGGCCTCAAGGCGGCGCATTTGCTGGAAGAGAAAATTCTTGAACTCGGCCCCGAGACCGTGACCGCCTTCATTGGCGAGCCCATTCAGGGCGCCGGCGGGGTGATTATCCCGCCCATGAACTACTGGCCCGAGATTGAGCGCATCTGCCGCAAATACGGGGTCTTACTGGTAGCCGATGAGGTCATCTGCGGCTTCGGCCGCACGGGCAACTGGTTTGGCTGCGAAACCTTTGGCTTCAAGCCGGATTTGATGGCGATGGCCAAGGGCATGTCGTCGGGCTATCTGCCGATTGGTGGGGTGATGGTGAGCGACGAGGTCGCCAACACGCTGATTGCGGACGGCGGCGAGTTCTACCACGGCTACACCTACTCGGGACATCCGGCGTGCAGCGCGGTGGCCGAGCGCAATATCCGCATCATTCGTGACGAGGGCCTGGTGGAGCGCGTGCGCACCGACACCGGTCCGTACCTGCAGGCGCGCTGGCGCGAACTCGGTGAGCATCCGCTGGTCGGCGAAGCGCGCGGCGTTGGCTTCATCGGCGCACTGGAATTGGTCAAGGACAAGGCCACCCGCACCCGCTTCGACCCGTTGGGTGAAACGGGCACGATTTGCCGGGACTTCTGCTTCAAGAACGGTCTGGTGATGCGCGCCGTGTGGGACACCATGATTATGTCGCCGCCGCTGATTATGACTCGCGCAGAGATCGACGAATTCATCGCGCTGGCGCGGCGCTGCCTCGACCTCACGGCTGAAGCGGTAGGGGTTAAATAGACACTATTGCAGCGACGCTGGTCGGCGATTGCGAGGCCAGGAGTGAATCGCTATCGTCCAGCCGTACGTTGGCCTGCGATCTGCTAGCGACCGAGCAAGCCACATCACGATTCGTTCCAAGGAGTTGCCCATGACCTTTCACGCTCGCCGCCTCATGCTCTCCGGCCTCACCGCGTTGCTCCTTGGGACAGGCGCCCTGACCGCACGGGCTGAAGAAGAAAAAGTCCTCAACATCTACAACTGGTCGGACTACATCGCCGAAGAAACCATCGCCAATTTTGAGAAGGCGACCGGCATCAAGGTGCGTTACGACGTGTTCGATTCCAACGAAGTGCTGGAAGCCAAACTGCTGGCCGGCAACACCGGCTACGACATTGTGGTGCCCTCCGCGAGCTTCGTTGCCCGCCAGATTCAAGCCGGCATTTTCCAGCCGCTCGACAAATCCAAACTCCCCAACTACAAAAACCTTGATCCGTCGATCATGAAAATCCTCGCGGGCTACGACGCCGGCAATGCGCACGTGGTGCCCTGGATGTGGGGCACGACGGGCATTGGCTACAACGTCAAAAAAATTAAGGAACGCATGCCCGACGCGCCGCTGGGCAGCTGGGACATGGCCTTCAAGCCGGAGATCGTCGCCAAGTTCAAGGACTGCGGCGTGACCATGCTCGACGCCTCGGCCGAAATCTTCCCCTCGGCCTTGCGCTATCTCGGCCTGCCCACCGACAGCCAGACCGCCGAGAACCTCGCCAAGGTCGAAAAGGTCGTGATGAGCGTGCGGCCCAGCGTGAAGTACTTCCACTCCTCGCAGTACATCAACGATTTGGCCAATGGCGAAGTCTGTATGGTGGTGGGCTGGAGCGGTGACATCTTCCAGGCGCGCAACCGCGCTGCGGAAGCCAGGAACGGTAACGAAATCGCGTATTTCATCCCCAAAGAAGGCGCGCTCATGTGGTTCGACACCATGGGCATTCCGAAAGATGCCGCCCATGTCGAAAACGCGCACAAATTCCTCGACTACATTCTGGAAGCCAAGGTCATCGCTGCGGTCACCAACTTCGTGCAGTACCCGAACGGCAATGCCGCCGCCACCGAGTTTGTCGACGAGGCCATCCGGAACGACAAATCGGTTTATCCCGATGAGGCCACCAAGGCCGAGCTATTTCCGAATGCGGTGAACACGCCGGCCTACGATCGCCTCACCAACCGCGCATGGACCCGAATCAAAACCAATCAATAAACCCGCTCGCAGGCGAGTCGGAGGGCACGGGATGCACGACGGCAGAAGGCCTGAGCTGGCGGTAGACGAGCCCTGGCGTAACCCGGAGGCGACGCCCTACATTTCCATCCGCAACGTCACCAAGCGCTTTGGTGACTTTGTCGCGGTGAACGATGTCTCGCTCAACGTCTACCGGCAAGAGTTGTTCTGTCTGCTGGGCGGATCGGGCTGCGGCAAGAGCACCTTGCTCCGCATGCTGGCGGGCTTTGAGGAGCCCTCCAGCGGTCAGATTTTTATCGACGGTCAGGACATGGCGGGGATTCCGCCCTACAGCCGCCCCGTCAACATGATGTTCCAGTCCTACGCGCTCTTTCCGCACATGTCGGTGCAGGACAACGTGGCCTTCGGGCTCAAGCAGGACCGCACGCCGCTGAAAGAAATCCGCGACCGCGTGGCGGCAATGCTGGACCTCGTCAAACTCTCGTCCTTTGCCAAGCGCAAACCGCATCAGCTCTCGGGCGGTCAACGGCAGCGTGTGGCGCTGGCGCGCTCGCTGGTGAAAGAACCGAAACTCCTGCTGCTCGATGAGCCGCTGGGTGCGCTGGATCGCAAGCTGCGCGAGTCCACGCAGTTCGAACTCATGAACCTGCAGGACAAGCTCGGCGTCACCTTCATCGTGGTGACCCACGATCAGGAAGAAGCCATGACGCTGGCCTCGCGCATTGGCGTGATGAATCAGGGCCATATCGTGCAGGTCGGCACGCCCAGCGAAATCTACGAATTTCCGGTCAATCGCTTCGTGGCGGACTTCATCGGCACGGTCAATATGTTCGCCGGCCGCATCGTGGATGAAGACAGCAACTACGTGCGGATTGCCGCCGAGGCCGACGGCTGCACCTTCTTCATCGACCACGGCGTGTCTGCTTCGCCCAACGCGCAACTGTGGGTGGCGCTGCGGCCAGAGAAAATCAATATCGGGCGCGAAGCGCCGGCGGATACCCGAGAGAACTGCGTGCAGGGCGTGATCGACGGCATTGCCTACATGGGCGATGTGTCGGTGTTCAATGTGAAGCTGGCGAGCGGGCGGATGGTGAAAGTCACTCGCCCCAACCTCATCCGGCGCGAGGAAGACACCCTCACCTGGGACGACGAAGTGTGGCTTAACTGGCATCCCGCGAGCGGTGTGGTGCTGACCTCATGAGCCGCGGTTCGCAGTTACCGCTCGGCGATCGGCTGGCCGCAGGCCCACGCGGGATTACCAGCACACTGGCGCAGCTGCCACCGCTACGCCTGCTGCTGAACGCGCTGGCCCGCTTGCCGCTTTCGGGCCACCACGCGGTCATCGGCCTGCCCTATCTATGGCTGGGTTTGTTCTTCCTGGTGCCGTTCGTGATCGTGCTGAAGATTTCCTTCGCCGACCAGCTCATCGCCCAACCGCCGTATTCCTCGCTTGTTGATCTGGCCACCGAAGGCTACATCTCGCTCAAACTCAATATTGGCAATTACACGTTTCTGGGCAGCGACCCGCTCTACTTCAACGCCTACTTGAAATCGGTCGAAATCGCGTTCTGCTCGGCGCTGATTTGTTTGGTCATTGGCTACCCCATGGCCTACGCGATGGCGCGCAGCGACCCCGCCTGGCGCGGCGTGCTGTTGATGCTGGTAGTGCTGCCGTTCTGGACGTCTTTCCTGCTCCGCGTGTATGCCTGGATTGGCTTGCTCAACAACAACGGCATCATCAATAACGTGCTGATTGGGCTGGGGCTCATTCAGGAGCCCATCGTGATGATGCGGACCAACTTCGCGGTGTATGTGGGCATCGTGTATTCGTATCTGCCGTTCATGATTCTGCCGCTCTACTCCACGCTGGAGAAAATGGATCTCACGCTGCTGGAAGCCGCTGAAGATTTGGGCTGTCGCCCGCTCAAGGCGTTTTTCACCATCACCCTGCCGCTGTCGATGCCGGGCGTGATTGCGGGTTTCTCGCTGGTGTTTATTCCCGCCCTCGGCGAATTTGTGATTCCCGACCTGCTGGGCGGCACCGAGACGCTGATGATTGGCAAAGTGCTGTGGGATGAGTTCTTCTCCAACCGCGCCTGGCCGATTGCCTCGGCGGTGGCCATCGCCATGCTCTCGCTGGTGGTGGTCATCATGGTCGCGCAGAAAATGCTCGCCAAATACGCCGGGGCCGAGCGATGAGCCGCCGCGTGCATCGCAGCCTGTGGGTATGGCTGGGCGCCGGCCTCGCGTTTCTCTACATCCCCATCATCTCGCTGGTCATCTTCTCGTTTAACTCATCCAAGCTCGTGACCGTGTGGGCCGGGTTTTCCACCCGCTGGTATGGCGCTCTCTTCCACAACGATCAAATCCTCGACGCCGCCGGACTCTCGGTGCGCATCGGGCTTATTAGCGCGGCGCTCGCGGTGGTGCTGGGGACGATGGTGGCCGTCGCGCTGGCCCGCTTCGGCGCGTTCCGCGGTCGTGCATTACTGTCGGCGCTCTCCACCGCGCCGCTGGTGATGCCGGAAGTCATCACGGGGCTGTCATTGCTGTTGCTGTTTGTCGCGCTGGAACAAGCCATCGGCTGGCCGGCCGGCCGCAGCGCCATGACCATCATCATTGCCCACACCACGTTTTCGATGGCGTATGTGGCGGTAGTGGTGCAGTCCCGTCTGGCGGGCATGGATCCTTCCATCGAGGAAGCCGCGCTCGATCTGGGTGCCCGCCCCGGCAAAGTATTTTTTGTGATCACCCTGCCGCTCATTAGCCCGGCGCTGGTGTCGGGATTTCTGCTGGCGTTCACGCTGTCGCTGGACGATCTGGTGATCTCGAGTTTTGTCTCCGGACCCGGCGCCACCACACTGCCAATGGTGATCTACTCCAAAGTGCGCCTGGGGCTATCGCCGGAGATCAACGCGCTGGCCACGCTGATGGTGGCAATCGTCGGCGCGGGCGTGGTGATTGCGGGCATTCTCATGAATCGCGCCGAAAAAGCCCGCATTCGCGACGAACAAATGGCGCTCGCCGGTGACGATCTGCCGGCCACTAATCCCGTTGCCCAAGCGTGATCGAAGCCAGCGAAACAGGCGCCGGTTATCGCAATCGCCTCAGCAACGGCAAGCTCGTCGCGCAAGGCGATATGCCGGTCGACAAGGGCGGCGACGGCGACGGCTTTCGGCCGCATGAATTACTGGAAGCGGCGCTCGCCAGTTGCATGAGCATGACGGTGCGCATCGCGGCGGAGAAATACGGCTATCCGCTGGAACATGTGGCCGTCACGGTAACGCTGGATCGCAGCGATCCGGAGGCTTTCGCCTTCGACTACCGGCTGGCGCTCAGCGGCGAT
>CAMCQE010000130.1 GCA_945876945.1 Klebsiella pneumoniae
ATGCCATTCGCAGTTGTATCGCGGCGGCGGAGCAGGTTGCGCCGATTGACGTGCTCATTAACAACGCCGGTGTCGCCCGTCCGCGCGCCCCGGAGAAGCTCTCGGACGGCGAATGGGATGAGGTCTACGAGACCAATCTGCGTGGACCCTGGGTGCTGGCGCAGGAAGTCATCAAGCGCCGCCTCGCCGACCAGCGGGAATGCAGCATTGTGAATATCGCGTCGATTCTGGGCATTCGTGCGATTGGGCATCTGGCCCCCTACAGCGCGGCCAAAGCAGGTTTGATCAATCTTGGCCGCGACCTGTGTGTCGACCTCGCCGCCAAGGGCATACGCGTGAACGCCATCGCGCCGGGTTACTTCATCACCGAAATGAACGACGAATGGCTGGCGAGTCCCGCCGGCGACCGTCTGCGCCAGCGCGTGCCGGCCAAGCGTTTCGGCACCCCGGATGAACTGGACGGCGCCATCATCTTTTTGAGTTCCGATGCCTCGCGGTTCATGAACGGTAATCTCATCACCGTTGATGGCGGCCACACCGCGGGCGTGTAGCGCTGCCTAAGCCAGCGAGACGCTCGCGGTGACGTTTTCCGCAGGACGGGACTATCGGATAGATACCCTGCGCGGGCTATTGCTGGTGGTCATGACCATCGACCACGTGGCGCCGCCGTGGATCACGCGCTATTCCAGCGAGACGCTGGGCTTTGTCTCGGCCATGGAAGGTTTTTTCATTCTGGCCGGTTACGCCTATGTGCTGGCCTATCGTCGCTATCTCGGTCAGCCGGCCACGCTCTGGCGCAAGAGTCTGCAACGGGGCTTGGTCATCTATGGCTACCATCTCTTCGGGCTCGCCATCGCGTTTGGGGTGGCGCTGGTAGGGTGGGGGGATGGAGGGGCGTGGGCCGAGCGGGCCGCCGATGCGCAAACCTTCGGCTGGTCATTGGTCGGCTGGGCGGCGGTCTTGTTCTACAGGCCGCAGTACTTCGACGTACTGCCTGTTTACGTCTTGCTGCTCCTGCTGGCCCCTGCGCTGCTCCAGGGTTTGAACCGCGCTGGGTCTGCGATTTGGCTTGCGCTCGGCAGTGTCCTGGTTTGGCTGCTCGGCCAGTACTGGGACCCGCTGTCCGCGCTGGCAATCGCCGTGTCACCCATCCTTTCGGTCTGGCCCAATCTGCTGACCTGGCAGTTATTGTTTGTGCTGGGGATGTGCTGTGCGGTGCTACCGCCGCAAAGTCCGGTGGCGGGATGGAGTCGGCGGCCTCTGGTAACGGCAGTAATCTTCGGGCTGGCGGTGCTGTGCCTGGCGGCCCGCCATCATGTTCTTGAATTGCCGCCGGCAATTCTGGCGCTGTTTAGCAAAGCGAATCTGGCGCCTTTGCGGGTGTTAAACGTGTTGCTGCTGGTTCAACTGGGCGCGCGCTTGATAGCGTGGTTCCCGCTGCAGGCTAGAGTGGCCTGGCTGGCGCTATTGGGCCGCCATTCGCTGGAAGTGTTTAGCTTTCATATCTTGCTTGCCTATGCGGTGCCGCCGCTGTTTGGCGCGCCCGCGCGCAGTGACGGTGATTTATTGCTGCTGACGGCAGCCTGCGCGCTGGCCTTGATCCTGCCGGCCGGGGCGCGGGAATGGGCCGATCACGCGGGTCGGACGCCGGCCCGCGTGTAAACCCTTTACCGACCGACCAGGAGCCGCGAGGCGCCTCAGGCGCCCCAGGTCACCAAGCCCCAGGCCAGCACTTTTTCTGTTTTGTATTCGCCGCTTGCGTCTTTGCGGGTGGCAAAGGCTTCAACGTCCAGATCGTACAAACGCCCGCCACCGGGCGCTTCAATCACGTCCAGCACCTTGAACTTGGTGCTGATGATGTCGCCTTCCAGCACCGGTCCCAGGTGGTCGCAATAGCGCCAGGCGATCATCGCCAGCAGGTTGGGCAGGGCGCGCGTGATTTGCGCAAGCGCGAGCGAGATCGTGTGGCCGCCGTAGACCAGACGCTGGCCGAGATAGCTGCGGGTCGCGTCGGTATGGGTGTAGGCGATGTTGAGCGACATGCGCACCAGTTCTGGCGCACAGGTCACGGTATCGCGCGGTCCAACGTCGACTTCATCACCCGCCTTCAGTACCGGCGCGCGCAGGCCGGTGAGTTCGCTGGCCAGCGGCGCCAAATTCCAGCCCTGCGGGAGCACGGCCAGCAGTTCTTCTGCCGAAAAAGTGTTTTTGATCCAGCCGAAATCATCGTTATGGCCGGTATCCGCCGCCGGGTTGCGACAGGCCAACATGGGCGAGCGCCAGAAGTGCAGTACCACTTCGTCGCGCTGGTTCACGGTGGTCATCTCCAGCGCCACCATGCCCGTGGCATCCCGCCCGGGCTTGGCCTTGTTTTGCTTCAGGCCTACGACCTTGGTGGTGGTGTAGAGCGAATCGCCGATGTGCACCGGGCGCTGCAGGATAAGACCGCGATAAAACAGATTGCCTTTCACATGCTGCGAAGCGTACGTCGTCTGGCCGGCGGCCAGATGCACCACCAGATAGGAATGCGCCAGCCAGCGCTCGTCGCCGGTAACGCGACGGCAGAGGTGATGGTCGAGCGGCAAGCGCATGCGGTCCCCGAACAGCGCGGAGTACATCGCCGCATGGCCTTCGGTCACCGTTAGCGAGGGGGCGGCGAAGGTCTGGCCGATGGAGAAGTCTTCGAAGTAGGGACCGTCGATCGTAATGCTGCTCATGCGAGTGGCCTGTCTGTCTTGATGAAATGAAGCCGCGTCCGGCAGGGCGCCGAACGCGACGGGCGCGACTTAGCGGATGGCGATCGGGTTGATGATCATCTGGACCGCGCCGGTGAAACGGGCGGCGCCCAGCACGAACATAAACTCGTAAGCTTTGTCCTTGGCGAGCTCGCGGGTGTCGATGTTTTCCAGAATGTAGGTGCCGTTCTTGGCGAGCAGAATCTGGTGCACCGGGAACAACACGCCTTTTTTCTCGCCCGGCAATACTTCTACCGCCCAGGTGTCGGCGCCGACGGCCATCACGCCCAGAGAGGCGAGATATTCCGCGGCTTCCGCGCCGATCCCCGGTTCACCCTTGCCGAAGCGGGCGTCGTCTTTGCCCAGCAGATTCAGCCAGCCGGAGTGGAACAGCACCACGTCGCCTTTACGAATCTCGACTTGCTGCTTGGCCGCGCAATCCACCACATCTTTCTTGCTGTAGGCGACGCCTTCGGCAATGAGGTCGGTGCCTTTGCAGGCCGCCATATCGATCAGCACGCCGCGGGTCACGATCGGCGGCAGGTTGTGGGTGCCGAACTTGGTCAGGCCATCGGCCTTGATGAAATCGCGGCCGTGCTTGCCGTTGTAGTAGACGTCGTCGATAGCAGCATGGCCGAGGCCGTCGAGTTGCGTACCGGTGCCCATCCAGCCCGAGAACATGTCGTCGGCGAAGTTGAACTTGTTTTCGCCCAGCGACTGGCCCGGCGCCTGGTTGGGGGTGAATACGGTGATGTGAAAATAGCGCGGCGCGAAGGACGGCGTCTTGGCATTGGTTTCGATGCCAAGGCGATAGGTCTTGCCGGTCTTGATCAGTTTGGCCGCTTCCAGCGTGCGCTCCGGGCTGTTCATATTGGCAGTGCCCAGTTCGTCTTCCGCACCCCATTTCGACGGATACCAGTTGTCGGCCGCGTGCGCGGAGGCCATGCCACCGGCCAGTACCAGTGCGCTCAACAATACGGATTTAAGTTTCATGCTCTCTCCCCTGCGTTGTTTTCTGTTGATCTGAATGTCACCCGCTCCCCTGAGCGGTCTCAGTCGCCAAATTCGGCTCTGACGGCCTCGGTATGCTCGCCCAGTCGCGGCACCACCCGCACCTCCGTGCCCGGATCACACACCCGACGCACGAAAGTCGCCCGCGCGCCGCGCGATTCCACTTCCTTGGTTTTGAGCGCCGGGTGTTGCCACACGTCGTCCATATAGTTGATTCGACCGTAGGCAATGTCGCCCTTGTCGAGCAGTTTGGCCAGATCCACCCGCGTGTACTGCATGAAGAAAGATTCAATCTCCTTGGTGAGTTCGACGCGATTCTTCACCCGCTGCGGGTTGCTGTTGAAGCGCTCGTCATCGGCCAGTTCGGGTCGCCCGAGCACTTTGCACAGATTGACCCATTCCCGCTGGTTCTGAACGGCAATGATGATGAGGCCGTCCTGCGTGCGGTGCGCGCCGTAGGGCGCGATTTGCGAATGGTCGAGGCCGGTGCCGGTGAGCCGCTTGTTGCCGTATTTGTAGTAAGCGAGCGGCACCGCCACCCATTCGGCCATGACGTCGAACAAGGACACTTCAACGTGCTGACCCTGCCCCGTGCGGCCGCGCTGAAGCAGCGCGCGCAGGATTTCAGAATAGGCGCTTAAGCCGGTTGAAATATCGCACACCGAGGTGCCGACGCGGGTCGGCTCTTCCGGGGTGCCGGTGAGACTCACCAGCCCGCTTTCAGCCTGCACCAGGAAGTCGTAGGCCTTCATGTCGGCAATCTCGCCGGCTTCGCCATAGCCCGAAATACTGCACATGACGATGCGCGGGTTGATGCGCGAAACGTCTGACCAACCAAGGCCCAGACGCTCCACCGCGCCCGGTCGGATGTTCTGAATGAACACGTCGGCTTCGGCGATCATGGCGCGCATCAGATCCATGTCGTCTTCGTTCTTGACGTCGAGCACGATGGATTCCTTGCCCGCGTTCAACCACACAAAGAAGGCTGATTCGCCGTTCACGACGGAGTCGTAGTGGCGGGCGAAATCGCCCTCTTCACGCTCAATTTTAATGATGCGGGCACCGGCCTCGGCCAGCAGTCGCGCGCAGTACGGTGCAGCCACCGCCTGCTCGAGAGAAATCACCAGCGTTCCATCCAGCGCGTTCGGCGTCATGTTCAGGGTTCCTGTTAGGTCGGCATCACGATAGAAGCGCGCTTGATAGTGCGCGCGGCGGAGTCGTCGAGCGCCTCCACGATGTGCGCCATGTCGTAGTCGCGGTCGAGCAGTTCGTCGAACGGATATTTGTGTTTCTGGTCGCGCAGGAAATCGATGGATTTCTTGAGATACGGACCCGGATAGCGCAGCGCGCACAGCGTGGTGAGGCCGCGACGCACGGCGTAAGCCGGGTCATACGCCACCGTCTTGCCGGGGGTGACCGTGCCCATGGAAATCATGGTGCCGCCAAAGCGCAGGTACTGCATGCCTTCCGGAAACGCCGCCAGCACGCCGGTGACTTCCATCACGAAGTCCGCGCCCTTGCCGCGCGTGAGTTTCTGAATGGCGGCGACGCGGTCTTCCACGTTCGGCAGGCCACTGATGTCTACCACGTGATGCGCGCCGAACTTTTTGGCTTCGGCCAGCCGCATTGGCACGGAGTCAACCACGATCACTTCGGCGCCTTTTTCATGCGCGATTGCCGCGGCATTCAAACCCAAGCCGCCGGCGCCTTGAATCACGATGCTGTCGCCATAGGTAATGCGGCTCATGTCGAGCCCGAAGTAAACCTGGCTTTGCGCACAGTTGGCGCTGGCCGCCGCCTGATCGGAAACCTCATCCGGCACCTTGTAGAACACTTGTTCCGGGTGGATGTACCAGTGGGTGGCGAAGGTGGCGTGGAAATGCGGATCGTCTTCCGGCTTGCGGCCCCAGTAGCGATAGCAGTTTTCGCACAGATGCGGTTGGCCGCGCTGGCAGGGCTCGCAGGTGCGGCAGTGAATGAAGTAGGTGGAGACGATACGGTCGCCTTCCTTGATGGGCTGTCCGGCACAGTCGGTGGTAACGCCAGCGCCCAGACGTTCAATGATCCCGACGGCCTCATGACCCAGGCCGCCGCTTTGTTTTGCCGGGTGATGGCCGCACCAGATATGCACTTCGGTCCCGCAGACGTTGCTGCGCAGAATGCGGGCAATAAGCCCGCCCGGCACCGGATCCGGCACGGTGTATTCCTGGAACTGGAGCTTGCCCGGTTCCGTCATGACTGCGATTTGACCTTTCATTTCGATCCTCCTCAGGGCCCGACGATTCGCGTCCGGCCGCGCTCAGTAAATGGAATTGCTTGCGCGCTCGTTCAGCGCATCACGAAGGGATTCGGCACGTCGGCGGCGGTAGAAATCCACACGCTTTTTGTTTGCAGATATTCCTTCATGCCTTCGATGCCGTTCTCCCGGCCCAGCCCGCTCATCTTGTAGCCGCCAAAGGGCGACATGTAGCTGATGGCGCGATAGGTGTTGACCCAGATAGTGCCGGCGCGAATCGCGGCCGAGACTTTCAGCGCGCGTTTGATGGACTGCGTCCACACGCCGGCCGCGAGGCCAAAGGCGATGTCGTTGGCAATCTCCACGGCTTCTTCATCCGTCCTGAAACGAATGATGGAGAGCACCGGGCCAAATACTTCTTCCTGCGCGATGCGCATCTTGTTGTGCACGCCGCCAAAGATGGTGGGTTGCACGAATAACTGGCTGTCGCCACATTCCGGGCCGCTGGCCGGGCCGCCGCCGAGCAGCACTTCCGCGCCTTCGCTTTTGGCCACTTCGATGTACTGCAGAATCTTCTGGTACTGCGGCGGCGTGGTGACCGGGCCGACCTGGGTGTTGGTATCCATGGGGTCGCCCATGCGCGCGCTGCGCGCAAATTCGACCAGCCGTTTGACGAATTCGTCGTAGATGCCGTCTTGCACCAGCAGGCGCGAGCCGGCGATGCAGGTTTGGCCGGTGGCGGCAAAAATGCCGGAGATGGCGCCTTTCACGGCGTCATCAATCACCGCGTCATCAAACACGATATTCGGCGACTTGCCGCCGAGTTCCAGCGTGCAGCGCTTCAGCGTTTTAGCGGCCTGCTGATAGACATAGGCGCCCGACTCGGTGCCGCCGGTGAATGCCACCTTGGCGACTTTCGGGTGTTCGACCAGCGCGGCACCGGCCTCTGCGCCGAAGCCGGTCACCACGTTCACCACGCCAGGCGGGAACCCGGCTTTTTCCACCAGTTCCATCAACTTCAGCGTGGAGGTGGAGGTGAACTCCGAGGGCTTGATCACCAGCGTGCAGCCGGCGGCAAGCGCCGGGGCGAGCTTGAAGGCCAGCAGGAGCAGCGGCGAATTCCAGGGGGTAATGGCCGCCACCACCCCAATCGGTTCGTGGCGGGTGAAATTAAAAATTTCCGCCTTGTCGATGGGAATGACCGCGCCTTCGATTTTGTCCGCCAGCCCGCCGTAGTAGTAGAACCACTGCGGCAGGTAGTTGCACTGGGCCAGCATTTCATTGAGGAGCTTGCCGTTGTCGCGGACTTCATACTCCGCCAGTTCCTGCGCGTTCTCCTTGATGAGATCGCCCAGTTTGTGCACCAGCGCGCCGCGCTGGGTGGCGGTCAGCTTCGACCATTCGCCGGTGGTGAGTTGGGCGTGCGCGACTTCCACCGCACGGTTGGCATCTTCCGGCGTGCAGCGGGCAACTTCCGCCCACACCTTCGCGGTGTAGGGATTGACGGTTTCGAAGTAGCGGCCGTCGGAGGGCGCCACCCACTGGCCGTTGATGTAGGCATTGAATTTAGGCAGGGCGGTCATCACAAACTCCTCAACGCGGTGGCTCGCTTAATAGGAACGGGGCATGCCCAGTTCGTGCTCGGCCACGTAAGACAAAATGAGGTTGGTGGAAATCGGCGCAATGCGATAGAGCCGGGCTTCGCGGAACTTGCGCTCCACGTCGTATTCCTCGGCGACGCCAAAGCCACCAAAGGTCTGCATGCAGACGTCCGCCGCGTTCCACGACGCTTCGGAGGCCATCATCTTGGCCAGGTTGGCTTCGGTGCCGCAGGGCTTGCCCTGTTCGTAGAGATTGGCCGCGTGATCTACCAGCAGATTGGCGGAAAGCATTTCGGCGAAGTTGCGCGCGATCGGGAACTGAATGCCCTGATTCTGGCCAATGGGCCGCCCGAACACCTTGCGTTCGCAGGCGTAGTCGGTGGCTTTCTTGATGAACCAGCGCGCGTCGCCAATACATTCCGCCGCAATGAGGATGCGCTCGGCGTTCATGCCGGACAGGATGTACTTCAGGCCCTGCCCTTCTTCACCAATCAGGCTCGACGCCGGGATCGGCACGTTGTCGAAGAACACTTCGTTGGTGGAGTGATTGAGCATCGTGCGAATGGGCTTGATGGTCATGCCGTTCTTTTTCGCTTCCTGCATATCGATCAGGAAGACCGACAAGCCTTCGGTGCGCTTCTTGATTTGATCCTTTGGCGTGGTGCGGGCCAGCAGCACCATGAGATCGGACTGCGCGGCGCGTGAGGTCCACACCTTCTGGCCGTTCACGATGTACTGGTCGCCGTTACGCACCGCCATGGTGGTGATGCTGGTGGTATCGGTGCCGGCGGTGGGTTCAGTCACGCCGAAAGCCTGCAGGCGCAGTTCGCCGGTGGCGATCCGCGGCAGATACATTTCCTTCTGTTCCTTGTTGCCGTGACGGAGCACGGTGCCCATGGTGTACATCTGGGCGTGGCAGGCGCCGGCGTTGCCGCCGAACTCATGGATGGCTTTCAGAATTTCGACGCCCATCGACAGCGGCAGCCCGCTCCCGCCGTACTCTTCCGGAATCAGCGCCGCCAGCAGGCCAAGGTCGGTCAGCGCCTGCACGAACTCGGTGGGATATTCGCGCTCGCGGTCTTTGGCCCGCCAGTATTCGCCGGGGAAATCTTTGCAGACACGTTCAACGGTGTCGCGCAGTTGGGTCACGGTTTCGCTGTAGTCGGTGGGTGTCGTCATGATTTTTCGCTGCTCGCGGAAACGGTTGAGGTTGGGGTGATCTGCGGCCGCGATGCGCGGCCGGGCCATGCTAACAAAATACCCGGGGAGCCGGGCGTGAGGCGCAGGGCAGAGCGCGAGTCTGAGCCTGCACGACGGCCTCGCACATCAGGCTTTTTAGCTATGCGGTATCGCTTTTATGGAAGGCACGCCGCTGGCAGCGGTCAGCAGTTGGCGTAAGCAGTCGGTCAGGATGGCGATGGTGGCGGTGGTGGCCGGAC
>CAMCQE010000131.1 GCA_945876945.1 Klebsiella pneumoniae
AGGGTGGTCCGGGACCGGGTGGTCCGGGACCGGGTGGTCCGGGTCAGGGTGGTCCGGGACCGGGTGGTCCGGGACCGGGTGGTCCGGGACCGGGTGGTCCGGGACAGGCTGGTCCGGGACAGGCTGGTCCGGGACAGGGTGGTCCGGGACAGGGTGGTCCGGGTCAGGGTGGGCCGGGCTCACGGCCTGCCAATGGTGTGCCGGCATCGAACGCCCGCCCTGGGCCGTCCGCAGCGAACGGCGCTCCGCCGGCGAGCGGGTCTGCATCGGGCCGATCTGTATCGGGCGGGTCGACTCCGATCGGCCCTATTCCCTCAAAAACATCGCCGATTCGTGCCATTCCCTCACCCACCTCGCCGGCCGCTCCCGTCTCTGCGGGATCCAGACCAAGCGGCGCGGCGGCTGGCGGTGGCGCACCGGCGCGTGCAGGCGCGCCGGCCAACGCCGCACCGAAAGCGGGGCCGAGGCCTCCTGCGCGTTAACAGGCCGCGTCACTCCCTGCGATGAACACAGGACGCGAGGCCGATCTGCGGCCATAATCGGGCTTTCCCCATGCCGCATCGCGAGGCCGCCATGATTCCTTTTTCGGTGCTCGATCTCTCGCCCATTCCCGCTGGTAGCACCGCTGCGACCAGCTTCCGCAATACGCTCGATCTGGCGCGCCATGCCGAGCGCTGGGGTTACACGCGCTACTGGCTGGCGGAACACCACAACATTCCAGGGATCGCGAGCGCTGCGACCTCGGTGGTGATTGGACACGTGGCGGCCGGCACCAGCCGCATCCGCGTCGGGGCGGGCGGCATCATGCTGCCCAATCATTCACCGCTGGTGATCGCAGAACAGTTCGGGACGCTGGAATCCCTCTTTCCCGGCCGGATTGATCTGGCGCTCGGCCGGGCGCCGGGCTCGGATCAACGGACCGCCCGCGCGCTCCGCCGTGACCTCATGAGCAACGCCGACAATTTCCCGCAGGACGTGCTTGAGTTGCAGGCGCTACTGGGCCCCGCCCAGCCGGGGCAGGCGGTGTTTGCGGTGCCGGGCACAGGGCTGGAAGTGCCGCTGTGGATTCTTGGTTCCAGTTTGTATGGCGCGCAGGTCGCCGCCGCGCTGAGCTTGCCGTTCGGATTTGCATCGCACTTCGCGCCCGACGCTTTGCTGCAGGCGCTTAAAATTTACCGCGCCCGTTTTCAGCCCTCGGCCACCCGGCCGGTGCCGCACGCGATGGCGGTGGTGAATGTGGTGGTGGCCGACACCGATCGCGAAGCGCAGCGTCAGTTCTCCTCCATCCAGCAGCAGTTCGCAAACCTTTATCGCGGCACACCGCTGCAGCTGCAGCCGCCGCGCGACACCCTGCACGATTACTGGACACCGGCCGAACAAGCCGGCGTTGACCACACGCTCCGCTACGCTTGCGTCGGTTCGCCCGCCACGGTGCGCGCGAAGCTCTTCGAATTTATCGCCATGACCGAGGTCGACGAACTCATGATTACGGGCTCGCTCTACGACCATCAGGCGCGTTTGCGCAGCTTTGAACTGGCGATGGACGTGCGCGCCACCTTGGCATCGCCGTCGCGCTCCGCCGAGGCGGCAGTAGCCTGAGTCGCGTCGCGCCGTTATCGGCGCGACTCTCGGCCTGATAGCCCTCAGACGGATTTAAAGCGATAGCCCGCGCGCGGGTAGTGCACGGCCACCTCGCCGACCACGGGGTCTGTCCTTAACACCACCAGTTCGTCGGTGTCGACCCGCACGATTTGGCCCACTGTCTCCTCCAGACCGTAGTCGTCCGGCACGATGCTCACCGTGGTGCCGGCGCTGAATCCGCAATCTGCGGCGCAGCCGCCCGCGATATCGGCAGGCGCCGCTTCACGCGCAATGCTCAGCGCGTCGGCGGCGCTCAGCGCCGACACCTTGCCGTCGCCAAACGCCGTGACGCGATCGAACCAGGCCGACAAACCCGCGCGCTCGCGCACGGCCGAGAACAAGTCCCCGCCGTGTTGCATGAACCATACGGGATGGAAGCAGGCGGCATCGGCCACGGTGAAGGCGTCGCCGAGCACGAACGGGCTGTGCTGCAGTTGGCGATCGAGGCGATCGAGCGAAATCAGCGTCTGGGCCAACGCATGCGGGGCTGAAGCAATCAGCGATTCGCGGGTAAAGGCCGGCGTCATGGCGGCGCGGTCGGCAAAAAACTCCGGGGGGAGTTGGTCGATCAAGCGCACGACCGTAGGCGGCACCGTCTGCATGAACAAGCGATGGTCGGCCCAGTCTTCGATCAGGCCGGCCGCCCCCGCCAGTGCGGGCGGCAGCGCCGGTCGCGCCGGATACAGGCGCTCCAACACGCGCGCCATCAAGGCGGTGTCGCAGTAAATGTCGGCGCCGATTTGCAGCACCGGAATGCGGCGATAGCCGCCGGTGAGCGGCGTGAGGTCCGGCTTCGGCGCCATGATCGGCTGCTCAACCGCCCGCCAGGGAATTTCTTTATAGGCCAGCAGGCGCCGGATTTTTTCGGAGAAAGGCGACAATGGGTAGTGATGTAAAACGATCTCGGCCATGAGGAACTCCTGCGCTGGAAAGTGGGTGATGGAAGCCGCCGAAGATTACCCGCCCCAGGCGCGCAAAGCAGCTGTGACGGCGAGGCTGTCTTTTCCGTTTGAAACGTGAACAATGGGGCACGCACCGACCGCACTTGCGAGCTGACCAGCATCGCAATCACAACAATCACGGCGGGCGCAGATCAGGTATCTCACCGGGGGGAGCGTATATGCAGGAACGTCACAAGCTCGTTGCGCTGTGTGTTGCGGCGAGTTTTATCAGCTACATCGATCGCGTCAATATTTCAGTGGCAGCGATTGCCATGCAGTCCGAATACGGTTGGTCCGAGACCTTGAAAGGGGTCGTGCTCTCCGCCTTTTTCATTGGCTATCTCCTCTTCATGGTGCCGAGTGGCTGGTTGGCCAATCGCTATGGCGGCAAGCGGGTGCTTGGCTTCGCGGTGTTGTGGTGGTCGGTGTTTACCCTCATCACGCCCATCGCCGCCGGCATTTCCTTTCCGGCGCTAATCGCTGCGCGAATCCTGATGGGCGCCGGCGAAGCGGCGATGTTTCCAGCGGCCTACAACCTCTACAGCCGCTGGGTGCCGGCTACCGAGCGATCGCGCGCGGTGTCGCTCATGATAGGCGGCATTCCACTGGGCACGCTCTTCGCACTCATGAGCAGTGGCGTGCTGGTCGAGCACTTCGGATGGCCGGCGGTGTTCTATGTCTTTGGGGCCGTTGGTCTCGTGTGGTGTGTTTTCTGGCACAAATTGGCGTATGACCAGCCGGCCGATAATCCACACCTTGGCGCCGAAGAGCGCGCCTTACTGGTGGTGGCAAGCGACAAGAAGGCCGTCGCCAAGTCGCCCGTGCCGTGGCGGCAGTTATTGAGTTCAAGCGCAGTGTGGGCGCTGATCATTAATCACCTCTGCAGCAACTGGATTCTGTACATGTTGCTGGCCTGGTTGCCGAGTTATTTCAGCAAGGGTCTCGGTCTCAGTATCCAGAATGCGGGCCTTTACGCGGCGGCGCCGTGGCTTGCGATGGCGCTATCGGGAATCGCGAGTGGCTGGCTGGCCGACCGCTGGATCCGCGCCGGTACCGATCCCACCTTTGTTCGTAAATTTATGCAGATCACGGGTTTGCTCGGCGCGGCAGCGTTCATGTGGCAAGCCAGGAGCGTGACCTCACCCGATATGGCGCTGGCGCTGCTGTGCGGGGCATTGGGCGCTTTGGCCATCACCTGGGGCGGATTCATCTCCAACCATCTTGATATCGCGCCCCGTCATGCCGACGTGCTGATGGGTATCACGAACACCGCAGGCACAATCCCGGGGGTGGTGGGTGTGGCGGTCACCGGCTGGTTGGTCGATGCCAGTGGGACGTACACGGCGGCCTTCGTGCTCGCGGCGTGCGTGAATGTGGTGGGCGCCATCGTGTGGCTCTTGTTCGCCACCGCGAAGCCCGTCGTCGACTAAGGGTTACCGCTCATCGCCGCCGACAAGGATGTCGGCAGCGGATCGCCCTTGGCAAAAACAAATGCCAACCGGCGAAAATCTTGCCTCAAGTCCCCGTAGGCAGTGTCGATAGTTTCCCCGTAAGAAACGCAAACGCGCCGGTTATTTCGCCGGGCGTCAACTCTTTTGCGCTTTCGCAGTAGTGGGGCACTAACGAAATGAAATCTGAATCTACAAACTCAATCCGGGCTGCGACCGGCATCTCCATTGCGGCCGCTGCCGTGATCCTGTGGAGTTCATTGGGGCCAGTAAATCTGGCAGCCGCGGTCGTACTCGTGGTGGCAGCCTTTGTGCTGGATGGGTGGGTCGCCGCGCGTTCGGCGGCAAACGTGGAGGCGGTACTTTCAGAAGCTGCGGCAGCCCACAGCAATGAAGTCGCCACGTTGAAGGCGGGCCACCAAGCTTGTCTCGCCTCGCTCGGGAAAGACATTGCGCCGGTCTGGCTGCGCAATCTTGACGCGGCTCGCAACCAGCTCGAAGGCGCTGTGGTCCATCTCACGCAGGATTTCAGCGGCATCGTCGACCGCCTGAACGAGGCGGTGGCCACTTCCTACCGCGTGGCCGGCGTTGGCGGGAATGGATCCTCAGACGGCATGCAGCAGGTGGTGAGCAGCAGCGAGCGCCGCCTGATGATGGTGGGTCAAATCCTCGACACCACGCTTTCCGAAAAGGAACACATGCTGGCCGAGAGCCAGAAGCTGGTGACCTTCACCGTTGAACTCCAAAAAATGGCGGCGGATGTGGCCAGCATTGCAGACCAGACCAACCTGCTGGCGCTGAATGCGGCAATCGAAGCCGCGCGCGCCGGCGAAGCGGGACGTGGCTTTGCGGTGGTGGCGGACGAAGTGCGCACGCTCTCCACGCGCTCTGGTGCGATCGGCAAGAACATCAGCCAGAAAATCGATGCGGTGAATCGCAGCATCAAGGAATCCTCCGAACTGATCGAATCCGCGGCCACCCGCGACGCTCAGGCGCGCATTGATTGCGAAACCCAGTTATCTGGCGTGGTGCAAGATTTCCAGCGCGCGATGTCGGGCCTGACCGAGTCTTCCGATGTGCTCCGTAGCGAGGGCGCCGCGATCAAAACGGCGGTGGCCGGCGCGCTTGAACAGTTGCAGTTTCAGGACCGCATTAGCCAGTTGCTCACTCACGTCACCGAAAGCGTTTCCCTGCTCCAGCAGCAGCTGGCGGCGGGTGGCTTGCCGGACGCCAATAGTTTAGGGCGTCTGGTCGATCGGCTTGAACGCTCCTACACCATGGCAGAGGAGCGTCCGCGAGGCGCCGTCGCGACGCAGGCTGAAGTGGATTCAGACATTACGTTTTTCTGAGGATTGGGCATGGCAAAAACGATTCTAGTGGTGGATGACTCGGCGTCGCTCCGACAGGTTGTGTCCATCGCCCTGAAGGGCGGCGGCTATGACGTAGTCGAGGCTTGTGACGGCAAGGATGCGCTGAGCAAACTGACCGGGCAGAAAATCCATCTGATCATCAGCGACGTGAACATGCCCAACATGGATGGCATCGCGTTTGTGAAGGCAGTGAAGCAACTGCCTAACTATAAATTTACGCCGATCATCATGCTCACGACCGAAAGCCAGGAAGACAAAAAAATGGAAGGCCAGGCCGCCGGCGCCAAAGCGTGGGTGGTCAAACCGTTCAAGCCCGAGCAGATGCTGGCAGCGGTCGCCAAGCTCGTGTTGCCGTGAGAGTGCAATGAATGCCGACTGGTCCAACGCCTACCGGCTTGGCTTCGCCGGCGAGATCAATATCTACGCTGCCGCCGAGTTGCAACTGCAGGTTCAGCAAGCGCTGCTCGCAGAGGGCCCCATCGCGGTTGACCTCTCTGAAGTCAGTGAGATCGACTCGGTAGGCATACAGCAGCTACTGCTCCTGCAGCGCGAATGCCTTCAAACCGAGCGTGCGTTACGGATTACCGCCCAGAGCGCGGCCGTTGAAGAGGTTTTCCATCTCCTGAATCTTCGCGCCAGATTTTTCTGAGTCGCAAAGGGAGTTCGCCCATGGATCTCACTCCTGCCCTGCAGACTTTCGTCGCCGAGTGCGACGAGTTGCTGGAGCAAATGGAGCAGTCGCTGCTCCAACTCGAGCATCAACCGGGCGACCGTGAACTGCTCGATGCGGTGTTCCGCGCCGCGCACACCATCAAAGGCTCGGCCGGGATGTTTGGCTTTAACGCCATCGTCTCGTTTACGCACGGCCTCGAGAATCTGCTGGACCGCGTCCGCGCCGGCGAAGTGGCCCTCGACTCCGACCTGTCCGCGCTCTTGCTGCGATGTGGTGACCATATCAAGGCGCTGGTGCCGCTCGCCGTTGACGATCGCGCCCTTGATTCCGCAACCAGCGCGATTGGTGAATCCCTGACGCGTCAGTTGGGGGCGATTCAGGTGCCGCTCGAGATCAGCCTCAAGAGCAGCACCGTCAACGAACTTGCCGCCCCGCTTGATGGCGGCACGGTTGGGTCGCCCGGGCGGCCGGCGTCGCTCGCCAATGATTTCGCGGTCTTGATGCAAGACGACGAAGACAAGGCCTCTGCCGCAGCCGTGAATCCCTACTGGTCGATCTCGCTGCAATTCGGCCCCGAAGTGCTGCGTAACGGCATGGACCCGCTGTCATTCCTCCGCTATCTCTCCACGCTTGGGGACTTGGTGAGCGTGGAGACCTTGGACAGCCGGCTACCCCCGCTCGCCGACATGGACCCCGAGGCTTGCTACTTCGATTTCGAGATTCAGCTGGACTCCAGCGCCGACAAGAGCGCCATTGAAAGCGTCTTCGAATTTGTCCGGGACGACTGCGCGATTCGCATTGTGCCGCCTACCCGCAAAGTGGCAGCTCAGCTCGCGGCAGTAGCGACTCACAACAGCGCCAGCGCCAAGCTCGGGGAAATGCTGCTTGATGTGAAGGCGGTCACCGAGTACGAGTTGGCGAGCGCCTTGGCCACGCAGCAGGCCGAGGCGGCGGCGCGGGAAGCAGGGGAGGCCCCACGCCCGCTCGGCAAAATTCTGGTTCAGGATGCGGCGGTTCCCGCCGCGGTGGTCGATGCCGCCGTTGAGCGCCAGCAGCAACAGCGTAGCGCGAAAGCGCAAGAAAGCCGGCTGATCAGGATCGACGCCGACAAGCTCGATCAGCTCATCAATATCGTGGGCGAATTGGTGATTGCCGGTTCGGGCACACAGGCCCTTGCCGGCCGCGCCGGCGCGCCGGAGGTGGTCGAGTCGGCGGCGTCGCTGCTCAGCCTGGTTGAACAGGTCCGCGACAGCGCGCTCGGCATGCGCATGGTTGCTATTGGCGCCACCTTCCAGCGCTTCCAGCGCGTGGTGCGCGACGTCAGTCAGGAATTGGACAAGGAAATCGAGCTCTCCATCAGCGGCGCTGAAACCGAGCTTGATAAATCGGTGGTCGAACGGATTGGCGATCCTCTGATGCATTTGGTCCGCAACGCGATGGACCATGGGATCGAGCCTGCGTTGACCCGCGTCGCGTCTGGTAAAGCGGCACGCGCTCAAGTATCGCTCAACGCCTACCACGACTCGGGCAGCATCGTGATTGAAGTTCGCGATGACGGCGGTGGTCTCAATGTCGAGAAGATCCGGCGCAAGGCAATCGAACGCGGCCTCTTGAGTGCGAATGCCAATCCGACGGCCCAAGAAGTGCGTCAGCTCATCTTCGAGCCCGGTTTCTCGACCGCGGACGCGGTGTCCAATCTGTCCGGCCGCGGCGTGGGCATGGATGTGGTGCGACGAAATATCGAGGCTTTGCGCGGCAACATCGAAATTCACAGCGAGGAAGGGGTGGGCACCACGGTGCTCATTCGCCTGCCGCTCACGCTCGCCATCATCGACGGTTTCATGGTGGGGCTGGGCGCGGCGCGCTACGTGCTGCCGCTGGATTCGGTTGTGGAGTGTATGGAGTTGTCCGGCGAGTATCGGGATGACGTGGCGGGACGTGGCTTCCTTAACGTGCGCGGGGAAGTCTTGCCGGTGATGAGATTGCGCGACGTCTTTGATATCGCGGACAGCGGCGCACGACGCGAAAACATCGTGGTTGTGCGGGCGGGAGGCCTCAAGGCCGGATTGGTAGTGGATGAATTGTTGGGTGAACTGCAGACCGTGATTAAGCCTTTGGGCAAGTTGTTCAGTTATCTGCAGGGAATAAGTGGTTCGACCATTCTGGGGAGCGGCGAAGTGGCGCTCATTCTGGATGTGCCGGGTCTGATCAAGCGGGTGGAAAACGCGCGGCTCCAAGGGCTGGCGGTGGTCTGATTCCATCAGCGCTAAAACACGAGAGGTAGGCAGACATGGGTATCTTCGATAGGAACAAGGGCGCTCGGCAGCTTGAGCAACTTGAGCAGCTTTCTGCAGCGGTTAACCGTTTGCAGCAGGAACACACTGCGGGCGCCATTGACTACAAGATCCCGCTGGTGGGTCTCGAGGGGGTGCAACAACAGATTGCGGACACCATCAATAATCTGGTGCAGGCGCATATCGACGTGAAGATGTCGGTCGTGGCGTCCATCAAGCGCTACGTCAACGGCGACTGCTCCCAAGCCTTCGAACGCTTGCCCGGGCGCAAGGCGGTGATTACAGAAGCGATGGATGAAGTCCGGGAGCGACTCAGTGCGGCACAGGAGTCGATGGCGGAATCCTTGCGCGTGAAGCAGGCGCTCGACAACGTGACCGCCAACGTCATGATCGCCGACCGCGATGGCATCATTCGCTATCTCAATCACTCGGTCAGCGCGATGCTGATCAACGCAGAGGCCGACATCCGCAAGGATCTGCCGCACTTTGATGCCAAGCGCCTGCTGGGTGTGAACTTTGATGTGTTCCATAAGAACCCGGCGCATCAGCGTAATTTGCTCGGCCAGTTGCGCGCGGCGCATCGCGCCCAGATCGTCGTC
>CAMCQE010000132.1 GCA_945876945.1 Klebsiella pneumoniae
GCCAAAGTGGGTGATGTCCTCCGCTCCATCGAGCGCGGCCATTTCGCAGAGGAAACCCTTTACCCGCTCGCCGTTCGCAAGCTGCACGGTGCCGATGCCGAGCGGCGCCGGGATCCCGGCCATAAAACTGCCGACCGCCGCCAGCGGCAGATCCCACAGCTCCAGTTCAAGCGCAGCGCCGTCCGCCGCCACCTGCACCATGCCCGGACGCCGCGGCGGACCGCCCGCCAAGGCGTAAAGCCGGTAGCGATTTGCGGTGCGCGTCGCGGCCACAAACCGTGCGCCGCGAGTGCTCAGCTCGTGATTCAGCGGCAAGCCCGCCATATGCGCCCCGCACACGGCGATGCGCAGGACGTCGGCGGTGGGCGGCGCCCACACGCTGCACTGAGCCTGCCCGGTCGCCCCGAGCGTCAAGCCCAGCGCGGCATGCAAGCGCTCGGATTGAGCAAGCAAGGAGAGATCCTGAAACGCCTGCGCAAACAAGGTGACCCCGCGCGGCAAGCCCTGCGGGCAGAAACCAGCCGGCACCGCGACCGCGGCGTAATCCAGCAGATTCATGAAATTGGTGTAGTAGCCCAGATTGCTGTTGAGCCGAATCGGCTCGGCGGCTTCTTCATCGCGGCGATAAATGGTGCCGGCGGTGGGCGTGAGTACGAAGTCCACTGGCTCCATCACCTTGTCCGCCGTGCGCTTCAAGGCCTGCAGGCGGTATTGGGCTTCAAAGGCTTCCACGGCGCTGCGTCCGATGGCGGGCGCGATGATTTGGCGCGTCACCGGATGCAGCGCCTCCGGCTGGGCTTCGATGAAGGCACGAATCGCCGCATAGCGCTCGGCGACCCACGGTCCTTCGTAGAGCAGCCGCGCCGCATCCAGCATCGGCTGCAGATCGACCTCGCGCGCTTCGCCGCCCAGCGCGGTGAGTGTGGCGACCGCCGCGTTGAAGCAGGCTTCGGTGTGCGCGTCCCCAAAAAACTCCAGCGTGCGCGGAACACCAAACACAAACTGCGACGGAAAGGCGACCGCGGTGCCCATCGCGCGCGAATACGGGTCCTCCTCATCCAGCGCACTCGCCACGCGAAACGCCTGCGCGGCATCGCTGCTTTCGAGCGCAAAAATAGACACGCAGTCGAGCGAGCGGCAGGCCGGCACCACGCCCCGTGTGCTCAAGGCGCCGCGCGTGGGCTTCAATCCCACCAGATTATTAAACGCCGCCGGCACGCGACCGGAGCCTGCGGTATCCGTGCCTAATGAAAACGACACCTGACCTGTGGCCACCGCAACGGCCGAGCCGGCGCTGGAACCGCCCGAGAGATAGGCCGGATCAAACGCGTTCTGGCAGGCCCCATAGGGCGAACGCGAACCCACCAGGCCGGTCGCAAACTGATCGAGATTGGTTTTGCCAAGCGGAATGGCGCCGGCGGCGACCAAGCGCTCCACGACGGTGGCCGAGCGCGTGGGGGTGTAGGCGTATTCCGGGCAGCCGGCGGTGGTGGGAATGCCGGCCAGATCGATGTTGTCCTTGATCGCAAACGGCACACCGTAAAGCGGTAACAGCGCCGGATTACGCGTGCGCAGCGCGGCGAGATACGGCTCGAGTTCATCGCGCGTGAGCGGTCTGATCCAGATGGGGTTCTCACTACTGGCGGCAATCGCGGCGAGGCAATGTTCCACCACCTGCTCCGGCGTCAGCGCGCCGCTGCGATAAGCCTGCAAGAGCGCGTTGAAAGAAAGATTCAGTCCCGTCATAAGTCCCCCTGCTCCACCACCATCAGCGTCTGGCCCGGCGCCACCTGCGCCCCTGGCCGTACCAGCACCTGCGACACCTTGCCGGCGTCGTCCGCGATCACCGCGATTTCCATCTTCATGGATTCGATCACCGCCAGCGTGTCGCCGGCCGCCACCGTCTGCCCCACTTCAACCTGCAACTGCCACACGCTGCCGTGCACGTGGGTGGAGACCGCGCGCTCGTTGGCGGCGAGGGTGGCTTCGCTCACCGCTTCCGCCGCATCGTTCTCTGCGTTGACCACGTCCTGTCCGGCCGCGGCCCAGCGCGAGCGCTCGGCGTCGAAGGCCGCCTGCTGGCGGGTTTTGAACTCACCGATCGAGGCCGCGTTGTCACTCAAAAACTGGTTGTAAGCCGCCAGACTGAAGCGGGTTTCTTCCACCTTCAGTTGATACCGGCCGCGTGGAAAATCCTCACGTAACTGGAGGAGTTCTTCGGCGCTGACCTGAAAGAAACGGATCTGATCAAAAAACCTGAGCAGCCAGGGCGAGGTGAAATCGGCCGTCTTGCGGTAGCGATTCCACATTTGCACGGTGCGGCCTACAAATTGATAACCGCCGGGGCCTTCCATGCCGTACACGCAAAGATAAGAGCCGCCGATCCCGACCGCGTTTTCCGGCGTCCAGGTGCGGGCCGGGTTGTACTTGGTGGTCACCAGTCGATGTCTGGGGTCGAGCGGGGTGGCGACCGGCGCGCCGAGATACACATCTCCCAGCCCCATCACCAGCCACGACGCCCCGAACACAATTTCGCGCACGGCTTCGATGTCCGGCAGCCCGTTAATGCGCCGGATAAACTCGATATTGCTGGGACACCAGGGCGCGTCCGGCCGCACCGACTGCATGTACTTTTCGATCGCGATGCGGGTGGACGGGTCGTCCCAGGACAGCGGCAAATGCACGATGCGCGAGGGCACTTCAGCCTCCGCCAGCGTGGCGAGTCCGGCCTGACGTCGGCGCACCTCGTCCAGCACGGCGTTGCGCGTGAGTCGCGAGGGATCGTAGTGGAACTGCAGCGAGCGCATCCCCGGCGTGAGGTCAATCACGCCGGGCAGCGGCAGATCGCAAAACGACTGATACAGCGCCTGCACCCGGAAGCGCAGATTGATATCCAGCACCGGTGGCCCGAATTCCACCAGCAGATAGCGGTCACCGGCCGGCCGGTAAACCACTTCAACGCCGCTTTCCGTTGCGGGCGTGGTGAGCACGGTAGTGGCCACCGGCGGCGTTTTCTGCCACACGCCGCTGCCGGCCACCAGATGATGCACGAGGCTGTCCTGTGCCTGCGCCAGACTTTGCGCCGTCTCCTGCGACACCGGCACAAAGCGCACGCGATCGCCGGGCTTCAATTGACCCAGACACCAGCGGTCGGCGGCAATCACCACCGCCGGGCACACAAAGCCGCCGAGACTCGGGCCGTCGGGCCCCAGAATGACCGGCATATCGCCGGTGAAATCTACCGCGCCAATCGCGTAGGCGTTGTCGTGCAGGTTTGATGGATGCAGCCCCGCTTCGCCGCCATCGGCACGCGCCCACTGCGGTTTGGGGCCAATCAGGCGTACGCCAGTGCGGCTTGAGTTGTAGTGCACCTGCCAGTCGGCAGCAAAAAAGGTCTCGATGTCAGCGGGCGTGAAGAAATCAGGCGCGCCGTGCGGGCCGTAGATCACGCGCAGCGTCCACTCGTTGCTGAGCGCTGGCTGCAAACTTTGGGCAAGTGCCGGCGAGGCTGCGCCCTCGGTCTCCTCTGCCACCCGCAGCACATCGGCGACACGCAGCGCGCGGCCGCCGTGACCGCCAAACTTGCCCAGCGTGAAGGTGGCGCGACTGCCCATGTAGAGCGGCACATCGAGCCCGCCGCGGATCGCGAGATAAGCCCGCACGCCGGCGCCGGTCACGGCCCCGATTTTCAGCACCGAACCGGCGTTGACCGCCACCGGCGTCCACCAAGGGACCGGATTCCCATCCAGCGTGGCAGCCATCTCGGCGCCGGTGAGCGCAATGGTGGTCGCCACGTTAAAGCGCAGGCTGGGCCCAGTCACCGTTAACTCGAGCCCGGCCGCCGTGTCTTTGTTGCCAACGAGTCGATTGGCCAGACCAAAGGCCAGGTTGTCCATCGGGCCGGAGGGTGGAATGCCAACGTTCCAATAGCCAAGGCGGCCGGGATAATCCTGCACGGTGGTGTCGGTGCCGGCGGCCAGCACGTCGATCGTGCGCGGGGCGTAGGTGTGAGTCGCGAGATAGCCGGTGGTCTGGGTGCCGGCCGCGAACACGGGGCAGGCCACCACCGAGCGCAAGTAATCGAGATTGCTCTCAAAGCCCGCGACGCGCGTCGCCGCCAGTGCTTGCTGCAGTTTCGCCAAGGCTGCCGGCCGGTCGTCGGCCTTCACGATAATCTTGGCCAGCATGGGATCGTAGAACGGCGAGACTTCAACGCCATCGGCCACCCAGGTATCGCAGCGTGCCTCGCCGGGCAGGGCGACCTCGGTCAGCAGGCCGGCCGAGGGCATGAAATTTTTGGCTGGATCTTCCGCGTACAGCCGCACCTGAATCGAATGGCCGCGATTCACCGGCGTGAGCGTCGACAGCGATGGCAGCGCCTTTGCCGCGAGTTTGACCATCCATTCCACCAAATCGACACCGGTGACTTCTTCGGTCACCCCGTGCTCCACCTGCAGTCGGGTGTTCACTTCAAGGAAGTAGTAGGCGCCGGTGTCGGCATCAAACACGTACTCAACGGTACCGGCAGAACGGTAGTTCACCGCCTTGCCCAGGCGCACGGCATGCGCGCAGAGCGCCGCGCGGGTGGCGTCATCAATGCCGGGCGCCGGCGTTTCTTCCACTACCTTCTGGTTACGCCGTTGGAGCGAGCAGTCGCGCTCCCCGAGGCTAATCACCTCGCCCTGCCCGTCGCCAAAAATCTGCACTTCGAGATGCCGCGCGCGGGCGACAAATTTCTCGATAAACACGCCAGCATCGGCAAAATTGTTTTGCGACAGGCGGCGCACCGAATCAAACGCGGTGCGCAGTTCGGCGTCGTCCCGACAGGCCTGCATGCCGATGCCACCACCGCCGGCGGTGCTCTTCAACATCACGGGGTAGCCAATCGTGGCCGCCGCCTGCAGGGCGCTATCCAGATCTGCGAGCAAACCGGTGCCCGGCAACAGCGGCACGCCGCACTGCTCGGCCAGCGCGCGAGCGGTGTGCTTCAAGCCAAAATCGCGCAGCTGCGCCGGCGTCGGGCCAATGAACTCAATCCCGGCCGCCGCGCAGGCCTCGGCAAAAGCCGCGTTTTCGGACAGAAATCCGTAGCCCGGATGAATCGCCTCCGCGCCGGTGTCACGCGCCACCGCCAGAATTTTGCTGACGTCGAGATAAGACTCGGCCGCCAGCCCCTCGCCGATCAGCACCGCCTCGGGGGCCTCCAGCACATGGCGGGAATCGGCGTCGGCGCGGGTGTAGACGCAAACCGGCTGCACGCCCATTTGCTTCAGCGTGCGCATGATGCGACAGGCAATGGCGCCGCGATTGGCAATCAGTACTTTCTTGAACACGTTTCAGGCTCTCAGGGCTGTCGCGGGCCGTCCCGCGGTTCATGAAGGCCAAGGGGTCGTCCCCCTGGCGCCGCGCGTTCGCCTAATCCCAGATCAACATCTGCACGGGTGTGGGATTCCACGCGTTGCAGGGGTTGTTCAGCTGCGGGCAGTTCGACACCAGCACCAGCACGTCCATCGCGGCCGTCATCTCCACGTACTTGCCGGCGTCTGAAATGCCATCCTCAAAACTGAGCCCGCCACTCGCCGTCACCGGCACATTCATAAAGAAGTTGATGTTGCTCGGCAGATCGCGCTTGCCGAGCGGCTGCGCGGAGAGCGCACAGGCCAGCAGGAAGTTGTCGCGGCAGCTGTGCATGGGCCATTTCTCCAGCGCGTAGCGCACCTGATTACTTTCGGCCGCGCAGGCCCCGCCCAGCGTGTCGTGGCGGCCACAGGTATCGGCGACGATACGCAGCATCTCGCGCCCGAGGTTCGACATCAGCCGCGTGCCAGCGGTGAGGTAGAGATTGCGCTGCTGGCGAATGGTGTCGGTGGCGCTATAGCGCTCACGCGGATCGCGGGCGTTGAAAAACAGGGTATCCACTGCCTGATTGCCCTTCAGATCGAGAATCCGCAGCGTTTGGCCGGCACGCATTTCGTGCAGCCAGGGGTCGCCCGCCGGCACTTCACAGGTAAAACTCGCCGTTGCCGGATCGCGTTCGCTCGCAATTTTGGTCATGGGGTGTGCTCCTTCAACCGTGGCACTGGCAGTGATACAGCGCGTTGTTGGCAAAGCCGCGCGCGTTCTCGGGACGGGATAGGCGGCACGCGTCCCACTCCGCCGCCGGCGGCACTTCGATGATTTCGCACACTACCGGCTTCGGCGCCCACTTCGTGGCGGGATCGAGCGGATGCGGGCAGGTATCCAGCACCACCAGCACATCCATTTCGGCGCGCAATTCAACCCTGCTGCCGGCCGGCGAATGCCCGCTGACATACTGCAGGTCACCGGTGTCGCTCACCGCCACCTTGCTGAAAAAATTCACATTGGCCACCAGATCGGGCAGCCCCAGACCCCACTTGCCGAGTTCCTTTAGCAAGGAGTCACGCCCGCTGCGATACCAGTCGTTACGCGCCTCCTGATAGCGCGCAACGCCGTATTGCGCCGCCACTTCTTCGGGACTGCTGACACCGCAGAAGGTGTCGTGCCAACCGCAGGTGTCTTCGGCAATCGAGACCAGAATCCGGCCCATATCCGAGTAACAGCAATGGCCCTTGGTGAGATAGGCGGTGTATTGCGCCTTCAGGGTGTCGGCCATGTTGTAACGCTCCAGATGCTGCTGGGCGTTGTAGAACAGAGCGGAGCAGTTGGCGCCGCCGGTTTCGTCGATCAGGCGTAGCGCATAGCCGCGACGCAGTTCAATCGACCAGCTCCGCGCGCCGGGCAGGCGCTCGCGGCGCACTAGCGGTCGCTGATCAAGCGTTGTGGTAGTCATCAGATTTCCTCCTCAGGCGGCCGCGGCAACGGCGGCCGGTTTCGTCAGGGGCAGGTCGTAGGTCACGCGCGAGCCGTAGGCGTTGGGGGCGTGCGGATCGACGCGCACTTTGTCGAAGACGAACAGGCGCGTGCCAAGCGCAAAACCTTCTTTGATGTCGTGCGTGATCATCACCACCGTTAAACCCTGTTCGCGCCACAGGGCGGTCACGAGCTCGTGCATGTCGTGACGGATGCCTGGATCGAGCGCGCCGAAGGGTTCGTCGAGTAACAGGAGCCGCGGCTTGGCAATCAGCGATTGCGCGAGCGCGAGGCGCTGCTGCATGCCGCCGGAAAGTTCTGCCGGATAGCGTTGCGCGGCGTTCTCGAGCCCCACGCGGCCGAGCATGTTCATTGAAGCCTCGCGGGCCTTGCGCCGCTGCGCGCCGAACAGGCGACCACACCAGCGGTTGCGCAGATCAAGTCCCAGCATCACGTTCCCCAGCACCGTGAGATGCGGGAACACCGAGTAGCGCTGGAAAACGATGCCGCGCGTGGCGTCGGGCTCGCTCCGGAGCGGCTTGCCCTCGAGCAGCAACTGGCCCTGATCTGGCGTCTCCTCGCCCAGCAACATGCGCAGGAAGGTGGTCTTGCCGCAGCCCGAGGCACCAACAATCGAACAGAACTCGCCTTCGGCAATCTTGAGCGTCAGGCGCTCCAGCACCACGTTGTCCCCGTAACGCTTCCACACATTGGTGGCTTCGATGAAGGCCGCGCTCATACGCGCTTCTCCTGATAGTGCCAGGGGAAAGCCAGCCGACCGACCAGCGCCAGCAGGCGATCGAAGGCGTAGGCCAGCAGCGTGATCCACACCACGTAGGGCAGGATGACGTCCATCGCGAGGAAGCGCCGGACCAGAAAAATGCGGTAGCCAAGCCCGTCGGTGGCGGCGATGGCTTCAGCTGCGATGAGAAACAACCAGGCCGAGCCGAGCGACAGGCGCACGGCTTCCAGCAGCCGTGGCAACACCAAAGGCAAGATCACGCGCAGAACGATTTGCCAGGACGACGCACCCAGGGTTTGCGCCTTGATGAGCAGCTCGCGCGGAATTTCCAGCACCCTCCCCTGCAAGTCGCGGGCGATCACCGGCGCGATGCCAATCACCATCAACACCACCTTGGCGAGCTCACCCAGACCGAAGCAGATGAACAAAATCGGCAGGATGGCCATGGGCGGGATCAGCGACAGACTGGCTACAAACGAGGAAAAAGTGGCCGAGAACACGGGAATCGCCCCCAGCGCAATGCCAAACACCAGACCGATCGCGGCGCTGATCCCCATAGCGATACCGAGGCGCTGCAGGCTCGAGGCCGTATCGAGCCACAGCAAGACCGCCCCGCTGCGCGGATCAACCTCGAAGCCCATGCGCTGGATGGCGCTGCCAAAGCTGGTCATCGCGGGCAGCAGTTTGTCGTTGGGGTTGAGTTCTAGCCGCGCATTGGAAGCGGCAACGTAAACGAAGAACACAATCACAAACGGCGCCAGGGCCAGCATCAAGGCCGGCAAACGGGGCGGTTTGAAATTGATCAGACGTTTCATCAGACGCAGGCCCCGGCGCGGGAAGGGGACATGCAGGAACAAACCATCGGCTGACACATATAACGGTCCTCGAGAGTGACGTTGCCTTCCGATTGACGGGAAGAACCTTCATCTCCCGGGCTTTTATCCCGCCGTGTAACCTTCAAACCAAGGTCGGGCGCTCTCGGTCCAGTCGCCTGCGAGGAGGCCGGAACCCTAGCGCCCTATTCACCGCCGTTAGGGCGGTCCCTGCGAGTGGTCGTCGCAGGCGAGTTTGACGTAGTGGCTTTAGCGATAAACATGCCAGCGGTCTTTTTTGCGGGCAGGCGCAGGCCCGCCTCGCGTTCATCAACGCCCGCGCCTTCGCGAACGCACCACAACAGCGCTCAGAAGCAGGTTAATGCCCCATGAAGTGGCGGGCAGGCTCAAGGAACCCGCGTGCTACAGTCGAATCCCTTCCCGCAAGAAAACGTCTGACTGCCGATGACTCACGCCCCTCGCCCTGCTTCGCCCCTCGTCAGCGCCCGCGGAATCGCCATGCGGTATGGCAGCGGTTCCCTCAGTACCGGGGTGCTGGAGGCGATGGATTT
>CAMCQE010000133.1 GCA_945876945.1 Klebsiella pneumoniae
GCAACGGCTCAATGGCGGGCGCTTCGGGTTCCGGTGTGGGAGCCGGAACCTCTGATGCAAACTCTGGCACGGGCTCCACCACGGGAAGCACGCTTTCAACCTCCTCTGCCACCGGTTCGGGCGAGGAAACCTCTGGTGTGAATGCTTGCGTCACACTTTCAGCCGCGACGGTTTCCCCCAGCACTACAGCGGCCGCCAGCGCGACAGGCAGCGCGACCAGGCTGCTATCGCTGGGCTCATCCAAGCCAGAGCGTGGGGTATTGCCCTCGGCCTGGATCTGATTGCCACCTTCTGGCCCGCGGCCTTCACCGCGACCACGCCCGCGACCGCGATTACCGCCTTCCCGGTTGCCGCCTTCCCGGTTGCCGCCTTCCCGGTTGCCGCCTTCACGGTTACCGCCTTCCCGGTTGCCGACTTCCCGGCTACCGCCTTCACGGTTACCGCCTTCACGGTTACCGCCTTCACGGTTACCGCGATCGCGTCGTTCACTGCCGCGCCGACCGCTGGCGTCATTGCCGTCCCGGCGTTCAGCGCCGTTGGCGACTTCATCCACGCGCTCTTCGCCTTCGGGACGGCTGGACCGACCTTGTTCACTACCGCGGCCGCCCCGGCTTCTCCGTTGGTCAGGCGAGCGACGACGCTGGTCATCGCGAGTCCGGTCCCCTCCCTGCGAGGAGCGGCCGGGCGGCGTCCGTGGCGTGACTACCGCCTCGGACCGCGCAGGTCTTGAATCAACCGCCACTTTGGGTGGAGCCGCCGTTGCCGGCTCGGGGCTCGCAAACAAGGCGCTGAACATGCGGCGGAACAGACCCCCGACAGCTTTGGGTTGTTCAGCCGCAGTGGCGGCGGCCGGCGATTCTGGCATCGCCTGCGGTACTGCACGCGAGATATCGCGAACGGCGGCTTGTTCCGGCTTCGGCGGCGGCGTCTTCGTGTAATCCAGTGCCGGCGCAGCCGCTGTTTCGGTCACCAGTTGATAGCTTTCGCCTAATTCCCGCTTGGCCAGGTCCTGCTCGCGAATGCGTTGTACATTGAAATGCGGGGTCTGCAGGTTCTGGTTGGGCACCAGAATGATTTCAACTTCCTGACGTTCCTCGATTCGGGACAAGTCGCGGCGCTTTTCATTGAACAGGAAGGTCGCCACATCGACCGGCATTTCAACGACCACCTTGGCCGTCGAATCTTTCATCGCCTCTTCTTCCATCACACGCAGCACGGTGAGCGCGGTGGAACGGAGGCTGCGAATCGTGCCCACGCCTTCGCAACGGGGACAAAGTTCATGGCTGAACTCGGCCAAGGACGGCCTCAGGCGCTGGCGCGACATTTCCAACAAACCGAAACGCGAGATTCGTCCAATCTGGACTCTGGCGCGGTCCATCTTTACGCAATCGCGCATTTTGTTCTCGACTGCGCGCTGGTTCTTGGCCGCCATCATGTCGATGAAGTCGATGACCACCAAACCGCCGAGATCGCGCAGGCGGAGTTGCGTCGCGATCTCTTCAGCCGCTTCGAGATTGGTGAGGAGCGCGGTCTCTTCAATATCGCCGCCATGCGTGGCGCGCGCGGAGTTAATGTCGATCGTAATGAGGGCTTCGGTCGGCTCGATCACCAAGGCGCCACCGCTGGGCAGGCGCACTTCGCGACTGAAGGCGCTGTCGATCTGGCCCTCAATTTGATAGCGCGTGAACAGCGGCACGCTGTCGGTGTAGAGCTTCAGCTTGTTGATGTTCTGCGGCATGACCTGCTTCATGAAGTCGCAGGCGGTCTCATACAGCGCGGGATCGTCGATAAGAATTTCGGTGATGTCGCTACGCAGGTAGTCGCGAATCGCCCGAATGATGACGTTTTGATCTTTATGGATCAGGAAGGGCGCACGGCGCTCGTTGGCGGCGGTATCTACGGCTTGCCAAAGTTGCAGCAGGTAGTCGAGGTCCCACTGCAACTCTTCGGCGCTCTTGCCGATGCCGGCCGTACGCAGAATGAGCCCGAAGTCGTCCGGAATGGTCAGCGCGGACATCGCCTCCTTGGCTTCCTCGCGGGCGTCGCCTTCGATTTGCCTCGAGACTCCACCGGCCTTTGGGTTATGCGGCATCGCTACCAGGTAGCGCCCCGCCAGGCTGATGAATGTGGTGAGCGCGGCACCTTTATTGCCTCGTTCGTCTTTTTCCACCTGGACCACCAGTTCCTGCCCCTCTTCAAGGGCGTCCCGGATATTGACCCGGCCACTGGCGTTACGAAACCGCTCCCGGAACAAATGTCGGGAGACTTCCTTTAAGGGGAGGAATCCGTGCCGCTCGGCGCCGTAATCGACGAATGCGGCTTCCAGACTGGGTTCAAGACGAATGATTTTCGCCTTGTAGATATTGGATTTTCGCTGTTCTTTGCCAACAGCTTCGATGTCCAGATCGAATAAACGCTGGCCATCGACCAGCGCGACGCGCAACTCTTCACGTTGAGTTGCGTTGATAAGCATTCTCTTCATTGGTCAGGAATCCTGGGCTTAAGCGCCTGCGACGTTCTTTGAACGTCTCGTGCAACCGTGCTCAGTCGCCCGATATGGGTTGGCGAGAGCAGACGCGGTGCTGATAGTGGCTCCAAGGCGGGTGAAGGCCTGAAGCAATTTACGACTCGCGCCCGGAGACTCCGGAGCAGGGGAAAGGCGGCATTGAAGGCGCTTTGGCCAGAGGCACACGCGGTGCTGAAATGGGGCTGAGCCGGAGGCGCCTGCGGGAGCATTAAATCGTCAGCGCTTTAGCGCCGTGAGCGAAAGCGCGTGGGTCGCGCCAGTCGTTTTGATAAACTGCCACCGCTATCCGCGCTAACTGATTGCCCTTAGAGGCATTACGCTGGCGCGGCGCAGAGTCGGAGCGAATATAACAGTCACCGTTCTGCTCGGCAATCAAGCCCGACACAAGGTTCAGCAACATGTCCGAAAGACAGCCGGCATCAATCCGCGAAGTCAGCCCTGATGAAGCGGGTCGGCGCCTCGACAATTACCTCACTACCTTGCTCGGAGGTGTGCCTCGGGCATTGGTGTACCGGATTATTCGAAGCGGCGAGGTTCGGGTAAACGGCCGCCGAGCGCAGGCGGCGCAACGCGTAGAGGCGGGCGACAAGGTGCGCGTGCCCCCGTTTGTCCCACCGGATGCCGCGGCCCCTCAGATCGGACGGGGCATCAAAGACACGGTGGAAGCTGCCGTGCTGTTTGAAGACGAACACCTCATGGCGCTGAACAAGCCATCAGGGTTGGCGGTGCACGGGGGCTCCGGCCTACCGTTCGGGGTGGTGGATGTTGTGCGCGCCATTCGCCCGGACGAGCCTCGAATTGAACTGGTCCACCGGCTGGACCGTGAAACCTCGGGCTGTTTGCTCTGGGCGAAGAACGGCCGAACCCTGCGCGAGCTCCATTCGCAACTGCGAGACGGGGGTATGCGCAAATCCTACCTCGCCTTGCTCTGGGGACGACTGCCAGCCGGCGCCATTCGCTGTGCGGCGCCATTACAGATGGTGCCGGACGGCAATGGCGAGCGACACGCGGTGGTCTCCAGCGAGGGCAATGACGCTCGAAGCGAGTTTCGGGGCAGACAGTGGTATGCCGAATGGACACTCACCGATGTCGAGATTGACACCGGGCGCACGCATCAAATCCGGGCGCACGCTGCGCACCTCGGGCATCCGGTCGCCGCCGACACTCGCTACGCGGAGCCCTCTATATATGAGCAAGGCAGAGGACTTGGACTGCGACGGATGTTTTTGCACGCCGCTGTTCTTGAGTTTGAACATCAGGGTCGTCGCCAACTGGAAGCCCCCTTGCCGGACGACCTTGCCGCGTTAGTCTCCCGACTGGTCTGACAACCAGCCTTTTGGGGCCGGTCATCAAGTCACAAAATACTTTTTAAAAAGGTCCTAGAGAAATGAATGCAACGCCTACGCCTGAGAATCAATCCGCGCAATGGGAGCAGGACCTGATTAAACGCTTCGCTTTCGAGGCGCTGCAGGAGCAACGCCGAGCGCGGCGCTGGAGTATTTTTTTCAAACTGCTGCTGATGATGTATCTGCTGGGCGCGCTGTTGATCGGCGCCGGTTTGGGCAAGGGGTTCGGTAAAGGCGAACTTGGCGGCCCGTCCAGTATTACGGCAGCGGTGGACGTGAAAGGCGTGATTGCGCCCGACATGCCGGCCAGCGCCGCGAACATCATCGAGGGGCTGCGGGCGGCTTTTGAAGACAAACGGACAGCTGCGGTGCTGCTTCGAATCAATAGCCCTGGCGGCAGTCCGGTGCAGTCCGGTTTGATTAACGACGAGATTTTCCGCCTGAAGCAAAAATACCCGAGCATCAAAGTGTATGCAGCCGTCGAAGATATCTGTGCCTCAGGGGCGTACTACGTGGCATCGGCGGCAGACGAAATCTACGCCGACAAAGGCAGCCTCGTGGGTTCTATCGGCGTTCGGATGGATGGTTTCGGGTTTGTAGATGCCCTGTCGAAGCTCGGGGTCGAACGACGACTTTTAACTGCCGGTGAGCACAAAGCCTTTCTTGATCCTTTTTCCCCCGTCAAACCGGATGAAAAGAAATTTGTGGAGGGTCTGCTCGGAGAGATCCACCAGCAATTCATCAATACGGTAAAAAAAGGTCGACGGGAACGCCTGAAGTCTGAGGTCGACCTTTTCAACGGACTCATCTGGACGGGGGAACGCGGGCTCGAACTGGGCTTGGTGGATGCCCTTGGGTCGGCTGACTTCGTGGCGAGAGAAATCGTGCGGGCCGAGGAACTGGTTGACTTCACCCCGCACGAGAATGTGGTTCAGCAGCTTGGCCGGCGCTTCGGCGCCCAGATTGGGGCCAGCATCCGTCAATCATTGGCAACGCAGTGGTAATCAGTCGAGAGGGTTCGCGCCGAAGCGGGCAAGTAACTTATTCAGCGCGACCAACGGCAACCCAATAAGAGCTGTCGGGTCGTCGCTGGTGATCCGGGCACAGAGCGAAATCCCCAATCCCTCTGATTTGAAGCTACCGGCGCAATCGAGCGCGGGTTCAAGTTCGAGGTAGCGCTCGATTTCGCGCTCGGAATAGCGTCTGAATTCGACCGTGGTAGGCACAAGTACAGTCTCGGAATGCCCAGTAGCACTGTGCAACACACAAAGGCCAGTGTGGAAAACGAGCGTTTTACCGGCTGCCGCCAGCAGTTGGGATTTAGCGGCCGCGAGGGTGCCGGGTTTTCCAATGCAGGCACCTGACAACTCTGCGGATTGGTCGCTGCCAATGATGATGTGGTCTGGAAATCGAGCGCTAAGGGCTGCAGCCTTCGACCGCGACAGGCGTTCGACCATGCCAGATACAGACTCGCCAGGGAGCGCGCTTTCATCAAGATTGGGCGCGGCGCATTCAAAGTGCAGCCCCAGGCGGGAGAGTAGTTCCCTTCGGTAAGGAGACGAGGAGGCGAGTACGACACGCGGTTGCATCAGTGAATACCTTGAAGAGATTGAAGAATTAGCATTTTACGATCCGGATCCTTCACGTATACTCGCGCACCTGATGCGGGACCCCCTCCCTGAAACGTTAATCCCTCGACGCGCCGGCCAACAGGCTCTCGTGGTCAATGGGGCGCTGCCGGAAGACGCGACGCCCAGACTGGCCGAGAGTTACACGCTTTGTGCGCCGGTGACCGTGAATCTCCTGTTCGACGCATACGGAGACGACAAGGTGCTGGTGACGGGACAATTGGGAACCCGCGTGATGGGCCAATGTCAGCGCTGTCTTGAGCCGTTCGAAACGGGACTGGAAACAGGGGTTGAGGTTGAGTTCGGGCCTGAAGACAGCGTCTCTGACAGCGAGCGGGAAATCATTCCCGGCATCGACAAAGTGCTGAATCTGGCCGAGTTTGTTGAAGACGAATTGTTGTTGGGCGCGCCGATGGTCGCGTTACATGACGAAGGGACCTGCGTCCCGCCCGGGGAAGCACCGGTGCAAGAAGTGGTGGTCGCCGGTCGGCGCCGCCCGTTTGGAGAACTCGGTTCATTGCTTGGTCGCAAAGAACCTGATTGATGACTGGAGACTGACTAATGGCCGTTCAACAAGATCGCAAAACTCCCAGCAAACGCGGTATGCGTCGTTCGCACGACAAGCTCAAAGCCACCGCGCTGTCCGAAGAGCCCACCACTGGCGAAGTTCATCGCCGCCACCATGTCAGCGCCGACGGTTACTACCGCGGCAAACAGGTCATCACTCCGAAAGAATGACCTGACTTGCGCATGCCCTCGCAAGCCTATCGAGTCTGCTTACCGTCGCCATGATCCGGGTTGCAATTGATGCAATGGGGGGCGACGTTGGCCCTGAAGTGACTGTCCCTGCGGCTCTCGCGGCGATTGGTAGACACTCCGAACTACACCTGACCCTGGTCGGCAACGAAACAGTCGTTCGCCGCTTGCTGGCGGAGCAGGGCGGGGCGGGCGGTCAGCGATGCGAGGTAGTTCACGCACCCGATAAAGTGGAAATGTCGGACCGACCATCGGTTGCCCTGCGGACCAAGCGTGAATCTTCAATGCGCGTCGCGCTTGATTTAGTGCGCGATGGCAACGCCGATGCTTGTGTCAGCGCCGGCAATACGGGCGCCCTGATGGCTATTGCGCGATACGTGCTCAAAACCCTGCCCGGCATTGATCGTCCAGCCATCTGCGCGACCATGCCATCAGTGAAAGGCACAACTTTGGTACTCGATCTGGGCGCTAACGTTGATTCCAGTTCGGAAGAACTCTTTCGCTTCGCGGTGATGGGATCTGTGCTCGCCAGCGCCATCGACAGCAGAACCAATCCCAAAATCGCATTGCTCAACATTGGCGAAGAGGAAATCAAAGGGAACGACCGCGTAAAACAAACCGCCGTTTTGCTGGAGCAAAGCGCGCTCAACTACTGCGGATTCGCCGAAGGAAACGATATTTATTCAGGCAAGTTTGACGTCATCGTCTGCGACGGCTTCGTGGGTAACGTGGCACTGAAGGCGAGCGAGGGCGTTGCCAGCATGTTGGTTAACCTCGCGCGCGAAGAATTCTCGCGGAACATTTTTTCAAAACTGAGCGCCATGCTGGCCGCCCCTGTGTTGCGGCGTCTTCGCGATCGAGCCGACCCGAGACGGTACAACGGTGCCAGTCTGCTGGGCTTACGCGGCATCGTTATCAAGAGTCACGGTGGGGCAGATGCATTCTCGTTCGGTCATGCCATCGACGAGGCCGTGGTCGAAGTGAAGAAGGGCGTTCCAGACCGCATCAGCAGCGTCCTCGAACAACTCCTGGTTACTCAGCCCGTACTCTGAAGACAGCCCATGATTGCATTTGTATTTCCCGGCCAAGGCGCCCAGTCCATCGGTATGGTCGACTCATTGGCGGCTGAGTTCCCGCAAATCCAGCACCGTTTCGAACAGGCGTCTGCGGCGCTTGGCATGGACCTGTGGGAACTCGTCAGTGCAGGCCCGATAGAACAACTGAATCTTACTCAGAACACCCAACCGGCGTTGCTGGCCGCCAGTGTCGCCACTTGGGATATCTGGCAAGCGTTGGGTGGCGGAATGCCGGCGCTAATGGCCGGGCACAGCTTCGGGGAGTACTCCGCGCTGGTGTGCGCTGGCGCTCTCGCATTTGAGGACGCGGTCACTTTGGTCGCTGATCGTGGACGCTTCATGCAGGAGGCTGTCCCTGGCGGCGAAGGGGCGATGGCCGCCGTTTTGGGGCTTGATCGCGAGGCTCTGGACCTCATTTGTCAGGAAGCATCGACTGCCGGGTCGGTCCAATGCGCCAATCTCAACGCGCCGGGACAAGTCGTAATCTCGGGTTCGAAAACTGGAGTTGAGCAGGCGTCAGTGCTGGCGAAAGCAGGCGGCGCCAAAAAGGTTATTCCGCTTGCGGTCAGCGTGCCTGCCCATAGTGCGTTGATGAGGGCTGCCGCGCAAAAGTTCGAAGCCAGAATCGCCGGCGTCGCCGTGGCCTCTCCCCAATCGACGGTCGTTCACAACGTCGATGTGATGCCACATTCCGATCCATCGGAAATCCGTGCTGCGCTCGTCAAACAGCTTTACTCTCCGGTGCGCTGGCAGGAAACCATGGAATACTTCGCGAGGCAGGGCGTTACGCGTATTTTCGAGTGTGGACCGGGCAAAGTGCTAGCGCCGCTGATAAAGCGCTGCGCGCCTGCCATCGAAACTATTTCCCTGACAGGCCCAGCAGAAATCAACGCCGCATTAGCGACAATCGGAGTAATTCCGCATGAGTGAACCTATGGTCGCACTAGTCACTGGCGCAAGTCGCGGAATCGGGAAGGCAATCGCAGAAACCCTCGCCAAAGAGGGCATGACTGTTATTGGCACCGCGACCTCGCAGGTCGGTGCTGATGCCATTACCGAGGCGCTGAGCGCCTACGGTGGCGGCCATCTCGGATTGCCGCTGGACCTGACCAATGCTGCGTCGCTGGAAGCCTTCTTTAACGGCTTGGGCGAGCGCAATCTAGCGCCGCTAGTGCTCGTGAATAACGCCGGCATCACCCGCGACAATCTACTCATGCGCATGAAAGACGAGGAATGGTCAGCCGTTATCGACGCCAACCTCACTTCGGTGTTCAAACTCTCCCGCCATTTTATTCGTGGCATGCTAAAGGCACGCTATGGCAGGATCATCAATCTGACGTCAGTCGTGGCGGCCTCGGGGAATCCGGGGCAATCTAACTATTCTGCCGCGAAGGCTGGCATTATCGG
>CAMCQE010000134.1 GCA_945876945.1 Klebsiella pneumoniae
TCTTCGGGTTGGCGTTGACGCTCATCCCTTTCGCCTGGGCGCCCCTCATTCCCGGCATTACCCTCTGTGCCCTGCTCGCACGTTTTGGTCACCCGCTGTCCGGTCTCTTGCTGGGCTTGGTGGTGATGCTGCCCGGTTTGCAAACGGACGACGGATGGTGGCTCGCGCTGTTGGTGGTGGGCAATTTAAGTTTCTGCGTGAGCCCTTGGCGGATAAGGGCCACCGCGCTCGCCTCCTCTGTGCTTTATTGGAGCGTGGTGAACGGGGTTTTTGTGGTGCTGGATTTGACCCTCCAGACCAATAGCCCGGCCGATTCGACGGCCTCGCTACTGGTGAGCATCACCGTGCAATGTCTGTTCGCGGTGAGTATCTCAACAACCTTGGCGACGCTGGTGCCGGTGAAGTTGGCGTGGCGCAGACGGTTTATTTACCCCCGCATCTCCACCCACGAGCTGTTTCTGAACACGTTGTTCTGGCTCAATTTGTCGTTCCTTCTGCTGGCGAGTGTGGCGTCGGGGTTGTTCATTCAACATGCCGATTTGCTGGCAGACGAGCTCAGGTTCGGCGCGCTGACGATTGCCTTGGTGCTGTGCCCTGTCTTGTACTGGTTTAGCTACGGCATTCTCGCTGCCGTGAGTAAGCGCGTGAACCGCCAGCTCCGGGGCGCCATGAAGACGCTGGCCCTGGCCGCCGATCAGCCGGAACTGGACTTGCCGGTGGCGCATCAGGCCCTGTTTTCGCCTCGACTCCTGTCGACCTACGTGGTGCGAACGGCGCTCAAGTTGAACAAGGCGAAAGTCAGCGCCAGGAAGCTCGACGGCGTGGTATCGCTCATCGACCCTCAATCCCCGCTGGCCTTGTTTCAAATTGTATTTTCCCCAGCGCGCGACAGCATCACGCTGTCTTACCAGAGCCCCAATTTGAAAAGAATTATCGGCGCTGACTACGGGGTCGATTGGACCTGGGAACGCTGGATGGAGCGCTTGCATCCCGAAGACCGGCTCGCGGCGCCGGAATTCATCGCCTATTTGTTCAAGCATCCGCAAGTGCACACCATGGTCCGTATGCAAACGACAGAGGGTCATTGGCGCAGCCTGGCGGTCAGCTACGTGCTGGTGCAAGGCGACGGTCAAACTCTCCCGACGGAAGTGGTGGGCACGCTCATCGATGTCTCGGAGCAGCAAAACAGAACGCTGAGCAGCGGGGCCGCCCGGCAGCGGCGAACGACGCTGGAAAGTTTGCGCTCGCGCGTTTTTCATAAATTGGGTCAGCCCCTGAACATCATTCGCATGGCCTCAGAAAACCTCCTGCGCACTTCTGCTACGGCCCCTGCCGATCCCTCTCCCAAGCTCGACCAGAAACTGGGTCGAATCGTGGAAATGGTCGATGAAACTTCTTATCTGCTGCGTGTACTGCGGCTCGTAGACCGACTCTCTTTCGACGCCTCCGCAGGGTTTGACGCGGTGACGGCCACTCGCAACGTGGTCGCAGATGCGCTCACCAATGAGCAAAACCACCATTACACCCACTCCGCAGCCTTGCCCTGGGAAACGTGGACGGTGAGGGGTGATTACGATGTCTACGAGCTCAGCCTTGAAGCATTGATGGGCGCCGCGAAGCAGCGGGCGATGGTCTGGGCGCGCGCCGCTGGCGCCTCTCGTGTGCTGCCCCATCTCGCCGTAAGTGTGACTCTTGTGGGGAAATCTTTTCAGGCCTGTGTGAGTCTCACCGCGCAATCCCCGTTGCTGGCGAGCGACTTGCGCGAGCTATCCGGCGCAGAAGCAACGTCCAGAAAGGTCATCCCCGAATTGATCGAAGAGATCATCGATGCCATGGGCGGCGTGGTGACTTCTCAGGACGCCGCGGACCAACTGGTGTTCACCATTGCCTTGCCGCTGTTGCCCAACCCGTCCCTTTTCCCGGGCAGCCAGCCGTTGGCGGCTGCTACTCAATGAGGCAGCACTGGTAGGCATGAGCATTCGCCAAACGCTGGCTGGCCACTTGCCTCTGAGCTGGTTTTTACCGGCGCTGATGGGCAATTGGATCGTGCCGATGATGGTGATGGGGCTCTTCAGGCCCTCCGTCGACGGCGGAGTTTGCGCGGTGTGGCTGGGGCTCAAGTTAATCAGCAGCGCGTTTTGGATGCTCCATGAGGTCAAGCGCGGCCACCGCGGCCTGCCCTTGATGACGCCAGACTATGCCGCCAGTTTGGTGCTGGACGGGGTGTTGTGGGGGGTGTTGGTTTTTCTGCTCGTCACTTTGCCTGGCAATGACGGGGAGCACCTCTTGGCGATTGGCGCCAGCGCCACGGTGGTGCTGTGGTGCTGTCCGCCCGGGTTGGGGCGTCGTTTGTTTTTGGCGCCAATCATGGCGCTGCTAGCGGTCGGCGCCTTGCAGGTCGAAACCGCCGACGAGCGCTTGTTTCCGTTAGGCGCCTTAGTGGCGGCCAGCGCGCTGTTCGTCGCCACCCGTGGCCGCGTTCCGTCAGCCGCGCCGATGATTGCGGACGCCGATAGCGCGGCGCTTGCCCCCACCGCAAATGCGCAAGTGCCGGCGGCCGCTGAGCCGGAGCAAGCGGCGGCCACCACGGTATCGGCCCAACAAGCGGCCGATTTTCGTTTTTTTGAACGGGAAATGAGCTCTGCCCTCCCGCCGCATCAGCACCCGAACAACCCCGCCGGTGAACGCCAGCCCCTCGCGGCCCCGGCACTCCAGCTTGAAGCGTTACCCTTTGATCTGGTCGCCATGACGGCCGAGGTGTATCGCCAGTTTCGTGCCGTGGCGATCGAGAAAGGCTTGCTGCTGGTTCTGGAAACGAATCTGGGCAAAGAAGCCTGGGTGCTTGGAGATCGCGCACGGCTTGCACAGATTCTGGGCTGCCTCCTCAAGAACGCCCTGACCTATACCTTGCGCGGCTGCATCACGCTGAAAGTGAATCATCTGGGCTCGGATCTGGTGGTAGAGGTGACCGATACCGGGGTCGGGATGTCGGACCGCCGACAGCACGAGATTCTGGACGTGCTCGAAGGCGACCGCTCAAGTTTGCCTGTGGCCCCTCTGGGGGCGGGGCATGGGCTGTCGCAGGTTTGGCGCCTCGTGACAGCAATGCACGGTGCACCTTCACTCAACAGTCATCCGGGCCTCGGCACCACGGTGTCAATCAGTGCCCCCTGGCAGGCCGCCTCGTTCACAGCCCTGAGCGCAGCAGTGACCCCGGCCCAGCCCAAGGCCGGCCCCTCGGTGCTGGTGGTTGATGACGATGATGGCTGCGCCGATTTGCTGCTGGCCTTCCTGAACGTGTTGGGGATTGAGGCCTCGCGGGTGGCTAATGGCCGTGAAGCGGTACACCGCTTTGAGATGGCGGGCGCCAGCCTGATTTTGATGGATTGCTGGATGCCGGAGATGGATGGCTTTGAGGCCACCAGAATCATCCGGGAGTACGAAAGGGAGTTGGGTTTACCGCCCGTGCCGATTATCGCGGTGACTGCCAATGCCTTTGTGCACGAGCGCGACGCCGCGCTGGCGGCCGGTATGACTTCGCATCTCGCCAAGCCGTTTTCGATGATGCAGCTGGCCGAGATGATTGAGACCTATGCCCCGGAAAGCGGCACAGCGTCTGGCGTGGGCGACGCATCCATCACTGCCCATTCGTCCTGAGCCAGCGGCCAGGCCCCGCGCCTCAACCGCCCCAGCGCGAAGGCTGTGCGAGGGGTGAGGATATCGAGGCGCGCCCCCTCAAGTCCTAATCGGCCCCGCCTGCTGTCCTGCCTCGTTGGGTGGAAATGCCGGTGCCTTCATGGCCATGCCTTCCTTATCCCTGAATGATTCGGCGTCAACCGGGAAGTGGCATCCTCTCTGGCGAGACTCTGCACAATGCCGCGATGTTCGGCGCGGGTAAACCCCGCATTTTCTACGTTAAAAGGCGGCTGTATGCCGGCAAACCTGCGTCACCCGACGGCCGCCTGGCGGCAAATCTTGCCGTGTCGCGTCAGGCAAAAGCGTTAAGGTTCAAGCCCGGCTCGACGCCCAATGAGCGCATCACGCTGGCCACATAGCGCTCCCCTGACATCCCGTTGAAGCACGCCTGCAAGCCGTCGGGGCCAAAGCGCAAAGTCGTCCGGGGCTCGCCCAGCGTCTGAAACCGGCCCAGCATTTGCGCGGCTGCTAGCGCACCTTGGGCCTCCCACACCGCGCCGTAGGCCTGCTGAAACTGCTCGGCTTTCTGCCAGCTAACGGCCTGCTCCTGCAGGCACAGGGCGTCACGCATCGTTTGTTCAAGCTCGGGATCCTGCGCCAGCACGGCCTCAATCGCGGCCTGCTGTGGATGCCCGGCCACCTCGACTTTGCCCGCTTGATTAACGCTGAAATCCACCGGCGGTGAAGCGCTGATGCCCTTGGACGCGAGGCGCTCTGCGAGCAGCTTCCCGGCGTCCTGCATCGCGAGCGCGGCGACCTGTGTCATGTCTTCAATATGAATTGCCCCATCGGCGGCGCCCAGATTGAAGAACGTGTCCACCCAGGGCGAACCCGCGCGCGCGGCCGGGGCGGGGCCCTGCGCGGCATCGGCGGAACGGACGAGCACCATCCCCGTGTGCGCCGTCTCCCGGGCTTTCAAGATGCGCTGGCTCGAGAGATCGTTACCCGGTCGGATTGACCAACTGCTTGCAATGGCGGAAGTCATGAACGCGGCTGCCCCTGACGATAAGAAACGGAGCGGGATTCGCAAATTCAATGCCAGCCCACCAGAGAGACGGTGGTTGTCCCCAATTGCGTCCCGGCCGCGATGGCGTGGTCAAACCACCCCGACCACGGCGTCGGCGTTTTTCCTTGGGCCCCTGCCCGTTCATGCTTCGACGGGCTCATTCTTCGACAGGCTCATTCTTCGACAGGCTCAGAACGAACGGGGAGAGGCCGAGCCACCAACGAGTGATCGCCCGTGGACAGGCGGCGGCGCTAAAGGTAACGCGGGCTGGAGTGCGCATACCGAAGCTGCCGAAACGCGCAACGCTGCCTCAAGTCCTAATCGGCCCCGCCTGCTGCCGCCATTTGTTCATGCTGTTTAACCAGCGATCGACGTCGTTGGTTTTCCGCAGCATGTAGTCGCGTACGCCGGGGTGAGGAAGGATGAGGAACTCTTCCTTCGCCATCGTGGCGACCACGCAGTCGGCGAGTTCTGCGGGCTCGATCATACCGTCGACGGCGGCGACGGCGGCTTCGTCCGGGCGGTCGGTCATGGGCGTGCGCACCGCCTGAGGGGCGAGCACCGACACCTTGATGCCCTGATGTTTGTATTTGATCGCCACCCATTCGGCGAAGGCGACGCAGGCGTGTTTGGTGACGGAGTAGGTGGCCGACTGGATATGGCTCAGAAGCCCCGCAGCGGACGCCGTGTGCACCAGATAGCCGCTGCCACGCGCGACCATGCCGGGAGCGACGGCGCGCACCGCATACACATGGGCCATCACGTGGATGTCCCAGTTCAACTGCCATTCCTCGTTGGGCACGTCTTCGTCGCCCAGTCGCGCAATCCCGGCGTTGGAACAGAAGATATCGATGGGGCCGAGTTCGGCCTCTACCCGCGCCACCAGCGCCTGAATCTCCGCTTCCACCGCCACATTGCAGCGGATGGGGATCGCGCCGGTGTCGGCGGCGACTTTCGCCAGACCATCCTCGTTCAGATCGGCAACCGCAATGCCTCGCGCGCCTTCGGCCTTGAAGCGGCGGGCCAGCGCCGCGCCTATACCGCTACCGCCGCCGGTGATGACGATGATTTTGTCTTTGATTTCCATGCAGAGCCTCAGCGACGCGCTTCGCGCCGGATGTAGTGTTGGAGGGCTTTGAGGTCGCCCGCGCTGAATTCGTGAAAACGGGGCATGCCGGCCGTTTGGCGTGAGCCCTTGACGACCACGTCCTGCAGGGCGGCGTCGTACAGCGGGATGGTCGAGGCCCGGAGGTCTGGCGCATAGCCCCCGGACACCGCGCCTGCGCCGTGACAGAGCACGCAGTGTTTCGCCCACAGCACGTTGCCCTGCTGCGCCAGCATCTCGTCGACCTTGAAATCTTCCTGCTTCAGCGGTTTGGCAAAGCTCGGCGGCGGCAGCTTGGGCAGGTCAGCCGTGCCTTCCAGACTAAAGCTGATGAGCCGCCGCGGTTGCGCGCGATAGGCCCAGCCGTGCTGGGCCTGCAGCGAGCCGCCCACCGCCGGACCCGCGCCGCCCCACCCAACCAGCAGCGCAATATGCTGTTTGCCGTTCACGGTGTAGGTGATGGGCGGCGCTGAAATGCCGAGCCCGGTGTCGAACTGCCACAAAGACTCGCCGTCGGTCGCACGATAGGCCACCAGCTTGCCGTCGGTGCGGCCCTGGATGACCAGATTGCCGCCGGTGGTCAGCGTGCCGGGATTCCACACGCCGGGCAGCTTTACTTCCCAGCGCAGTTTCTGCGCTACCGGATCCCAGGCGCGCAGCGCGCCGGTACCGGCGTTGACCGGAATATCGTCACGGGCAAACTCAACGCCGGGGTCGATGGAAAAGTTGGGCGACTGCCAGATGGATTTATCGATGCCCTTGTCGGTAAACATCCCGGGCAGTTCCATCACCGGGATGTAGGTCAGGCCCGTATTGGGATTGAACGACATGGCATGCCAGTTGTGGATGCCAAAGGGGCTGGGCCACACCAGCTCCTGCCCGTCTTCGTAGCGCGCGCCCTTGCGTTCGACCGGGCGGCCGGTTTTCAGATCGATAGACTCCGCCCAGTCCACCTTGCCGATTTTTTCCGCCGAAATGAGCTTGCCGGTACTGCGATCGATCACATAGAAAAACCCGTTCTTCGGCGCGTGCAGCAGCGCTTTCACCGGCTTGCCGGCGATTGTCAGATCGGCCAGCACGATGTCCATGTTCGAGTTGTAGTCCCAGGTCTCGCCGGGCGTGGTCTGGTAGTGCCAGGCGTATTTGCCGGTGTCGGCGTCGAGCGCCACGATCGAACACAGGAAGAGGTTGTCGCCACCGCCGGGGCTGCGGATGTTGCGGTTCCAGGGCGAGCCGTTGCCGGTGCCGATGTAGATGCGGTTGAACTCGGGGTCGTAGGTGAAGCCGTTCCAGGCGTTGCCGCCGCCGCCGTGCTTCCACCATTCGCCGGTCCAGGTCTTGGCCGCCATGGCCTGGGTTTCATCTTCAAAGCCATCGGCCGGATTGCCGGGCACGATGTAGAAGCGCCAGGCCTGTTTGCCGGTTTCGGTGTCGTAGGCCGTCACGTAGCCGCGATTGGCACCCACTTCCGTGCCGCCGTTGCCGATGATGACCTTGTCGCGGAACACGCGCGGCGCACCGTTGATGTACATCGGGAGCTTGGGGTCGATGGTCACCGCGCTCCACACTTCCTTGCCGGTTTTGGCGTCGATCGCATTCAAACGTCCGTCGCCGGTGGCGACGAAGACTTTGCCTTTCCAGAACGCGACGCCCCGGTTCGAGTCCCAGAAAATGCGCTGGCGGTCGCCGGCGACTTCCAGCGTCTTGGGATCGTAGGTCCACAGGACCTTGCCGGATTGGGCGTCGACCGCGCGCACCACGCTGTAGCTGCCGCTGATGTACATCACGCCGTCGACCACGATGGGCGTGGCGAGCAGCGTGCGGTCGGTGGGCAGTTCCAGCGCCCAGTCGGCTTTAAGGCCGGCGACGGTTTTTTCGTTGATTTGATTGAGCGGGCTATAGCGCTGCTCGCTGTAGGTGCGGCCGTAGGACAACCAGTTGCTGGCGTCCTGCTCGTTGCCGATGGCCGCGCCATCGACGGTGGTGGCGCTGAACGCGCCGGTGGTGAAAATCCCAGCCGCCAGCCCCAGGGCCAGCGCAATCCTCGCCTGTCTCGCCATGACCGTTCTCCCCGTTATGTCGTTTTGATTGATCGCGCGTCCTGCGCGGGAACGCCCCGGTCTTACGCCGTGAGTCGTCCTGCGCGGTAATCATTCACCGCCGTCTCCAGTTCTTCGCGGGTGTTCATCACGAACGGCCCGTATTGCGCCACCGGCTCGCCGATCGCCCGGCCCGCCACCAGCAGCACGCGGCCTCCGTTGGGGCCGCCGCTGAGCGTGAGTTCGTCGCCGTTATCGAGAATCGCGACGCCGCCGATGGGCACCTGCGTGCCGGCCGCGAGTACCGCGCCTTCAAACACGTACAGAAATGCATTGAGGCCGGATTTGACCGGCAGGGTGAGGCTGGCGCCGGCGTCCAGCGCCACGTCGGCGTAGAGCGGTTCGGTGCTGAGTCCGTTGATGGGGCCGGTGGTGGTGGTGCCGTTCAGGGTAATGACCCCGGCCACCAGCTTCACCTGCGCGCCGGGCGCGGTGATGACCGGAATTTCCTCCGCCGGAATATCGCGATACCCGGCCGGTTTCATTTTTTCCTTCGCCGGCAGGTTGATCCACAGCTGAAAGCCGCGCAGCAGGCCAGCGGTTTGCTGGGGCATTTCGGAGTGGATGATGCCGCGCCCGGCGGTCATCCACTGCACGCCGCCGGCTTTCAAATCGCCACGGTTACCCAGATGGTCTTCGTGCAGCATGTGGCCGTCGACG
>CAMCQE010000135.1 GCA_945876945.1 Klebsiella pneumoniae
ATTTTTGCGGGCGCGGGGAATAACACGCTAGACGGCGGCGAGGGCCGCAATGCGGTGTCCTACTTTTACGCGCGCGCCGGGGTGACGGTGAATCTTGCGCTGACCAGCGCGCAGAACACCGGCGGCTCGGGCACCGACACGCTCGCGCGTTTCCAGACGCTGGTGGGATCTTCCTTTGCGGACACGCTAAGCGGCGGCGGCGCCAACGATGTGCTGGACGGCAATGGCGGTAACGACACGCTAAGCGGCGGCGAAGGCAGCAATCAGCTGCTCGGCGGCGACGGCGCTGACGTGCTGCTGAGCGGTGGCGGCGACGACAATCTCGAGGGCGGCGCGAGCAACGATACGCTTGATGCCGGCGCTGGCGCCGATGTGCTCGACGGCGGCGCGGGCGTCGACACCATGACGGGCGGCGCCGGGAGCGACATCTACTACCTGCGCGATGCCGGCGATCTGGCGGTAGAGACAGAGGCGAGCGTCGCCACCGGCGGCTTCGACACGGTGGTGTGTTTTATCAGCGGCTCGCCTTATCTGCTGGCCGAGAATGTCGAGGACGGCATCGTGGCGGCGACCGGCGCGGCCGACCTGACGGGCAACGCGCTCAACAACACGCTTTTTGCCGGCGCCGGCAATAACGTGCTGAACGGTGGCGCGGGCACCAACGGGGTTTCCTACAAATACGCAAGCGCCGGTGTGAAGGTCAATCTGGCGCTCACGACCGCCCAAAATACTGTGGGCTCGGGCACTGACACGCTTTCGCGCTTCGCCGCACTGATAGGTTCGAATTACGCCGACACGCTCAGCGGCGGCAGCGGCAACGATACGCTTGACGGGGGCGCCGGCAACGATGTGCTTAACGGTGGTAACGGCGCCAATCAACTGGTCGGTGGTGCGGGCGCCGACACCCTGACCGGCGGCATCGGCGCCGATGTGCTGGATGGCGGTGTGGGCGCCGATCTCATGAACGGCGGTGGCGGCGACGACGTGTACTACGTGCGCGAAGCGGGTGATCGCGTGAGCGAGACCAATGCGAGCGCCACCACCGGCGGCCGCGACCTGGTGGTGTCATTGCTCGTGGGCGCCACCTACGTCCTCACGGCCAATGTCGAGAACGGCCTGGTGCTCGCCACCGGCAGCGCGAATCTCACCGGCAACGCGCTGGACAACACCCTCTTCGCCGGCGCGGGCAACAACGTGCTGGATGGCGCCGGCGGGACCAACTACGCCTCCTACGGGTATGCCAGTGCCGCGGTCAACGTGAGTTTGAGCAAAACCACCGCGCAAGCGACCGGCGGCTCGGGCAGCGACACGCTCAGAAATTTCGAAGGCATCATTGGCTCGTCGTTTGCCGATCGTCTCTACGGCGACGCCGCCAGCAACGCCCTTTACGGCGGCGACGGCAACGATGTGCTGGACGGCCTGGGGGCCGCCGACGGCCTCTTCGGCGGCAACGGCGACGACACCTACTATCTGCGCGACAAGGGCGATGTGCTGAAGGAAGACTCCGCGCGCGGCGGCAACGATCTGGTGTTGAGTTTCCTCAGCGACTACACGCTGGGGAGCAATCTGGAAGCGGCGCGCATCATGGGTACCTCGGCCGCCAATCTCACCGGCAACACGCTGGCGAACGTGCTGTACGCCGGCACCGGCAACAACGTGCTGAACGGCGCGGGCGGGGTGGATACGGTGTCCTATGCCTACGGTGCCCGCAGCGGCGTCACCGTATCGCTGGCGCAGACCTCGGCGCAGAGCACCGGCGGCTCGGGCAGCGACCAGCTGAGTGCGTTCGAAAACCTCACGGGCTCGGCCTATGCCGACAAACTCACCGGCACCTCTGGCGCAAACCTCATCGACGGTGGCGCCGGGAATGACACCATGACCGGCGGCGCGGGCAACGACACCTATTTCGTGCGCGACACCGGCGACAAGGCGGTGGAGGCGAGTGCAGCCGGGACCGATCTGGTGCTGAGTTATCTGGCGAGCTACACGCTGGCCGCCAACGTCGAGAACGGCAGCATCGAGAGCACTGCCACCGCGACCCTGCGCGGCAACACGCTGGATAACATCCTCACCGCCGGCACCGGCAAGAACCTGCTGGCCGGCGGCGGTGGCCATGACATCTTTGTGTTCACAGCGCTGGCTGATACCACCGCCGAGAGCGCGAGCGCCGACACCATCGGCGATTTTCTGAGCGGCGATCGCATCGACCTTTCGCTGCTGGACGCCAACACCGGTGCCGCTGGCAACAATGCGTTTTCCGGCACGCTGGTCAGCGATTTCACCGCCGCCGGGCAACTCAAGCTGGTGAGCGGCGTGCTCTACGGCAACACCGACAGCAATCCCGGCACCGCCGAGTTCGCGATTAACCTCACGAATGTCACCGCTTTGAGCGCGCACGATTTCATTCTTTGAGACCGCGCGGCGACCTTGCCTTCGCCGGGCCCTGGCCGCGTAAACTGCGATCCGCACACCCGAACGCTTCAAGCGTTTCACCGCGGGCGAGCACGCTTCTGCTTTCATCACTTTCCGAACAGGGACTTTCTCATGCGTGAACTTCTCCAATTCTTTATCAACGGCCAGTGGGTGGCTCCGGCGACCCCGCAAGTGCTGGATGTGATCAATCCCGCGACGGGCACGCCGAACGGGCGCATCGCGCTGGGCGGTGCGGCCGACGTCGATGCGGCAGTGAAGGCCGCCCGCGCAGCCTTTCCCGTGTGGTCGGCCACGCCTAAAGAAGAGCGCATGGCCGCACTTGAACGCATCGCGGTGGAATTCGAGCGCCGGCTCGACGACATGGGGGTGGCCATCCGCGAAGAAATGGGCGCGCCGCAGTGGTTGGCGCGGGACACGCAGGCGGCGCTGGGGCCGCGTCACTTTCGCTCCGCGCTCAACATTCTGCGCGACTACGAATTTGAAGAAATCAAAGGCACGCACTGCGTAATGAAGGAGCCGATTGGCGTGTGTGGTTTCATTACGCCCTGGAACTGGCCGGTGCATCAGATGTGCGCGAAAACCGCGCCGGCGCTGGCGGTGGGCTGCACGGTAATCCTTAAACCCTCGGAAATTGCGCCGTTTTCGGCGCAGATTCTGGCCGAGATCATTGATGCCGCCGACCTGCCGCCGGGCGTGTTCAACCTGATCTTTGGCGAAGGCCCCACGGTGGGCGCGGCGATGTCCTCGCATCCCGGCATCGACATGATTTCCATCACCGGCTCCACCCGCGCCGGCATTGAAGTGGCGCGTAACGCGGCGGCCACCGTCAAGCGCGTGCATCAGGAACTGGGCGGCAAGAGCCCCAACATCGTGCTGGACGACGCCGACCTCAAAGCCGCCGTCACCGGTGGCGTGAACAGCGTGATGATGAACTCCGGCCAGTCCTGCCGCGCGCCAACCCGCATGCTGGTGCCGAACACACTGATGGACGAAGTGTGCGCGATTGCGCAGGAAGTGGCGGAAACCTGGACGCCCGGCGATCCGGCGGCGAACAGCCGCATGGGCCCGGTGATTTCCGACGCGGCCTGGCAGAAAGTGCAGCGCCTGATCAAAGCCGGGATCGACGAGGGCGCGACGCTGGTCACCGGCGGCCTTGGCAAACCCGACGGGCTTGATGAGGGCTACTACTGCAAGCCCACCGTCTTCCGCGATGTGCGCAACGACATGGCAATCGCGCGCGAAGAAATCTTTGGGCCGGTGCTGTCGATCATCGGCTACGACGATGAAGACGAAGCCATCCGGATCGCCAACGACACCGAGTACGGGCTGGGCGGCTATGTGCAAAGCCAGAATCTGGACCACGCGCGCCGGATCGCGGCCCGCATCCGTGCCGGCTATATCAGCCTGAACAACGCGGGCCTGGATATCAGCGTGCCGTTTGGCGGCTACAAGCAGTCTGGCAACGGCCGGGAATTTGGCGAGCACGCCTTCGGCGAGTTTCTGGAACTGAAGTCCGTGCTGGGCTATTCGCCGGCGAGCTAGGGCAGGCGCTCGTCCGGTCGATCAGAGCGGCGGCAGAAACGCCGCTATGCGCTCGCGCAGGTCGGTGGCAAACGGCACCGACTTGCGCGTCTCCAGCGACATTTGCACCACCGTAATCTGCGCGCGGGCGCGGAGTTCATCCCCGCCCCAGGCTTCGCCCACAAAGCTGAGCGAACTAGTGCCGAGGCGGGTGGGCTGCAGCCGAAAGTTCACCTCGTCGCCCAGTTTGCTCTGGGCCACAAACTCACACTCGGCTTTGACCGCCGGCACGCCGAGCCGCGCCACGCGAATGTACTCGCCGTAATTGGTGTTGAGCCCCTCGCTAAACCACTCTTCCATCAGCTCGTGAAACAGCACGAAGTACTGCGGATAAAAAATAATCGCCGCCGGATCGCAGTGATGAAAACGAATGACCTTAAGGCGTTCAAACCACATGTTGGGGCTCCAGCGGGAGGCCGTGCGTGAGTTCGGCCAGGCAGCGTGGGCAGTAACAGTCGCTGGTCTCGTTGATAAGTGATGCGGGCAGCAGCGGCACTTGCTGGCACCAGCAGGCGTCCAGTTTTGCGCCGCACTCGAGGCTTGCCCCGCAGCGGCTGCAGATTTTTAGTTCAGGGCTTTCACTCACGCGCCAACGCGCCGAAGTCGTCGATCATGAAGCTCGCCTCGGTGCTGGCGACGAGCGTGCCGTTGTCCACGCGTTTGGCACTGCCTTCAAGCACACACAGCCGGCCCTTGCGCTGCTTGCAGCGGGCTTCGAGCGTAATCGCGGTGCCCACCGGCAGCGGCTGGCGATAGCGGATTTCGCATTTGGCGGTGAAGCCGCGTGCGCCCTGCAGAAAGAGCCAGTTGGCCATCACGTCGTCCAGCGCGCTGAACACAATGCCGCCGTGGGTGGTTTGGTCGAAGCCCACGTGATGCGGACCCGGCGTGAACTCACCGACACAGCGCTCGCCGTCCAGCCGGAAAGCAATGCGCAAGCCCTGCGGATTCTTCGGACCGCAGACAAAACAGTGGTCCGCGTCGCCGCGGCCGCGCGGGGTCTCGCTCATATTTACACCATGTCGGGATAACGGTTGGGGAGGTCCAGATCCACCGGATTCTGGATGCCTGGCAGATGAATGCTGTGACCGTCGATGGTGATGCCGCTTTCGTCCATCAGGTCGTCGCCAAAGCGATAGATCGGCTGCATCGGCGCGCGGCAGCAGGCTTCGTCATAGGCCGCCGCCGCTTCGCGCGTGGCGTCCAGCCGCCGCCGATAGTCCTGCATCGTCGCTGCGCCGTGGCGTTTCTCCAGCATGCGCAGCGCGACCGTGGGCGAGAGAATCGCGCCGGTGGCGTTGTTGCCGCCAAAGCCTTTGGAATTGAGAAAGCCAATGTCGGCGCGATCGCTGAGCTCCGTGTCTTTGAGCACGATGTCCAGATGCTGGCGATGCACGTCGGCGGCGATCGCCTGCGTGGTTTTGATGCCGGGCAGAATGCCGTGCCGGAACACGCCCAGCGTGTTGGTGAGCTGGTCGGCGCTGGCCGGGGCGAGGGAGTGACCGATAAACGCCTTGATGGCCGTGACCGGCCAGTGCTCAATGCCAAAGGCCGCGGCCACCTGATCAAAAATCTTCGATTCCGTGACGCGATTCTGCGGCGTGCTCGAGCCATGCGCCTGGATGAAACTCCGGGTGCGCACCGCGTCTTCGCCCAAAAGGCTGCGCATCGCCGCCACCGCTTTGGAGAGCGTGATGTAGTTGCCGGGACCGGGGGAGGAAATGGACTTCTTGAAACCGTCGGCGTTCACGAAAACATCCGGCACGGCGCCGTGAATATCGGCGCCCAGTTCCAGCGCGAGTTTGTCGTCGCAGAGCACGAAGTACTGAGCCGATTCGCCCAGCACAAACCCGCAGTTGTCGCCAAACGGACGGCTGGCGCGGCGCCAGTCGGGCACGCTGGCGCCATCGAGTTTCGCCACCGCGTCGTCGGTCGCCAGCGCGCTCATGGCGTGATAGCCCTCGATGACTTCCGGCACCAGCGGCGCTTCGGCGTTACCCACCACCGCCAGGCGGCGACGACCGGACTGAATGTCTTCCACCGCCAGGCGCAGGTTGTAGAGAAAGCTCGCGCACGCGCCGGCGATGGCGCCGGTGCAGCCCACATTGCCCAGCACATAGGCGTTCACGAAGTCGGCCGGCATGGTGTTGAGCCCGAGCGGTAGCTGTTTGGCGCTCACCCGCCCGCCGCGCAGCCGGGCCTGCAACATGCCGCCGGTGCCGTACTGGTCGAGCTGCGCCATGGCGCTCGAGGCGTAGACGGAAATCTCATCCGGGCGCAGCTTGCCGAGAATAGTTTGCCAGTCGACGCCAATTGACCGCACGGCGTCGGACGCGCCCACGATGGTCATCACCAGCCCGCGCGGATGAAAACGCGACGCGTAGAGCGCGGCGGGGTCGAAACCGGTGGGCAGCTGACCCGCCGACTGCACGGGGATCCGGCGATGCGATTCGAGCCGCATCTCGGTCGCCGCGCTGACCTCGATGCGCGTCACGCCGCCGCTGCTGTCCAGCACCCGCCAGCCGGTGGGCAGGGGCTCGGGCAGTTCGCTGTTATGGGTGCTGAACACAAACGGCGTGCTGCCGTCCGGGCCGATTTCGAAATTGAGCTGCACCGACATATTGTCGCCGTCGAAATACTGCGGCTCGAGTCGGCGAATCAGCGTGTGCTTGAGAATGTGCTCGCGAAAGCGCGGGGCGATTTCGGCTTCGGCCAGCGCCTCGCCGGTGGCGGTCTGGTAGCCGGAGCCGGTGTATTTCACCAGTCCCATCATGCCGGCCAGTGCGCGCAGCGTGTGGTCTTGCTGAACCTGCGGCAGGCTCTCCATCACGATGCGGCGATAGGCGTGGTGGGCAGACGATCGACCGGCAGAGCTGATGCCACCGAAACCGATGATGACGGGAAGACTGGTCATCACTTTCCTCGTGAAGTTGGAATTTAGTGCAGCGCAGTGTAGAGCCCGAAGCGCGTCCGGGCTTTGGTGGATTTCGCCAAAAGACTGGGCATATTCGCCACTGACCGTGCAGAATCGGCCACTGCCCCGGGAGTCCCGCCATGCGCATCGCCTTTTTGCTGACCGACCAAATGCTCGCGGCGAGCTGTCTCTTGCCGGTGGAGATGTGGCAGGCCGCCGCCGGCACCGCCAGCGGGCGCCAGCGCGAGCGACACTCGGTGGAGGTGGTGCTGCTGTCGGCGGACGGGCGGCCGGTGTCGACCCAGGCCGGCGTGCCGCTTGCGCCCACGATGGCGCTCGCTGAGGCGGGTCCGTTTGAGGTGGTGTATTTGCCGGCGCTGTGGCGTAACCCGCGACCGGTGCTGGCCCGCGCCCGTGCGCTGGTGCCCTGGCTGCAGGCCCAGCACGCGGCCGGCGCGATGATCGCGGCGGTGGGCACGGGCTGCTGCTTTCTGGCCGAGGCGGGTCTGCTTGATGGCAAGGCCGCCACCACGCACTGGCATTACTTCGAGCGCTTTGCGCGCGACTATCCGGCGGTCAACTTGAAGCGCCAGTTCTTCATTACCCAGGCCGGGCGTTTGTACTGCGCCGGCAGCGTGAACGCGCTGGCGGACGTGACGGTGCATCTCATCGAGCAGTTTTTCGGGCGCGTGGTGGCGGGCCATGTGGAGCGCAATTTCTCGCACGAGATCAGGCGCCCCTACGACCGCTACCGCTATCTGGAAGGCGACGAACTCCAGCACGCCGATGAGGTGATTCTGGAAGTGCAGTGGCGCATGCAGCGGGATCTCGCTTCGCCGCTACGCATGCCGGCGCTGGCGGCGGAATTCGGGCTCTCGCCGCGCACGCTGGACCGCCGTTTTCGCGAGGCCACCGGGCGCCCGCCGCTGGCGTGGCTGCAGGATCTCCGCATCCGCAGCGCCAAGGAATTGCTGGAAGCGACCAATCTGTCGGTGAAGGAAATCGCGTTTCGCGTGGGCTATCAGGATCAGGGCCACTTCGCCCGGCTGTTCACGCGCGGTATGACTATCGGGCCCGGTGAATACCGGCGCACGGTGCGGGCGAAAGTCTTCTCGCTGAGGGACCCGTCCGCGGCTACCATGCCGCCACCACGAGAGGAGCACAGCGAATGAGCGGACCCCGCTACCTTGGTTTCGATACCCTGAGCCTGCACGCCGGGCAACGTCCCGATGCGCAAACCGGCAGCCGCGCGGCGCCGATTTACCAAACCACCTCGTTTGTGTTCGACGATGCCGAACGCGCCTCTGGCCTGTTTGGGCAGATGCGGGCGGGCTATGTGTATTCGCGCGTCGCCAACCCTACGGTGGCGGTGCTGGAAGAACGCGTCGCGGCGCTGGAAGGCGGCGTCGGCGCAGTGGCCACCGCGAGCGGTATGGCGGCGATTCATCTCGCGCTCGCGACGCTCACTGGTCAGGGCTCGCACATCGTTTCCTCCCGCGCGCTGTACGGCGGCACGCACAATTTATTGGCCTACACGCTGCCGCGATTCGGGGTGAGCACCACGCTGATCGACCCACGCGATCCGGCCGCTTTCGCCGCCGCCATCCGGCCAGACACCAA
>CAMCQE010000136.1 GCA_945876945.1 Klebsiella pneumoniae
GAGCTGTCGCTAGGCGGACGCCTGCCCGTGAATGTGTCCGGCGGTCTCGAGTGCAAAGGTCATCCGATCGGCGCGACCGGGCTCGGGCAGGTGTTTGAACTGGTGACGCAGCTACGCGGCGAAGCAGGTGCCCGGCAGGTCTCCGATGCCCGCATTGGCTTGAGCCAGAACGGCGGCGGGATTATCGGCGTGGAAGAGGCGGTGGTGGCGGTGACGGTGTTGGGGCGGTAGGACGCAGCGGGCGCTTGTTCATGGCAACCGCAGAATGAGCGGGCTGGCACTAAACTGATAAGAGAGCGTTCGTTTTCGCCCTTCGACAAGCTCAGGGCGAACGGTAACGCGAGATTGGGCGCTTGAAGCGTGAGACAGGGGACACCTGCCACCTGCCACCTGCCACGGGAAACTGGCCTGAAACGATAACGGTCAAGAGGCAGGCCAACGACAACGTAGGTCAAAAACCCTTAACCCCGTTCGTCCCGAGCTTGTCGAGGGATGAGCGGGCCAGCCGCGAGACTTCACCCCAGTCGCCACGCGCCATCGCTACTTTCTTTTTTCGGCTCCAGCCCTTGATTTGACGCTCCGCGCTTAAGGCTTCCTCGCGTGTCTCGTGCGCTTGCGTAAACACCAGTTCGAGCGGCCGCCGATTGAACGTGTAACAGCTATCAAAAGTGCCGTCCGCGTGCTGAGCGATCCGGTGCTCGAGGTTATCGGTGTGCCCGGTGTAGTAACTGTCATCGCTACATCGAAGCATGTAGACCCAAAAGCTCATCACCAAGACTCCCGCCCTTCGACGGGCTCAGGGCGAACGGTAACGCGAACCTTGGAGCCTGAAGCCTGAACTTCCGGTAACGCTAAATTTAAGGGCCGCCGACAACGCAGGTCACTACCCTTAACCCCGTTCGTCCTGAGCCTGTCGAAGGATGAACGGGCTGGCACTGCGCTGACTACAGAGCCTCCACTGTCGCCCTTCGACAAGCTCGGGGCGAACGGTGGTGCCAAGCCCGCCCTTAGGTCCCCAGCCGCCGAATCGCCGCTTCGGTCAGATACTGGTCGAACAAATTGCCGTCGTTGACCTTCATTTCGTAGCCGCCGCGAATGGTGCGGGTTTGTTCAAGGCGGGTCATGCGATTGCTCTGTACGTCATGGGCATGCACGTTGACCCAAGACCAGTATGGGCGGTTGCCGTCCATCACTTTCTTGTCGCCGTCTTCGTACAGCGAATAGCAGCCGTCGAAGGATTTGAAGGGTTCGCCACGGCGGTCAAAGGTGACCATGTTGACCGGCAACAGCGTGCGGGCATCAAACCACACGCGCTTCTTGCCCACCGGCGCTTGCGGATAAGACGTGGGCTCGGCTTCCACGATGATGACCTCGGGGATGAGTTCCACCTTGGTATCCCAGAACGTGATGCCCTTCGGCCCACCGTGAACCTTGCCTTCCCAGTTCGGATGGTCGCTGTGCCAGTTCTTGGTGAGGCCGGCGAGGAAAGGCCCGCGCCCGACGATCTTGAAATTGCCCCAGGTGAGATACGGGTCACCCGCCGCCCAGGCGTCGGAGAGATAGAGCGTGGTGCCCGGAATAAGCGGCTCGAAGCGCTGACTGGCGGGAAAACGCCGCACGCGCTTGAAGGCCGGCAGGTAACCGTAGAGTTCGGGGAAGGTCGCCTGATCGTAGGACCAGACGTTGAGAAACGAGGTGCCCTTGGCGTCGTTCGGGTGGGTGAAAAACACTGACTGGTAGCGGAGTTTGTTTTCCGATCCCGGCAAGTAGGGTTTGGGGTCCAGCGTGACGCGGCACACGGAAGCCATTTCGCACCAGGCGATTTCGTAGGTGTAGCCCTGTTCGCCGTCGGGATTAATTTCGTAGTCCTTGATCATGTAGAAGGACACATCGTGGCGCCCCCACGACAGCGTGATGGGCACAAAGACTTCTAGCGCTGATTTCGGCTCGGGGAACGGACAGCCGCCGATCCAGGGCTGACCGTCGGTGGTGTAGCAGTTGCCTTTGGCATCCAGCGTGGCTTTGCCCTTGTTGCGCAGGGTGGCTTCGATGTAGTCCACCGGCGAGAGATGGGTCATGTCCTTGGTGCTGTCCACCAGATCGAGCTTGCGGCCCATCTGCTTGATCTGCATGAAGCGGATGGGGTCCAGCAGGTCGCGCACCAGATCAACGTTGTTGGCATCGATCACGTCGCCGGCCTTGAGCTTGCCCTTGGTGAACATTTCGATGGACTGCAGCTCATCCGGATAGACGTTCTCAAAGGTGCCGTTCTCGGCCACCGCGTCCCACACCGAGCCAAACACACCTGCGCCGAGCAAGCCGCGCGCGGTCTGTTGCATGAAATGCCGGCGGCTGTAGTTGAAGTCGTATTTACGAATGCGCATGGATGCTCCCCGGAATTTTTAATGTTCTTGATAGTTCAGGCTCATCTTGCGCCATCACGCGCGCCAGAGCTTTCACTGAATACGTTCGCCATCAGTTAACGGCACGTTCGGCATTGCCCCAGAATTTTTTGCGGATTTCGGTCTTCAGCACCTTGCCCACCGGCGAGCGCGGCAAGTCTGGCCAAATCTCCACATTCTTCGGCGCTTTCACGCTGCCAAGGCGCGCCTTGGCGAATTCGATAATCTCCTCCGGCGCCAGCGTCCGACCGGGCCGGAGCAACACGATGGCGGTCACTGCCTCGCCCCATTTCTCGTCCGGCACGCCAATCACCGCGCAATTTTCCACCGCCGGATGGGCGTTGATGGCGCTTTCCACTTCGGCCGAAAACACGTTGAAGCCGCCGGTGATGATCATGTCCTTCTTGCGGTCGATGATGTAGACGTAACCTTCATCGTCCTGATAGGCCACGTCGCCCGTGTGGTGCCAGCCAAAGCGATGCGCCTCGGCGGTGCCTTCCGGATTGCGGTAATAGCAGGGCGCCACCAGTTCGCCGCGCACCACAATCTCGCCGCGTTCACCGCGCGCCAAGAGCGCGCCGTCGTCGTCCATCACGCCCATTAGCGTCAGCGAACACGGCTTGCCGCAGCTTTTCAGCAAATGCGCGCGCGCCGGATCCTGCGCGGCCTGCGTCAACTCTTCCGGCGGCAAATAGGTAATGAGCATTGGCGCTTCCACCTGTCCGTAGCACTGACACATACACGGCCCAAACACCTCCACCGCTTCGCGGAGTTTGTCTGGCGACACCGGCGAAGCCGCAATCAAAAAATGCGTGAGCGAGGAGTAATCAAACTCGCGCACCTGCGGATGGCCCAACATTGCGTACAGCGCAGTCGGTGGCAGGAATACGTGGGTTACCCGATGGCGCTGAATGGTTTCCATCAATTCCAGCGGGTCGACCTTCTCGACCACCACGTGGGTGGGCGCCTGCGGCGTCAACATGAACGCCAGAATGCCGGCGGCATGGGTCATCGGGGCGGCGCAGAGATGCACCGGCGGCGTTTTTGACGGCATCGCAATCGAGGTTTCCGCAATCAGCGTGGACCAGGTCAGGCTGTCCCACATGATGCCTTTCGAGCGCCCGGTGGTACCGCCGCTGCCGAGGATGGTGGTCATGCGGTGCATGTCGTAGGGAATGTCGGCGATGACGTGGCCCGCGCCTTCCTGCATGAAGGCGTCCAGATCGAGATGGCCGTCATCGGCGCGGTCGATGCACACGATGTGCTTCAAGGACGGCACCTGCGCGCGAATCGCCCGCACGTTCTCGCTGAACACGCTGTGATAGAACAGCCACTCGCATTCGGTGAGGTTCATGAAATCGATGTTGGTGTCGAGCGCGTTGCGGGCGTTGATTGGCACCCAGGTCGCGTTGGCCCGAAACGCCCCAAGCACGCAGGCAAAGGCGCGCACGTTGTTGGGGGCGTACACCGCCACCCTGCCGGCTTCGCTTAAACCGCGACGATCGATGGCGGCCCCGATGAGATGGGACAGGGTCTGCATTTCGCGATAGGTGTAGCTGCCCAGCGCGGAAATAAACGCGGTGCGTTCGGGATGGGCGTCGGCGGCTTTATCGAAGAAATCAATGATGCGCATGGCGGGTCTCTCTGGTCGGAATAGACAGGCGCGAAGCTGTCTTTAGTCTCAGGATTCGGTCGCGCAGCGGGTCTTCTGGCGCAAGGCGCTCCAGCGTTTCTCGGTGGCGGCATCGGGCGCTTTCTGCCGCGCCACCTTCACCACCAGCTCGCAGACCGATTCAGGTCGCGTGGAGTTCAGGCGAATCTCGATGCGGGCCAGCATGCCCTCCCACCAAATCGGCATGCTGGGCGGCACCTTTTTGGTAATGATGGCCCACGCGTTGTCGGCCTCGATCAGGCGTTTGGATTTCTGCGCGGCCAGCGCCAGCATGCGGTAACCGTCGCCCGCTTTGGGATAGTCGGCCACCAGCGCGCGCGCCGCGCTGTACGCCTCATCGCCCTGCTCGTTGGCGATTAACAGTTCGATGTTCAACAAACGGAAACGGCGTTCCATCTCGGGCAGCGCTTTCAGACGCGGGGCAAGCGCTGCGGCAAGTTCAGCTTTGAGCGCGGCGTCGGGCAGTTGCTTTAACCACGGATAGAGCTGCTCGGCCATCCAGGCCGGCACCGGGCCGGATAGCGCGTTGATTTGCTCCAACGCGCGACGTGGTTCCTGCAGCCGCTCATACAGCCGCAGCCGCGACCAGAAATAGCCACGCTGCGCGTTCACGCTCACGCCCGGCTGCTGTTCGGCCAGCGCAATGGCTTGCAGCACCGCCGTGGGATTGGGGTCTGCCACGGCACGCAATTGCAGCCAGAACTCGAGGTTCTGCGGGTTTTTACGCTGCTCCTCAGGCAGGGTTTGGAACACGCCCAAGCCTTCGCGGGCCAGCGCGTCGAGCTTGGCGCCAGGGGCGTTGGCCTGCTTGGCAAACTCGCGGGCGATCACATAAAAGCGCGCGTTCTCGATGCTGCCCTGGGCGCTGGCCGGCGATTTGACCTTGGCCAGCAGGGCGAGCGCGCCTTTGGTGTCGCCCGCGTTCTGGGCCAGCATGACCCGCGCGCCCAGCGCGTCCGGATCGGAGGGGTTGAGTTTGATGAAGCGCTGCGCGGCTTCTTTCAAATCCGAGCGCGCGCCGGAGGTGGATTTGGCATCCGGCCGTTTGGCGCGCGCCACATAGGCGAGCTTGGCCGCCGCGCGCTCGAGTTCGGCTTCGAGACGCGGGGCATCCAGCAGCTTCTCGGCAATTTTGGCGGCGTCGTCGTTGAGGTCGGCCTTGAGGCAGGCCACCGCGTAGCGATAGCGGAAGCGGTTGAAGTTGAAGATGCGGCTGTCGCGGCGGGTCGCAAAGAATTCGCGGTATTTCTGGGCCGCCGTCACCCATTGCTGATTGCCCAAGGCAAACTCGGCGGCGAACAGCGGTGTCAGCCAGCCAGTGTCTTCGCTAACGATCTCTGCGCGGTACTGCACGAGGTCGACAATCAAGGCCATGGTCACTCGGTCGTCGTCGAGCAGCGCGCGAATCTTGGCCGCCGCCTCGCGCGCGCCCACTTTGGATTTACGTTGTTGTTCGAGCAGCGCAAACAACTCGTCGCGGATGGGATTGGGCACGCCCGCCCCTTCCACCGGCGCCTCGGCCTGCGCTGGCGCGGCCTGCGGGCCTTTGGCGATGACGTCGAGCTCGGCCTCCGCGGCTCTGCGCACCGGGTGTTGGGCGTCGCCGGCGAGCGACTGAATAAGGCTCGCGAAAATCTCCTTGGCGTGGGTGGGATTCTTTTCCGCTACCGCCACGAAGCCGAGCCCCAACCAACCGCCGTACACGAGGCTCGGCTGATAGATCTGCATGGAAGCTGCGCGAAACCCGCGCTTGGCGCGCCACAGGAGTTGCTTGCGGTCACTGGCGTGGGTAGGTCTTTCAGCCAGCGCCAGATCGAGCCAGGCGCCCCAGAACGGAAACGCGGTCAGCGAGAAGCTGAGGTCTTCCCACACCTGCGAGCGATAAACCTGCTCGAGCGCGCCCTCATCGCCGCCGGTGGCGCTCTCTGCCGCCTGCAGCCGCGCCTCGGTTTGTTTGCGCATGTTCGACGCCAGCTTGCGCAGTTTCACCAAGACATCATCCGGCGCGCCCTGCTGCCGCACCTGGTCCACCAGCGCGCCGAAGTTGCGCGCGGTCTCGGCGAATGTCCCGGTGGGCGCGTCGGCGGTGAGGCCATTCAGCAAGGTTTGGGCGCGCGCCAGGGGATCCTGTTCGGCCGCAGTGGCCGCGACTAACCACAGGCCGGTGAGGATGATGCTCGTTACCGCCACGAAGGGCTTGATGAGTCGGCGCATCACAGCAGGTCCAGCAGCGCCTTCATCTCACGAGCGAACTTGTCGCCCATGATGAGCATCACCAGCCGCTTGGTGATGGATGTTTCGCCTTCCAGCGTGGCCGCGTCGCCGTTGCCGGCGTCGGCGATATTGCGGAACTGATACATGGGCGCGTCGCGGTACAGCGCGTGGTTTACTGGCCGCCCGACCGCGGCTTCAACCACCGAGGGGTTGGAGAGGTCGCTGACGTCTAAGGTCGACACCACTCCGCCCCTGCTCGCGAACTGGCTCACCGCGCGCAGAGCGTTGTCGATGTGGTCGTCCGAAGGCGGCGCATCCCCCACCAGAATCATGATTTGGCGCGCGCCGGTGCGCCATTGGGCGTCTTCCGCGCCCACCTTCAGCGCCGTCTGCACTGCTTCGTAGAAGTCCCCGCCGCCTTCGGCCTTCAGGCCGCCCAGGAACTGCTGCAGCTTTTCGGTGCTGTAGGTGAGGTTCTGCATTTTGGTGACGAACTCGGGGTCCTCCTGATCGCGGTAGGCCAGCACGCCAAAGCGCGAAATCGGCACCAATGAGCGGACCACGGTGGTGATATCCAGAATGCGCGTCTTGACCTCGTTCAGCACCCAGCCCATCGAGCCGGTGGCGTCCACCACAAAGAGCACGTCGAGCCCACCTTCACGCATGCCCTCCACGTAGGCGGCGAACTGGTTGGAAGAGCCGCCCAGCGCGTTGCCGATGCCAACCCCAAAGCCTGCGGTACCGCCACCGGAGCCCCCCCCGGAGCCGCCCTTGGTGACGGGCCCCAGAAGCCCAACCGTGGGCACCGTAGCGTGGCGCGCGAGATTGGCGCCGGCGCTGTCCTGATTGGGCAGGGCAATCTCAACCGGCTGCGTGTCTTCACCGGCACCGCCGGCTTGCGCGGTGAGCGACAAGGGCACGTTGGGCGGCGGTGGCACCACGCCCTGCGGGGCAATCAGCACCTCGGGCGGCTGAAGTTCGAAGTCTTGCTGAAAATCGAGCGGTTCGTCGGTGGGGGGCTCTGCAGGCTTGGTGTCGGCCTTCGAGGTCTTCGCGACCTCAATCACCACTTGCCGCTTCTCACGGTCGGCAATTTCCGCGAGGGCTTCGCCCGCGGCCTGGGTCTGCTTAATCTCGTCGCCCACGCGGGAGGACACCAGCGCATGCAGTGCGATCGAGATTGCCAGCAGCAGCGGCCAGAGGATGAGGCGACGCATGGGCTTGGCAGCTTATGGGGTAGCGTCTGGCGACACGCGAGCCAGGGTTTCAATAGCCACGCGGGTGATGCCGTAATCACCCGCCTCATCGATGAGCTTGGCGACGATGACGGCATCGGTGGCCGCGTCGGCGGCGATTTTGAGATCGGTTTTAGCTGCCGCGGTCTTGAGCGCGGCGGCGAGTTGTTTGGGCTCAACGGCAACGCCGTTCAGAAACATGCTGCCGTCGGGTTTTACTACCAACTGCGGCGCTTCGGGCGGCAGCTTGTTGGCGGCGTCGGACTGGGGCGGCCTGACCTGTAGATGCACGTCGAAATTGGCTGCCACGATAAAAAAAAGGATCAGCAGGAAGATCACGTTGATCATGAAGAACGTGCTTTCCCAGCGGCGATCGCGGGCGTCCTCCGCGCCGGTCTTCATGCCGAAATCCGTGGTGGAGCGCTTACTAAGGTCAACCATCGTAGGGCCCTATTTGAACTGCCGCGCTTCGCGCAGCGAAACCTTGGCAAAACCGCCCGCGTTCAGGATGTCGATCACATCAATGGCGCGCTGGAGCGGCACGCCGGGGTCGCTGGCGACTACCACGGGTTTATCTTTGCTTTTGGGCAGGGCCTGCGGCAGGTCGGACATATCGCGGCGCTCCCCGTCCAACCACAGGCCGCCGTCCTTGTGCAGTTCTATGTAGAGAATTGAAGACTCGGCGCTGGTCGAGCCGGCCTTAATCTGCTCCTTCTTCTCGTTGTGCAGGTCCAGTCCGTGCGGCACGACAAAGCTGCTTTGGAGCATGAAGAAAATCAGCAGAATGATGAAACAGTCGACCAGCGGCACGAAGGTGATGCGGATCGAACGCCGCCGCCGCCGGCCCA
>CAMCQE010000137.1 GCA_945876945.1 Klebsiella pneumoniae
GTCTTCGAGCACCGCCTGCGGATCGCGCTCCCACGGCCGACCATAGCCGCCACCGCCGGTGCTTTCGAACATGAAGGTTTCGCCATCACTGAACGGATGTGCGCACAGCAAGGGATTCTTCCAGTTGCCTTCCGCATCCAGACCGCCGATGACTTCGCGGTGGCCGTCGGTGTAAATCTTGGTCTGACGCTGCACATCCGAATGCTGACCGCCGGCCACGCCGGGGCTGCCTTCAAGCGTGCGCGCGGTTTCCATGCTGAGCGCGCCTTCGGCGAGATACCGCACTTTGAAGATAGCGCCCAAGCCCCCGCGATAGCGTCCCGGGCCGCCGCTGTCCTGACGCAGTTCAAAGGCTTCGTAGGCAATGGGGAACAGCAGTTCGGCGGTTTCTGCCGGCATGTTCATGCAATTGCCAAGCGGGTCTTCGGTCACGTTCATGCCGTCGCTGTAAGGCGTCGCGCCCCAGCCGCCGGCCGGCAGGTCGGAGAACACGTCCGTCGCGCCATTGGGCGAGACCACGGAAGACACAAACCAGTTGCAGTCGGCGCTGGTCGAGCCGGTCACGCGCTCGGGGATCGCTTTCGCCAGCGCCTGCCAGATAGCGCTCGTGATCTTGGCTGAAGTGAGCGTGGTGCAGCCAATGGTCGGCGCCGGCCACTTGGCGTTAAGCCAGGAGTTTTCCGGAATCACCAGCTTGATGGGATTGAACATGCCCTGATTCTGCGGCGCATGCGGCGCAAGGAAGAACTGCAGCGAATAGAGCGAGGCGGAAGCGGTGTTGGCGTAGGGCGAATTAATCGCGCCCTTCACCACGCTGTCGGTGCCGCTGAAGTCCACGGTGATTTCCGAGCCCGACACAATCAGCTTCACGCGGATCTGGATGGGCTTGTCGGAGAAGCCGTCGGTGTCGGCGTAGTCCTCGCCTTCGTACTCACCGTCCGGAATTTCGGTGATGCTCTTGCGCACGATGCGCTCTGTGTATTCCTGCAGCTGCTTCATCGCGGCCTTCAGCGTCACCACACCGTACTTGGCCGCGGCGCGCTGCATTTCCTGCGTGCCGGCGCGCAGGCAGCCCACGTGCGCCTGCAGATCGCCTTTCACAAAGTGTGGCGTGCGGGTGTTGTTCATCAGGATGTCGACGATTTCTTCGCGCACCACGCCGCGCTCGTAGACTTTCACCGGCGGCAACCGCAGGCCTTCGCCCGCGATGTGCGTGCCCGCAAACGCCTGACCACCGGCGGCGCCGCCGCCCAGATCCATCCAGTGCCCGCGGCTCACCGCAAAGCCCAGCAGGTCGCCATCGACGTAGATGGGCGAGAGGAAAGTCATATCGTTGATGTGCGTACCGCCCTGATAGGGATCGTTCACGCAAATGACGTCGCCTTCATAGATGTTGGCCAGACCGTAGCGACGGATGATCGCCTCGGCGCTGAACTTCATCGCCGCCAGATGAATCGGGCAGTTCGCGGCCTGCGACAGCAGCTGGCAGTCGTAGTCATAGATGGCGTTGGAGAAGTCGACCATGTCGGCCAGAATCGGCGAGAACGAGGCTCGCTGCAGCACCGTCGACATGCGGTCGCTGGCGTACTCGAAAATGCTCCGCAGCACTTCAAAGGTGACCGGGTCGAGTTTGGTCTGCTCGATCACGGCGGAATCAACCACTACTTTTTTGTCCATTTCACAGCTCCTCGCAGGCTTGCGGTTTAGACGTTCGACATCAGGTTGCGGCTGATGTCGATCACGAGATTGCCAAATCGATCGACAGTGGCCACCGCATTCGGCGGCAGCACCGCGCAGGCGTGTTCGTATTCCACGATACAGGGGCCCGCCACACTGGCTTCCGGCGCCAGCGCATGTCCGTTGTACACCTTGCTTGCATGCCAGGCTTTGTTAAACCAAATCTGGCGTTCACCCTTCACCGGCTCGCCGCCCTGCACGCCCACTTCCACCGCGGGGGGCGAAGGCATCTTGCCGGTGACGGTGACGCCCAGCGACACCAGCGCTGGCGCGAAGTCGTCTGAGCTCACACCATACTCGCGCTCGTGGCATTGATGAAACAGCGCTTCGATCGCGGGAATCTCGGCCGCCGTCAAGGCCGTCGCCGGCATCGGCGTTTCCACTTCGTAGGTCTGACCCACGTAGCGCATCTGCGCCGTGCGCCGGATTTCGATCTGATCGCGCGGCACGCCGTCGGCGGCGAGCAGCCGCACGCCCTCTTCTTCCAGCTTCGTATACAGCGCGTTGACCTCGGCGAGATCCGCGCTCGCGACCGGCGAGAAATAAAAGGCTTCCAGATCGTGACGCAGATCCATCGCGGTCGCGCCAAAAGCCGAGGCCACGCCGGCGTGGATGGGCATGATCACACGCGGGATATTCATCGACTCCGCCACGAAGCAGGCGTGCATGGTGCCAGCGCCGCCAAAGCTCGCGAGGATGAAATCGCGCGGGTCGCGACCGCGCGAGACCAGCACTTTCTTCACGGCCTGCGCCATGTTTTCGCAGCCGATACGAATCATGCCGTCGGCGGTTTCGATGGTGGACAAGCCGATGCCAGCGGCGAGCCGCGCCATCGAGGCTTCGGCGGCCGCGCGATCCAGCGTCATCTTGCCGCCCAGCGTGGGTTCGATCCGGCCCAGCAGCAGGTTGGCGTCGGTGATGGTGGGCTCGGTGCCGCCCAGGCCGTAGCACACCGGTCCCGGACTTGAGCCCGCGCTGCGCGGTCCCGCACGCAGCGAGCCGCCTTCGTCGATCCAGCCGATCGAGCCGCCGCCCGCACCCACGCTGTGGATGTCGAGCATCGGCACGATGCAGGGAATTTCCCATTCGATTTCGTGATCGCGGGTAATGAGCCCCTTGCCGTTCTCCACGATGGAGACGTCGAAACTCGTGCCGCCCACGTCGGTATGGATGATGTTGGGGTAATCGCAGAGCTGGCTTAAGTAGGCCGCGTAAGCCACACCACCGGCGGGGCCGGATTCGATCAGTTCTTCCGGATGCAGTTTGGCGTAATCAACGCCGGTAATGCCGCCGCTGCTTTTCAGGATCATCAGCGAGCCGCCAAAGCCCTCGCCTTTCAGCGCCGCTTCCAGCCGCGCGAAATACACTTCCATCACGGGAATGGTGGCGGCACGAATGGCGGTGGTAGTGAAGCGACCGTGTTCGCGGAATACCGGACGGGTGTCGGAAGAAATCACCACGAAAGTGTCCGGGTTCACTTCCTTGATGATGTCGCGCATCTCGCGCTCGTGCTGGCCGTTGCGATAAGCGTTGATGAACGCCACCGCCACCGACTTGATGCTGTGCGCTTTGATTTTCTCCGCGATCGCCAAAGCCTCTGCCCGCTGCAGCGGCCGCACCACCGCGCCCTGCGCGTCGGTGCGCTCGTTGATGGTGTAGCGATAGCGGCGCTTGATGATGGGCCGCGGCTTCACCTGGTACGGGTCGTAGAGCTGCTCGCGATGCTGGCGGCCAATTTCAATGGTGTCGCGAAAGCCTTCGGTGGTCACCATCGCCGGATCCGGATAGTCGCGCTCGATGAGCGCGTTGGTGGCGGTGGTGGTGCCGTGCATGAGATGCGAGATGCGGTCGAACGGAATGCCGGCCTCGCGGATGGCGTTGATCACGCCCGGCGCGCGGTCGGGGCGCGTGGTTAGCACTTTGGAAGTGACCTGCGCGCGGGTTTCGTCATCCCATGCATACAGGTCGGTAAACGTCCCGCCTACGTCAATGCCTACGCGCCACATAGTGTGTTTCCTCTACTCATTCGCTGTGCGTTGTTCGGTGGCCCGCGCGATCAGCCGCGCAGGCGCAGGTTGGTGGGGTCATAAAGCGGCTTCAATGCGACGCGTGCCGCGTGCCGCTCGCCGGCAATTTCAATCTCGTAGCGCGCGCCGGTGATGAATTCATCGCTCACGCCGTCCGGGTGACTGATATACGCCATCGCCACCGATGCGCCCAAGGTATGGCCATACATGGCGGAAGTCACATAGCCGTTCAATTCGCCGTCTCGCCACACCGGTTCGTTGTGATAGAGCAGCGGCTGCGAATCTTCGAGCACTAGCTGCACCATGCGCCGCTTGGGCAGGCCCGCTTCGCGCTGCTTTAGCAAAGCGTCACGGCCGACGAAGCCACCGGGTTTGTCCCAGGCAATCGCAAAGCCAAGGCCGGCTTCCAGCGGCGTATCGTGCGGGCCGATGTCGTGCGCCCATTCGCGATAGGCCTTCTCGATACGCAGGGAGTTGAGCGTGTGATAGCCGCAGTGTCGCAGACCGAATTCCGCTCCGGCGGCGATGAGCGTGTCATACACCGGCAGCGTGAAGGCGGTGGGAATGTAGAGCTCGTAGCCAAGCTCACCGGCGTAGGAGAGTCGCTGCGCGAGCAGCGTTTGATAGCCGATCTGGATTTCCTGCGCAGCGCCGTAGGGGAACGCCGCGTTGGAGAAGTCGTGCTTGGACAAGGCCTGCAACAGCGCGCGCGACTGCGGGCCCTGCAGATTCAGCATCGACCAGCTGCCGGACACATCCGTAATCATGCAGTGGGCGTCGTCCGGGATCTGGTTGCGAATGAGCGCTTCGACGTGGGTGTGCGTAAACGCCGCGGCGATCACGAGGTAGCGATCTTCCGCGAGGCGGGTGACCGTGAGGTCGGCTTCGATGCCGCCGATGGCGTTGAGGAAGGGCGTGTAGACCACGCGCCCCGGCGGCACCGACATCGAGGCCGTGGTGATTGCGTTCAGCACGCGCTCGGCGTCGCGTCCCTGCACCAGAAATTTGGAGAACGAGCTTTGCTCGAACACGCCCACCGCTTCGCGCACCGCGCGGTGTTCTTCGGCGTTGTTATCGAACCAGTTCTGACGACCCCAGCTGTATTCGTATTCCGCTTGCTGGCCCGGACGCGCATACCAGTTGGGGCGCTCCCAGCCGGCGGATTCGCCGAAGCAGGCGCCGGCGGCGGCAAGTCGGTCGTGCAGGATGCTTTTCTTCACGCCGCGCGCGGTAGTCCATTGGCGGAAGGGCCAGTGGTCCTGATAGCCAATGCCCAGCGCTTCGATATTGCGGTCGTGCAAGTAGCGCGGATTGTTCTGCCACGCGTGGGTGCGGCGAATGTCGACCGACCACATGTCCATCGGCGGCAGGCCGGTGGTGATCCACTGCGCCATCACCATGCCCACGCCGCCGCCAGAGAGAATGCCCAGCGAATTCATGCCGGCGGCCACAAAGAAGTTTTTGAGATTCGGCGCCGGCCCCATCAGGTAGTTGTGGTCGGGGGTGAACGATTCCGGGCCGCAGAAGAAGAGCTTGATGCCGTGGTCCATCAGCGTCGGCACGCGGGTCATCGCTTTTTCGATGACGGGCATCAGGCGATCCCAGTCGGCCTGAATATCGTTGAAGCAGAAGTCTTCCGAGATGCCGTCCATGCCCCAGGGTTTGGCCACGGGTTCGAAGTAGCCCACCATGATTTTGCCGGCCTCTTCGCGGATATAGGCCGAGTTGCCGGGGTCGCGCAGGATGGGCAGCATCTTGTGCACGCCGGCTACGGACTCAGAGATGAGGTAGTAGTGTTCGCAGGCCTGCAGCGGCACGTTCACACCCGCCATATTGCCGACGTCACGCGCCCACATGCCGGCGCAGTTCACCACGAAGTCGGCGGTGATATCGCCGCGATCGGTGCGCACGCCGGTCACCTTGCCGTTCGCCTGTTCAATGCCAACGACCTTGGTCTGCTCGATGATTTGCGCGCCGCCCATGCGGGCGCCCTTGGCCAGCGCCATGGTGACGTCCGCCGGATTCACGCGGCCGTCGTTGGGGAAATGAAACGCCGCCTGCACGTTCGAGACATCCGCCAGCGGCCACATGGCCTGCACCTCGGCGGCGGTGATCTCGTGGCTTTCCACGCCGAAAGAGCGCGCCATCGCGCAGCCGCGCCGCATTTCGTGCGCCTTTTCTGGCGTCATGGCGAGCTGGATCGAGCCGCACTGAATGAGGCCGGTGGCCTGTCCCGTCTCGTCTTCGAGCCGGCGATAAAGATCTTGCGTGTATTTGGCCAGCCTGGTCTGCGCCTCGGTATCGCGCAGCGTGGTGAGCAGGCCGGCCGCGTGCCAGGTGGTGCCACAGGTGAGCTGCTTGCGCTCCAGCAGCACGACGTCGGTCCAGCCGAGCTTGGTGAGGTGATAGGCAATGGAACAGCCAATGACGCCGCCGCCAATGATGACGACGCGGGCGTGGGACGGAAGCGGTTTGCTCATCGGGATCTCTCGCGCGGGACGGCCTTCACCTTAGCCAAGGGATTTTGAGATAACAACAAAAAAACTCCGAAATTTTTCAAATTCCAACATCGCCACTGACCTGCGTTAATAAGTGGGCGGGGTCATCGCCCACACCACTACCGCCTTGGCGCGGCCCGGATTGCGATAGCGATGCGGGCGACTGCTGGGGAAGCTGAAGCTGTCGCCGGTGTCGAGCAGGATGGAAAGGCCGTCAATCCAGAGCTCGAACTTGCCGGCGACTACCAGTCCGGCCTCTTCGCCTTCATGCGCATAGGGACTTTCCCCGCTGGAAGCGCCCGGCGCGAAGGTGGAATACAGCAAACCCATCTGGCGCACGGCGAGCGAATTCAGCTGATAGTCGTCGATGCCTTCGGCAAAGCTGATGTGCCTGCGAGCGTCCCGGCGAACCACGTACTGACCGGCGCGATCGGCAGGCCCCTCCGGGGTGAAGAACCAGGAGATATTCACCTCCAGCGCGCGGCTGATGTCGTGCAGCGTCTTGATGGAGGGTGAGACGAGGTCGCGCTCGAGCTGGCTTAAGTGACCCACCGAAATGCCGGTCACCGCGGACACCTCTGCCAGCGTGCGCCCCAGCCGCTGCCGCAGCCCGCGGAGCTTGGCGCCGATCAGGCCGTCGTGGGCATCGGCGGGCGGGGCGCTGGTGACGCGATGGGCAGCGGGCGATTTTTTACTCGTGGCCAAGCGGCGTCTCCAAAGCTCGGGGGCCGGGGATTATGGCATTACATTCGCGCTCGTCGATCTGGCCAGCGCCGGCCTTTACCATGCGGCAAAGGGGAGGACTCAACAATGAACAAGGTTTTTGTCGCCGGCGTCAGCATGACGCCTTTCGGGAAGCAGCTCGACCGCTCCATCAAACAACTGGCCGCCGACGCGCTGGCCGGCGTGCTGGCCGATGCCGGCGCCGAAACCGGCGATATTCAGGCCGTGTTTTACGGCAACTGCGTGCAGGGGCATATGGAAGGCCAGGACATGGTGCGTGGGGAAATCGCGCTACGCGAGGCGGGTGTGCAGCGGGTGCCGGTGATTAACGTGGAAAACGCCTGCGCGACCGGCAGCACCGCGTTCCATCTGGCGGCGAACTATGTGCAATCCGGCGCGGCCGACATCGTGCTCGCGATTGGCGCCGAGAAAATGTATTCGCAGGACAAGGCCCGCATGTTCAGCGCCTTCGACGGCGCGTGGGACGTCCACAACGTGGAGTACAGCCGCGACACCCTCATCCGCATGGGCGACGGCGTGCCGGTGCCGCCGGGTACCACCTCCGACAAACCCTACAGCGTGTTCATGGACGTGTACGCCGGCTTCTGCCGGCTACACATGAAAACCTTTGGCACCACCCAGCGACAGATCGCCGCCGTCGCCGCCAAAAACCACGGCCACTCGGTGCATAACCCGCTGGCCCAATACCGCAAACCGTTTTCGATTGACGAAGTGATGTCGGCGCCGCCGATCATCTATCCGCTGACCTTGCCCATGTGCTCGCCGGTCAGCGACGGCGCGGCGGCGGCGCTGGTGTGCAATGCCGCCGGCCTTGCCAAACTCAAAGGCCGCAGCAGCCGCGCGATCCGCGTGCTGGCCAGCGTGCTCCAGACCGGCAGCGATCGCGCCCCCGAAGACTACGCCAACCACGCCACCGCCCACGCCGCCCGCCGCGCCTGGGATAAGGCCGGGATCGGCCCGCAGGACGTCTCGCTGGCCGAAGTGCACGACGCCACCGCCATGGGCGAAATCATCGAACTTGAAGCCCTGGGCTTAACCCCGCTGGGCGGCGCCGGGCCGGCCGCCGAACGCGGCGAGCTGTCGCTAGGCGGACGCCTGCCCGTGAATGTGTCCGGCGGTCTCGAGTGCAAAGGTCATCCGATCGGCGCGACCGGGCTCGGGCAGGTGTTTGAACTGGTGACGCAGCTACGCGGTGAAGCCGGCGCCCGGCAGGTCTCCGATGCCCGCATTGGCTTGAGCCAGAACGGCGGCGGGATTATCGGCGTGGAAGAGGCGGTGGTGGCGGTGACGGTGTTGGGGCGGTAGAAGTTCAGACGCGGTGGGAGCGCCCTGCG
>CAMCQE010000138.1 GCA_945876945.1 Klebsiella pneumoniae
GGGTCGTGTCGGTATCGAGTTCGGCCCAGCCCGGCACGCCGCTGAGCGCGGACGATTGCGCGCTGAGTGCCGCGCGGATCGCGTCGAGTTCCAGGAGCAGCGGCAGATCCTGCGCGGGATCCGGCTGGCCGGCGGTGCGGCCGGCGCGCGCCAGGGCCTTGCGCACGGCGCGTTGGGCCAGCGGCCGAAACGGCCAGCCTCGGCTGCTGGCGGTGTGCCACTCGGCGCTGAGGGTGCTGGCATCGAGCTGACGCAGGGCGTCCGGGGCGTACCCCACCGACAAGCCGCCGACCACTTGCGCCCCCCGCGCGAGCTTGCGCAAGGCGGCACGCCCGAGCGTGTCTTGCTCGGTCGCCGCCGGCCCCAGCGCAAAGCGCAGATCCAGACCATGCGCTGCGCCCAGGGCTCGCACCAGCGCGAGCAGTGCCTCGTCGCTGGCCGCACCCTCCGGCCCAAAGATTTGGATCGCGCCCAGCAATGCTGCCCGCGCGGCCGCCAGGGCGGTGGCCTGCTGCACCACCGTCCGCGCGCTCGCCACGAGATTGCTTTGCCATTGGTTGGACCAGGCGCCGGGACTCAGTGTCGCCAATGCCGCGCTGAGACCAGTGACGGACTGGGCGTTGAGCGCGAGCCGCTGCACCACCTCGCGCAAGCGAGAGAGCGTGTCGGCGTCATGCAGGGTGCCGGCCGGCCAGTCGAAGTGCGGCGTGTCGGCGTTGGCTTCGCGCACGCTGCGGCCAATCGCTTCAAACAGGTTGAGCCCGCTCGGCGCGCGTCGATGCAGGCTTGCGACCAGCGCGTTGAGTTCATCGCGCAGCCGCCGCAGTGCCGAGGCTTCTTTAGTCCATTCTTCGCTGGCCAGCGCGTCGCTGGCGTCCCACGCCCGCTCCAGCTGCTTCAGCACTTCAGACTTGGTCGCCTTGTGGGAATGCACTTCAAGACAGAAGTCGCCGAGCCCCTGCGCGGTGAGGCGTCGATGCACCACACTCAGCGCCGCCATTTTCTCCGACACAAACAGCACCCGCCGCCCCAGCGCCAGATTGTGCGCAATCATATTGGCGATGGTTTGCGATTTGCCGGTGCCGGGCGGTCCATCGAGCACGAAGTCCATGCCGCTGGCCGAAGCGACCACCGCCGCCAGCTGCGAGGAGTCGGCCGGCAAGGGGGTAAACAGCTGCGCGGGGTCGAGTTGGGCGTCCAGCGCCGTTGGCGGCATATAGCTGCCGTTGCCGCGATAGGCGTTCGTGCGGCGCTCTAGCAGGTGCTGGGCGATAGGGGATTGCTTGAGCACCTCCGCGCGATCCACCAGATCTTTCCACATGAGGTATTTGGCGAAGGAGAAGGTGCCGAGCGCCACCTCTTCACGCAGCTCGAAACCGGCCACGTCGCGCGTGGCCTGTCGTACCAGCGTCCACACGCGGGCGACATCGATACCGCTGCCATCGCTGGGCAAGCCGCCCTGCAGCCCCGGTATTTCGAGCTCGAAATCCTGCCGCAGCATTTCGAGCAGCGTGAGATTAAAGCGCGGCTCGTCTTCGTGCTGGCGCAGCGTAAAGCCGGTACGCACGCTGCGACGTTCCAGCCGCACCGGCAGCAGAATCAAGGGCGCGCGATAGGTTTTCTGTTCCTCGCCGCGTTTGCGCCAATGCAGAAAGCCCAGCGCGACAAACAGCGTATTGGCGCCGCCCTCGCTCAAATCCAGGCGGCTTTTTCGATAAAGCTCAACCAGCGCGGCGTCGTGTTTATCCGGCGCCAGCGCGCTGAGGAGTTCATCTTGCGCCAGAGCCTCCCGCGCGATGTCATCCTGCAGGCGGGTGTGTTGCTGTTGCTCGTGCAGCTGCGGATCGCGACCCGCAATTTCCAGCGTGGGCATGGGCTTCAGCCGTAGCGCGGTGCCGGCGGCGAGTAAGTCTTCCAGCGCCGCCGGATCGGGACAGCACACGCTGAGTGCGCTGCTGCCGGTTTCCGGGAGGTTGAGCAAGCGATTGCGCGCGCTGAGATCCAACAGCTTGCGCTGCCAGAGCAACACGCGGTCGGTCACGTCGGTGGGTTCCGGCACGCTGATATCGTCCTCGAACGCGGGCAGCGCCGGCGCTTCTTCAAACGGCGCCTGCAGCATCGGCGCGCTGTCCGGCGAGTCGCTCGGCGCGGCGATGGCCGCCAGCGGTTTGATTTGCTGACGGCGGGCCCGACGGACATCGATCACCACTTCAAACTGCTCGTCGAGTTCGGGCGCGAGGCGCCGGCGGGCGGCGGCGATGGCCTGCGAGAAACCGGGCGCGGGCTGGGAGGTGACCAGCGTCGATTCAAACACCACCACGTCCTGCAGATCGATGCGCTTGCGTAGTGCTGAAGGGTCGTCCGTGGCGAGCGCTGAAAACTCGCGCGGCTGTAACCAGAAGCCCGCCAGCGCGTGACCTTTGCACAGCACGATGAGCGGATTCAGCCCGCATTGCTCCAGCGCGCTGGCGAACAGCAGCGAGGTGTCGAGACAGGTGGCCACGCGGTTTTCCAGCACCGCCGACGGCGGCCGGATTTTCTGGCCGCTGCGTTCAAAGCTGGCGGGCGGCAACACGTGACTGAGTCCGAGTTCGACCACCGCCGACCACAGCGCCGCGCCGAGGCCCCAGGCGCGCTCGCGGGTGCGGGCGTCGTAACCGTCGATGTTGGCCGGCTGGCCCGCGCGGCGCAGCACTTCGGCGGTGGCTTTCAGCAGGCGATCGATGGCCGGATCATTGGGCTGCACGAACGCCGCCAGCAGTTCGGTCATGTCGGCCGTGCCGCCCCACTCGTTGCGGGCCAGCAGCTCGACCGGAGACTCCAGCGTGGCGAGGACGTCGTCTGCACGCTGCAGTTGCAGGATGAGGCGGCCCTTGACCGCTTCGGTCAGGCCGTCGAACAGGGCGGCGTTGAGCGTGATATCGCGATCGGTGATCGGTAGCGTGGTGTTGGCGTCGAGTTGATCGACGCGCCAAAGCTTGGGGCTGATGAACGGCGGGTCGGCGCTCAGTTGGAGTGTCAGCTCGCGCAGCGTCGTCGCGCCCCGGTTGGCGAGCGCCAGTTCGCGCACCACGGCCACCGCGTTCTGCTGTGAGGCAAAGCCCAGCTTGCGGGCGATAGCGCCCTGAATCTCGACGGTCATCGGTACTCCACCGGACGCGGCCGCGCGGGCCTTCTGTAAACCCCTGTTGTGCCACAACTCTGCGGGGCGGCGCCAGCACGGCGCGGGCTTAAGGCGCAGCCTGAGAACTCATCCACCGCACGGCCTGCGGTGCGCGCGTTGATGGCGGGTAGTTGATCTGGCAATGGGCCCTTGAAGTCGGTGCGGCGGTCACCGCAGTGCTTTCAGTCTCACCCTTCGACAGGGCGAACGGTCAGCGGGGCCAAGCGGCGTCACGCCGGCTCTGATGATCAAAAAAAATCGGGCTGGGTCACCGTGTTTCGGCGCAAACGCCACGCCTCGCGCTTCGACAAGCTCAGCGCGAACGGGGTGCCGGGCCCAACCCCCGCTCTGTCTGCGCCCTCAAAAACGCCAGCACCACGCCCAATCCCCGTTCGTTCTGAGCGTGTCGAAGAATGAGCCTGTCGAAGAATGAGCCTGTCGAAGAATGAGCCTGTCGAAGAATGAACGGGCCACCGCAATCGCCACAACTCGCGCTTCGACAAGCTCAGCGCGAACGGGGGTGCCAAGTTTGCCGGCACTGCCTCAAGCGCGGCGACCGGGAGGCGCCCATCGAACGCCAGCACCAGGCCCAATCCCCGTTCGGGCTGAGCCTGTCGAAGCCCGAACGGGCTGCCACAGCATCAAGCATGCGGTCCCCTCGCGTGAGCCCAAACCGGATGATTCAGGGCGACTCGGGCGGTGCCTCACTCATGCCATACTCTGGGCTCTTGTGCTTCCGGCATCCGCCGGCGAATTCCTGGAGTTTCTCTTGAAAGACAAGGCGTTCCTTCCCGTTCAAACCTTATCTGGCCTCACGGGCTTGCTGACCGAGCGCAGCATCAGCCATCGCGTTTGGCGGCAACTGGCGGTGGCGCTGTTGCTGGTGGCCATTGCCGGGACCGGCGTGCTGCTGGTGGTGCGGGATCAGATTCGGCATCAGGCCGGCGCGGCACTGACCTCCGTGCTCCATTCGCAGGCTGAAATTGTGAAAATCTGGGAGGGCGAACGCATGACCGATGCCGAACTGGCGGCCGCGCGCCCCGAGCTGGCTTCGATCGGGGTGCGACTGCTGACTGCGGCCGCGCCCGCGCCTGAATCTGCCGATACCGCTCAACTGCGGGGGGTGCTGGAGCAAATGCTGGATGTCGCCAATGCCACGATGTGGTGGCTGACGACACCCGACGGCGAAATCGTGTTGGCGTCAGATTCGAAGATTCGTGACACCCGCTTACCTACCGAGCTGCTGGACGCGGTGAGTCAGGTGGTGGCGAGCGGCAAGTCACGGTTTGTGCCGCCGATGCTGGTCGAAGGGGGCAAGGTGCCCTTGATGGCGATGATTGCCGCAGTCCGCGCCGCGCCCGATCAGCCGGCGGCCGGCACGCTGGTGGTGGGCATCGACCCGCGACAGGGCTTCAGCAAGCTGTTTCTGGCGGGACGCATTGGCGAGACCGGTGACAGTTACGCCTTCGACAATCAGGCCCGCATGATCAGTGAGTCGCGGGCGCTGGACGAATTCAGAGTGCTCCGCCCGGAGATTGCCGACGCCACCACCAGCGTGTTTAACGTCCATCTGCGCGATTACACCCACGCCGCACCCGGTGCGCTGCCCGCGTCGCTGCCGATGCTGTTGCCGGCGGCTTCTGCCATTGCCGGGCATTCGGGTATCGATCTAACGGGCTACATCAACAACCGGGGGCTGCGCACGATTGGCGCCTGGATGCCGCTGCCGGAGCTGGGATTTTCTTTGCTGACCCGACAGACCGCATACGAGGCTTATCGGCCTTTGTACGTTTTGTGGGGCGTTTTTGGCGCGGTGCTGTTGATGCTGGTGGCGACGCTGTTGTTGCTGGCCCGCGCCAGTCGTCAGTCCCAACAGTCCGAGCAGCGCGCTGTCGAAGCGCAGAAAATGGTGGAGGCGCTGGGTCAGTATCAGCTGGGCGAGAAACTGGGGCAGGGCGGCATGGGGGAGGTCTATCAGGCGCAGCACGCCATGATGCGGCGACCCACCGCGGTCAAACTGATGCTCGACCAAAGCGACCCGGCTGATATTGCCCGCTTCGAGCGCGAGGTCGTGTTGACCTGCCAGTTATCCCATCCCAATACCGTGGCGCTGTACGACTTCGGCCGTACCGCCGATGGCCGCGTGTACTACGCCATGGAATATCTGGAAGGGATGCCGCTCGACGCCTTGCTTCGCACCTATGGTCCGCTGCCCGCAGGGCGCGCGGTGTATCTCATGGCCCAGGCCTGCGGCGCGTTGGCAGAGGCCCATGGCAAGGGTGTGATTCATCGCGATCTCAAGCCGGCCAACCTTTTCGTTGCGCAGCGCGGCGGGGTGCCAGATTTCATCAAGGTGCTCGACTTTGGCTTGGCCAAGCACTTCGATAAAGGGCTGGGTGACGCCAATCTGAGCATCACGATGGGCAATATGATGAGCGGCACGCCGGCCTACATGAGTCCGGAAGTGTTGAGTCAGAAGACGGGTATTGATGGCCGCAGCGACATCTACGCCATCGGCTGCATTCTCTACGAACTCCTCACCGGCAAACCGCCGTTTGTAGCCAGCGCTTTGCTTGATCTGTTGCGCCTGCATGTCGACAGTCTGCCCGAGCGGCCCAGCACCAAAATGCCCGGCGTGCCGGCCGATCTGGAAGCGGTGATTATGCGGTCGCTGGCGAAAGACCCCGCCGAGCGGCAGCAAAGCGCGGCGCAGCTGCGACGGGAACTGCTGGCCTGTGCGTGCGCTCGCGACTGGAATGAAGACGCGGCAGCCCAATGGTGGCAGGACCGGGATTTTGATACGGGTGCCGCCACGGTCGTCCTGGAACTGCCGACCCCGTAGCGGCTTTGCGGCCCTCCAAGCGGTGAGACGGCGGGCGGGGCTCGCGTCGCTGCCACCGTTCAGTCCTGCGTTTTGCGCTCCAGCGCAGACGCTGAGGCTGCAAGGGCTGGACGCAAGAGATTCGCGCGCCCATGAGGCCGAACCCGCGCTCCCGGCGTAGTCCAGAGCAGCCGACCTTTTCCGCATGTTGATCTTGCAGAGGCCCATGACCGTTCACGCGTTCCCCCATTCTCGCGACGCTGCCACGGCGCGCATTGCGCGCATCAGCCCCGCAAGCTATGCGCGCTCGCGCAATCACCTGAAAGGCGCGGTGACCGGCGTGTCGCCGTGGGTGACGCACGGCGTGCTGACCCTGCCGGAGATTCTGGCCGACCTGCTGACGAGGGACGCGCTCCCGATCGGACACAAGCTGGTCTATGAATTTGGCTGGCGCGAATTTTTTCGGCACGTGTGGTCCTTCAAGCAGGACGCCATCCTGCAGTCATTGCATCAGGGGCCACTCAATGACGCCGCTTACTCACCGGTGCTGCCCCCGGATATCCGCGAGGCGCGGACCGGCGTGCCCGTGGTCGATCAGGCCGTCCACACGCTGTACGCCACCGGCACGCTCCACAATCACGCCCGGATGTGGCTGGCCAGCTATATCGTGCATCTCCGCAAGGTGCACTGGCGCGCGGGCGCAGACTGGCTGGTGGCGCACCTGCTGGACGGCGACCTGGCGAGCAACCACCTGAGCTGGCAGTGGGTGGCCGGCACCGGCAGTCATAAGCCCTATCTTTTCAATGCCGAGAACGTTGCGCGCTTTGCGCCCGAGAGCTGGCATAGCAGCGGTTCGGTCATCGATTGCGCCTACGAGGCGCTGGACCGGATTGCACGCTCGCCAGGCGCAGTCTTGCCCGATCCCGAACGGGCCAGGGCCGCAGAAATCTTCGCCAGCGCTGAACCGCCTTTGCTGCAACGGCCTCCCGCAGACCTGCGCCTCTCGGTGCCCGATGCCGGCACGCTCGCGGGTTTGCAGGACCGGGACGTCTGGCTGGTGCATCCCTGGGCACTGCGTGCGCCACCCGCCGATTTGGCGCCGAACACGGCGGTCATTGGCGTGTACCTCTGCGAGCACCACGCGGCCTGGCCGTGGCCCGCCGCGCGTTGGCGGTGGGTGGATGCGGCGATGGCCGCGATCACGCCCGAGCGCTGGTTCATTGATGCGTCTGCGCTTGCCGGTTTGCTGGCCAGGACCGCGCGGCGGCGCGCGGTGGACGATCCGCATGTCTCGCGGTGCCTGGCTTCGATTGCAGAACTCACGCCGGCACCCGCGCTGTTTCGTTCGCTGGATCGGCAAAGCGCCAGTTTTTCCCACTGGTGGTCGCGCGTGACGCGCGGCTTGCGGCTAGCCGAGGAGCTCTTATGACAACGTCTGAATCACCGGCCACGCTCACCGTGCTTTACGACGGATCCTGCCCGCTATGCCAATCCGAAATCCGGTACGTCAGCGGTCTGGCCGAGCGGCACCGCGACAGTGCGCTGTGCTTCGTCGACATCAGCGACGACACCTCTGACCCCCGCGATCCAGCTGAGCGCAAGGCGCTCCTCGCCCGGTTTCACGTCGAGCATGCCGACGGTACGAGGCTGGACGGCGCAGCCGCGTTTGTGGCGATGTGGGAACGTCTGCCGGGCTGGCGCTGGTTGGCAAGGCTGGCGCGGGTACCGGGCATGCTGGTGGTGTTGGAAGGCGCTTATGGCGGTTTCTTGCGGGTGCGGCCGTACTTGCAGCGTCTGGTGCGTCATCACCGCGCACCCCGACGCCCGTGAGCGGCAGGTGCGAGCCAAGGAGTCTGTCCGCGGCAAAAGGGTCATCTCCTGAGCTTCTTCGCCCACACACTGCGCGTAGCGTTCGTCCGCTTATGAAGTTCCTGGAGGTTGCTGTGCTGAAGGCCGTGCTGTCTTTGCGGTGCATTTGCGCGCTGCTACTGCTGCTGGCGCTTGGGATCCTGGGCGGTCCTGCGCACGCCGCAGAGGCGCCCGATTCCGAACGGGAGCTCAACGCCGCTATGGACGCCGTCAAAGCCAGCCAGATTACGGGCCCCGCCACCGTCGAGCTTCGCGATCAGGCGGCTTTGAAGCTGCCCGAGGGTTATCTCTGGGTGCCGGCGCCGGCGGCCACACAGCTCATGAAGGCTTTCGGCAATCAGGCCGATGCGGGCCAACTGGGGCTCATCCTGCCGATCGCCGAACAGGCGCAATGGATGATCGTGGCGCGCTACGAGCCTGCCGGCTACATCAAAGACGACGATGCCCTCAACTGGGACGTCGA
>CAMCQE010000139.1 GCA_945876945.1 Klebsiella pneumoniae
TTTTATGCTCCGCATGCTAGGCGTCAACCTTTTCGAGTAGGGCCAGAGATTCTCCAGCGGCGGTTCATACCTGTTCGGCCTCCAGCGCCACCCAGAGCTGACGCGCCCGACGCACCGTCAGCGCCGCAATCCTCTCCAGCGTAGGCGACCAATAGCGGTCCTTTCGCCAGTCACCCGACACCTCCTCAATGGCGGTCGGCAAATCCAGCGCCAACTGCTTCAGCATCGCGAGCAGATAGCGGTGCCCGACGCCAAGTTCCTCCGCTAACTCACGCCAGCGGGCCGGTAGTAGCCAGTCCGGCCGGTCTTCGCGTCCGATATAAAAACCCAGACGCTCGCTCATCTCCGGATAGATGTGGCTCGACATGAGCTCAACGAAGGGCGCCAGACGTGGGCCTTGTTCGGTGAACAGAAAATGCAGATCACGCCCGTTCGCCAGTCCGTTACCCGACAGGCAGCAAAAACCTACCCAGCGCAGAAGCGCGCGGAGGTCCAAGGCGGGGATGCTGCTGTAGCGTCGAATTAGCCCCACGCAATCCAGCAAGGCCAAGCCGCCCTCTCGTTCAAAATTTTGTTCAGGGGCTAAACCGGCCAATTGGACAAACGCCTCCATGTGGACAAGGCCAGGCGGCCCTTCTGCACTCGAACGGTGACGGTCGGGCCGTTGGATGAGCAGATAGGGCGTGCCTCCCACACCAGCCTCGAGCCGGCTCTCGACGACCGGCAGCCCTACTGCGGCCGCCAGCCGCAGGCAAAATGCTTCGTTGTAGACGGCGTCCGTCAGCCCATGGCGAGCGGCCCGCAGAAGCGCGTCACTCAGCACGCCGGCTCGCGGTAACGCAATCGTCCCATGCGCTGCCCGTACCGGGAGCACGCCAGCATCCGCGCGCCACAAGGCGCCGTCCGGCCTCATGACGGCCGAGCCGTCCAGAAGCTGCTCGAGCAGTTGCGCCATAGCCGGCGCCGATAAAGGCTCACCCGCGGTATCAGTCGCAGGTGGCTGACCGTCGGGTGAAAGCGAAACCGCGCCCGGAGCGTCGCGAGCAAGCGCCCCCAGGAGCGCGAAGTCATTGCCGGTCGAGAGCCCCAGGCGGAGCGCCAGGCGTCCCGCACCGGGCGCGTCTGGTAAGAGCGCCCGAAACCAGTTGCGGACGTTTTTTTCTGAATTTGCCGTTGACGTCAATTGACTCAACGACCAGCAACGCGCTGGCTGAGGACGTCCCTCGCGCACGAGCTCGGCGCTCCAGAAATCCGGCCCCCGGTTGACCAAATGACCGACATGATTGCCGTGAAGGTAAATAAACAGGCTGGCCGCTTTCATTCTGCCTCCGGCCAAACGCGCGGCGCCACCGACAGCTGCAGGCCCAGCATGCGGATCACCCGTAGCACGCGACCAATCTCCAGGCCGGGCTTTGCGTTCTCAAGATCAGACACAAATCGCAGACCAACGCCGGCCAGTCCCGCCAGTTCGGTTTGGGTCAACCGGCTCAGCCTGCGCTGGCGCCGTACCTGGCGTGCAAGCTGCTCCAAGCCAGAAATAATGTCTGAATCCACTGAATGACCTGCTGAAGAATTTATATAAGGAGTTTTTTCCTGATCCGGAAAACTACTTTGATCAGCGAGTCTACAAGAGGAATTTTCCTGTATGGGAATTTTTTCTGAGTAAACCCGCGAGGGACTCTCAGTCCCGGGCCTGCCCCGCTGCGCGTCGAGCGCTGCGCTCAGCGCTTCGGCAGGCGCTGCGCCAGCAGCAGCCAATGGCCCAGGCGTTCCGCAGCGGCAATCAGATTCCCGCGCGCATTGCGCAACGCAGAAGCAGAATTTTCGGGCGCCACCACGGCCGACAGCAGGGCATCGAAGCCGAAGGCATGATTGACGTTCGCGTCACATGAAAGCATTCCAGCCAAACCGACTACCGGAATCCCCATACGCTGGGCGAGTTCGGCCACGCTCGCGGGGGTTTTGCCAAAGCGAGTCTGCGCGTCAAGTTTGCCCTCGCCGGTGATCACCAAGTCAGCGCCCTTCAGGTGCCGCTCAAGCTGCGCGATCGCCATCACGGTCTGTGCGCCACTGACCAACTGTCCGCCGGCAAAGGCGACCAGCCCGGCGCCCAGCCCGCCGGCCGCGCCGCCCCCCGGCAGACGCAACAACGGCTTGCCGCAACGCTGGCTGGCCAAACGACCAAAGGTACGCAAGTTCTGCTCGAGCTCGCGTACCTGCGCTGGAGTCGCCCCCTTTTGGGGACCATAAATCGCCGAGGCCCCGCGTGGCCCCACCAGGGGATTGGTGACGTCGCAGGCCACGAGCAGCGTTGTTTCAGCAAGTCGCGGGTCCCGACCAGTGACCACGATATCCGCCACTTTGGCCAAATCCCCGCCGCCCAATGGCGCCCGCAGGGTTCGGCCCCGCAGGTCCTGGAACTGGACGCCCAGGGCTTGTGCCATGCCGGCGCCCGCCTCATTGGTCGCCGAGCCACCAATCCCGAGCAGAATCCGCCGCGCGCCGCGCGCCAGCGCGAGCTGAATCAATTCGCCGGTGCCATAACTTGTGGTCCGTAGCGGATTACGCTGGTCCGGCGGCACCAGCATGAGGCCCGAAGCGGCGGCCATTTCGATCACCGCCGTGCCATCTTTCAGCAGCCCCCAGGTGGCACTGACCGGCGCTCTCAGCGGCCCCGTCACGCGGGAGATGATCCGGCGCCCCCCCACCGCCGCGAGCAACGCCTCGACCGTGCCTTCTCCGCCATCCGCCAGCGGGACCTGAACGCATTCGGCCTCCGGCAATGCGCGCCGCAGGCCGGTGGCGATGGCGGCCGCGGCTTGTTTAGCGGTGAGACTTTCCTTGAATGAATCCGGCGCGATGACGATTTTCATCTTCGCTCAGCGCAGTCGCATGCGGCCTCGGGCAGCGCGCGCCGGCCGGGCGCCGGTGAGCGCCGTCCGGGCCCGAATTTGGTCTTCAACGCTGAAAGCGCGCAGGAATTTCACCTCGTCACCCAGCTGAACCGCGATGACCTCGCCGTCCAGCAGCACCAGCCGGTTACTAAAGGTGGCCGGAATCCGCAGCCCGGGCAACACAATCCCGGCGAGGTTGGCGGGATCCGCCGCATGCACGCACACGAACTGGCGTTTGCCTTCGGCCTCCCGGGCCGCGCGCAAGGCTTCAATCGCCGACGGCGCGGCAAACTGCTCGCCCGAAAAGCCCGCCACGAAGCGGCCGCCGCGCAACTCGCCGCGCGCTTCGAGGCGACGGAAAGCCCGGAGCAAATCCCGCCAGGGCGGCAACAAGGACTCACGCTCCAGCATCCGTCGAAAGACCACGCCGTAGCGCTTCACCAGCGTAAGGGCGACGGCTTCCAATCTTGCGGGTTCTTGCTCGAGTGACACCGCTGCCGCGCTCTGGCGCCCGCGCACCAAATCCCAGCGCCCGACATCCTCCAGCGCGGTCGGCGCCCGGCTGCGACGGCTGGCATTCAGCGGGCGCCGCTTGCCGGAGGGCAACAACAGCGCTCGCATACCGGCAAAGCTGTCGCAGGTGACGCGCCCCAGGCTCGCCAGTTCGCCCAGCGCTTCCTCGGTTTGGGTGCGAAGCAAACCGTTGTCGGCCGCGATATCTTCAAAAAACGAGGCGCCATTGCGCGCGAGATACTCGAGTACGCGCTGGGCGACCCCGCCGGGTTGTTGCCCGCAATCCGGGGCCATGCTCAACCAGTCGACCAGCTGGCGTCGCGGCAAGATCGCCAGCGGGGTCGACTTGAGCGGCCCCACGCTACGCCCGCCGTGGTCGGCTTTGGGACTCAAACGCGCCCAGGTGCAGCGCCCGCCCGCTAGCAGTTGATCGAGGTAATCTCCCGAGTAGTCGCTGACGCGCGCGCCGAGCAGCGCAGACTCCCAAATGCCGGCCGGTGCTTCAAAGCCAGCCAGCATCTCAACGACCTTGCCAGTCGCCGCCACGCCCTCCACGCGCGAGCCCGGAGTGAGGTATTGCCACTCGAGCAGAAAACGCATGTAAGCCGCCGCCGGCACGGGTTCGATCTCGGCCCGCAGGCGATTGAGCGTGTAGCGGTGAATCCGCGCCAGCAGCCGACGCTCGCACCACTCTTCTGCGCCAGCGCCGGTAAATCTGCCGCGCAACACCGAGCCTTCCTGCTCAAGGCGCGCCAGCGCCATCTCAAGCTCACCCATCGGCAAACCCCAAGCCTGCGCGAGGCTGGCGGCACACAGCGGCCCACTGATCGCCAGACGACCGCGCACCAGTTCGCGGAGCGCGTCTTCGCGGCTAGCGGGTGTCGTTGCCAGTTGCAGCTGGCGCGCGCCAGGGCCCTGCTCCACCCGATGCAGCGGCCAAATCAGCGCCATTTCAGCAAAGCGCTCGGTGGCGACCCACAGGCTGGCGGCTACGCCCGGCACTGCCAGCGCGCTCACCCGGTTGCTGGCCGCCAATTCCTGCAGCCAACCGTCCAGCCTGAAGGCCGCCGCCGGCGGCCCTTCCAGACTCAACTCGGCGGCTGAGAGCACGCCGGCGACCAGCAGCGCATCGTGCACTTCTTCCGCGTTCGTGGGCGCGGGCCAGACTTCGGCCCGCACGCGGGCAATAGCGTCCATGTCCAGCGCGCCCAGACTGCTCGCGGTATCGGGGTCGATCCAGCGCCGGCTCTGCACGGCAAGCGTGCGCCGTTCTTCCAGCGGCGCGTCGTCCAGAAAGGCATACGGATTGGCGTTCAGCACGGCCTGCGCGAACGGCGAAGGCTCCACCTGATCGCGACACACCAGTTCCAGTTCGCCGGCTTCCATCTGTGCCAGCAAGGTCTCTAATCCAACAATGTCCATCGCCTCGTGCAGGCAGTCATCTACCGCTTGCCGCACCAAGGGGTGGTCGGGAATTTCGCGGCGACCGCGCAGGTTCTCGGCGCAGGCCAGTTGATCCGGAAAAACCAGCGAGACCAGATCCTCGGCCTGCATACGCAGCAGACGCGGCGGTGTTTTCTTGCCATGGCGAAAACGCTGGATGGCCAGCGCACACGCCGCCACCCAGCGCCAGCGGATCCCGAACATGGGCGCATCGAGCAGGGCTTGCGTGAGCACATCGCGCACGTTGGCGGCTTTGAGGTAGCGCCAGACATCCGCCAGCGGAAAGCTGTGCACGGCGCCGAGCGAAATCACGATGGCGTCTTCTACCGCCGCCGCTTGCAACTCGAAGTTGAACTGTCGGCAGAACCGCTTGCGCAGGGCCAGCCCCCACGCGCGATTGATGCGCGCCCCAAGCGGCGAGTGAATCACCAGCTGCATGCCGCCGGATTCGTCGAAGAATCGTTCGAGCACCAGCCGGGAGCGCGTGGGCATCGCGGCGAGGGAGCGATAGCCGGCGAGCAGGTAGTCGTAGAGCTGGCGCGCGGCAATCTCACCAACGCCCAGCTCCAAGCCCAGCCAGGCTTCCAGTGCCGGGCGCGGATCGCCGTCCGCGTTATCAATCCGTTGTGCGAATTCATCGCGCACCCGCGAGACGGCGTGAGACATCTCGGTGCTACGGGCCGGCGCCTCACCAAACCAGAACGGGATATTCGGCGGCTGGCCGGCGGCATCGGCCACCCGCAAAGCGGAGCTCTCCACCCGCAACACACGCCAGGCGGTGTTGCCCAGCTGAAAGACATTGCCGGGCATGCTGTCAATGGCGAAGTCTTCATTCACGGTGCCGACGATATGCCCCTGCGGTTCGGCCACGACGTCGTAGTCGGCGGTATCCGGGATCGCGCCGCCACAGGTAAGCGCGGTAAGCCGCGCGCCGCGCCGGGGCCTCGCCATGCCGTTCACGCCATCCACATGCAGCCAGGCGCCACGTCGACCGTGCGCAAAGCTGTAGCCCTCGCCCAGCATGGCGACCACGGCGTCGAACTGCTCGCGGGGCAGATCGCGATAGGACCAGGCGCGGCAACACAGCGCGTAGAGCGCATCGAGTGCCCAGTCGCGCGAGGCCACTTCGGCCACAATCTGCTGGGCGAGCACATCGAGTGCGGGTCCGGCCACGGCGATGCAATCGAGTTCGCCGCGCCGGGTCATGTCGAGCAGTGCGGCGCATTCCACCAGCTCGTCGCGCGTCTGCGGAAACAGTCGGCCCTTGGCGATGGCGCCGATGCGATGCCCCGATCGCCCGACGCGTTGCAGGAACATCGAGAGCGTGCGCGTGGAGCCCAGCTGGCAGACGAGATCCACCTCGCCAATATCGATCCCCAGTTCCAGCGACGCGGTGGCCACCAGCGCCTTGAGTTCGCCCCCCTTCAGGCGCTGCTCGGCGAGCAGGCGCCGCTCGCGCGACATGCTGCCGTGATGCGAACTGACGGCGTCTTCCCCCAAGCGATCGGTCAACGCTTTTGCCACGCGTTCCGCCAGACGGCGGGTGTTGACGAACACCAGCGTGGTGCGATGGTCGCGAATCAGCGCCGCCATCCGGTCGTAGATATCCGCTGAAGATTCGGCCGACAGCACGGCTTCCAGCGGCGCCGGCGGCATTTCGATCACCAGCTCGCGCTCGCGCATGTGGCCTTCATCGATCACCGTGCAGGGCGCATCGCGGCCCACGAGAAAACGCGCGATGTCTTCCAGCGGACGCTGCGTGGCCGACAGGCCCACCCGCTGCGGGGGCACGGGGGTGAGCGCCGCCAGACGTTCCAGCGTCAGGCTGAGATGCGCGCCGCGCTTGTTGCCGGCCAGCGCGTGGATTTCATCCATGATCACCATGCGCACCTGACTCAGCATGTCGCGGCCGCCTTCGCTGGTGAGCAAGACGTAAAGCGATTCCGGCGTGGTCACCAGCACATGCGGCGGCAGCCGCCGCATCAGCCCCCGCGCTGCCGCCGGGGTGTCACCGGTTCGGACCGCCGTGCGCAAGCTGACGGCGGGCTCGCCCGCCTCCTGCAAGGCCGCGCTGATCCCGGCCAGCGGCGCTTCCAGATTGCGCTGGATGTCGTTGCTGAGCGCTTTTAGCGGCGAGACGTAAACGATGCAGGTCGACTCGGGCAGTCCACCCTGCAGGCCGTCGCGCACCAGCGCATCAAGCGCGGCCAGGAACGCCGCCAGGGTTTTACCGGACCCCGTGGGGGCCGCCACCAGCGCATTTTCACCCGCGGCGATGGCCTGCCAGGCGCGCGCCTGACACGCCGTTGGCTCACCAAAAGTGGCGCCAAACCAGCTTGCGACTGCGGGGTGGAAACGGTCGGTAGACATGGCGACCAGACTATCCGCCCCACGCCATGCGAGCCAGCACTTGACGGCGAGCGGCAGGCCACTGACCGTAGACTTTTCCCGCTCTGCAACCGAGGTTCCGCCATGTCTTCAGCTCCCGCCACGCTGCCCGTCGCGCTCGCCGTCATTGGACAGGTCATCACCGCGGTGGCCGACGATGACATCGCCAGCAGTCGTCGCCATCTCGTGAGCCAGATTGAAATCGATCCCGGGTACGCGGAAGCCCTCACCGGCATAGAGGCTTATTCGCAGCTGATCGTGCTGTTCTGGATGCATCGGGCGCGGCCGCTGGAAAGTTTGCTGACGCATCCACGGGGCAACCCCGAGTTGCCGCTGACCGGGGTGCTCGCGTCGCGAGGCCGCGCGCATCCAAACCCCATCGGGCTCGCCGTTGTCGATTTAATCGCCCGCCGCGGCAACACGCTGGACGTGCGCCGGCTGGATGCCTTCAACGGCACGCCGGTGATCGATATCAAACCCTACGACCATTACGACGTGTTCCCTGACCCATCCGTGCCGGACTGGTTTCGGCAGCGCTTGTAGTGCGCCGGCGAACCGTCATCTAAGGGGACGGCGCGGTAAGACCTCCCGGCAAACGCAAGCGCGTTCCCGGTTCAATCCGGAGTCTGGCGGCCTCTCCCGCGCCCAGTTCAATGACGTAGCGCGAGGGCCGCTTCGCGTAGATAAGCGCTTCGGACAAAGGCGTGGCGTGGGTCACCAGTTGCGTGACCTCGCCTTCGTCGCTGATAAAAATCATGTCGAGGGGGATGAGCGTGTTTTTCATCCACATCGCCAGCGCCTCATCGCGACCAAAGTCGAACAGCATGCCCTGACCCGGAGCGAGTGCCTGACGGCCCATCAAACCCTGCCGGCGCGCCGCCGGCGTTGCGGCTAGTTCAAGGGTCAAGCTCACGTTTGAGTGATCCGCTCGTTCCAGCAACACCCGCACGCCCGCGACGGTCTGGGCCAGCACCATCCCGCACCACAGCGCCAGCCACAGCCCGCACAAGGAACGCTTCATCGTTTGCTCTGCTCGAGGCGGGCCAAGGCCGCA
>CAMCQE010000140.1 GCA_945876945.1 Klebsiella pneumoniae
CCAATCTCACGCCCTACGTGAAGGACTGGCTGGCGCACCCGGATTACGACGACTACTGGCGCGCCGCCGCGCCCTGCGAGCACTACGAAAACATCACCACGCCGGCGCTCAATTTTGGCGGTTGGTATGACCTCTTCCTGGGCGGCACCTTGGCCAACTACGCGGCCATGAAAGGCCGCACGCCGCAGAAGCTGGTGATTGGCCCGTGGGTGCACGGCTACAACGGCGGCGTGTATCCCGCGCGCAATTTTGGCCTGATGGCGCACGACGGGGTGGCGGATGTCACGGCCGCGCAAATCCGCTGGTTCGATCATTTTTTGAAAGGCCAGGCGAACGGCGTGCTGGATGAGCCGCCGGTGAAAATTTTCGTGATGGGGCCGGATGTATGGCGTGAAGAAGCCGACTGGCCGCTGCCCGATACCGACTGGCAGCAGTGGTATTTGCACAGCGCAGGCTCGGCCGGCACCAAAGCCGAAGACGGCGTGCTGGCCAAACACACGCCGGGCGACGAACCCGCCGACAGCTATCTCTACGACCCGCGCAATCCGGTGCCCACCGTCGGCGGCGCGAGTTTTCTGCCTGGATTATTCATCGCCGCCAATGCCGGCCCGCGCGATCAACGCGAAGTCGAGCAGCGCGCGGATGTGCTCTGTTACACCAGCGAGGTTTTGACCGCAGACATGGAAGTCACGGGCCCGGTGCGGCTGGTGCTGTATGTGAGTTCGTCGGCGGTGGATACGGACTTCACCGGCAAGCTGGTCGACGTGCACCCGGACGGCACTGCGCTCATTCTCACCGACGGCATTCTGCGCGCGCGTTATCGCGAAAGCCTGAGCACGCAAAAACTCATGACGCCGGGCGAGGTGTATCGCATCGAGATTGATTTGGTGGCAACAGCGAACGTGTTCGCCGCCGGGCATCGGATTCGACTGGAAGTCTCGAGCGCCAACTTCCCGCGCTTCGATCGCAATACCAACAGCGGCGGGGTGATCGCGCAGGAAACCGAAGCGGATTTCGTGCGGGCGACGAATACGGTGTGGCACGACGACGTGCGCGCCTCGCATCTGATCTTGCCGGTGATTGCGCGGCGCTAAACGCCGTCGACCTCAACGGCAGCCGCGCGGCTCTTACACCGGCCGCGCGCTCTGCAAGGCGACGGCGGTATGCGTAAAGCTCTCCGCCGAATCGGCCTGCGGACTGATTACCAGGGTGTGCACGCCGGCCGCGAACTCAGCGCGCAGTTGCGCGTGGCAATGCTCGACATCGCCAAACAAAAACACGCGGTGAATCATCTCATCTGTGATGGCGCGCGTGATGCGTGCACGGTCGCGCGCGGCGTAGCCGGCGCGCACTTCGTCCACCGCGTGGGGGTAACCCAGCCGCTGCATCACCGCCTGATACGCCGGCGCCGAGGCATAAAACGCAAAATGCTGGCGATAAAACTCAAGCGCCGCGGTGTATTCCCCAGCGTTGCGCGTCACCACCACCGCGCGCCGTTTCACCAGCTCCAGATCTTCCACCCGGCGCCCGCTGCGCTTGGCGCCGGCATCGAGATGGGCCAAGGCTTCGGCCAGCACGTCGGGCGGGGTGAAGTCGTTCAACATCACGCCATCGGCAAGCTCTCCGGCCAAGGCGAGCATGCGCGGCCCCATCGCCCCAAGATGCAAAGGCACTGCTTGCGCAGGCGGGCTCTGCAAGCGAAAGCCATGACTGTTAATGCACTCGCCGGCAAACGCGGTTTTGCCGCCGGCGAGGATTTGGCGCAGCAGCTGCACGTATTCCCGTAGCTGCCTGAGCGGACGTTCAAACGGCACGCCGTACCAACGCTGCACCATGTTGCCGGTAGAAGAACCCAGCCCCAGCACAAAACGTCCCGGCGCCTGCGCGGCGATGAAGCCGACTTGCGTGGCCAACACCGCTGCCGGCGCGTTGAACATCGGCACCACGCCGGTCGCAATGCGAATCGTTCGGGTGGTGACCGCAAGCGCGGTGGCAAGCGCGATGGGGTCGTGCATCCCTTCGGCGTTCGGCAGCCAGACGTCGTCGTAGCCGGCGGCTTCGGCCCACTGACCACGCGCGAGATCAGCATCGATCCCGGGCGCTGGCCACAACATCAAACCAAGGCGCGGAGCAAAAGGCATGGCGGGGTTCCTTACGGCGGCAGAGACGGGCAAGCTGCCCGTTAAGCGTGTTGGCGATTCCGACACATGAACGCGCGAGCGGCAAGCCTCGACGCCTTACCCCGAGTTAACCCCGGTCAAGCCCAAGGAGTTCCCCATGAGTGACACACTCGCCTCGGCCATCGCCCGCAGCGCTGAGGGCTTTCGCGCCGACAGCGCCCGCGCGCGCGCCACGTTTCAGTCTGATTCCACACTGCAGGCGGGCTTTCACTCCGAAGTGAAACTGCGCGCGCACACGCTCACCGTCGATGAGCCCAAAGGCATCGGCGGCAGCGATCGCGGACCAACGCCGGTGGAACTGGTGCTGGCCGCACTGGGCACGTGTCAGGAAATTACCTATCGGGCGTTCGCCACCGCGATGGGGATCGCGCTGGACGAGGTGTCGGCCAAGGTGGAAGGGGATATCGATTTCAGGGGATTTTTTGCGATCGACCCCACGGTGCGCCCCGGCTTTGGCGCCATTCGGGTGAACATCACCCTGCGCACCAAAGCCTCGGAGAGCGAGATTGCGCGACTGGTCGAAGCGGTGAACCGGCACTGTCCGGTGCTCGACATGTTGAGCACCCCGGTACCCACCAGCCTGCACACGACGATAGTTACCGACTGAGCGCGAAGCGCACGTGGGCGGCAGAGCGGCCGCCCGGCAACTTCGCAGAACGGTTTAATCGTTGGTCGGGCGCCGCGACGGTGGGCGCTCGAGCCCGCGTGATTGCAGATATTCGTCGTAGGTACCGCGGAAATCGACGATCTCGGTGGGCGTGATTTCCAGCACGCGGGTGGCGAGCGAGGACACGAACTCGCGATCGTGGCTGACAAAAATCAGGGTACCCTCGTAGTTTTCCAGCGCGAGGTTCAACGACTCGATCGATTCCATGTCCAGATGGTTCGTGGGTTCGTCGAGCAGCATGATGTTGGGCTTTTGCAGAATCTGCTTGCCGAACAGCAGCCGGGCTTCTTCTCCGCCCGACACCACATGCACCGATTTATTGCTGTCGTCTTTCGAGAACAGGAGCTGACCCAGCACCGCACGAATCGCCTGTTCATCGTGATTCTTTTGCCGCCACTGGTTCATCCAGTCGAAGAGATTCATCTCGGTGGCGAAGTCGTCGGTGCGGTTCTGCGGCACGTAGCCCACTTCGGCGTTTTCCGACCACTTCACCACGCCCTTGTCGGGCGTGATCTTGCCGGCCAGACAGTTGAGCAGCGTGGTTTTACCCACACCGTTGGAGCCGATGATGGCCACGCGTTCACCCACGGCTACCATCAGATTGAAATTCTTGAACAGCACCTCGCCGTCGAAGCCTTTGCTCAAGTTGTCCACTTCCAGCGCCAGCCGGTGCAATTTCTTGCCCTGCTCGAAACGGATGTAAGGGTTCTCGCGGCTGGAAGGCTTGATGTCTTCGAGTTTGATTTTCTCGATTTGCTTGGCCCGCGAAGTGGCTTGACGGGCCTTGGAGGCATTGGCCGAGAAGCGGCTCACAAACTGTTTGAGGTCGTCGATTTGCGCCTGCTTGCGCGCGTTGTTGGCCAGCGTGCGCTCGCGGACCTCGGTGGAGGCCATCATGAAATCGTCGTAGTTGCCCGGATACAGCCGCAGTTCGCCGAAATCGAGATCGGCGATGTGCGTGCAAACGCTGTTCAGGAAGTGGCGGTCGTGCGAGACGATAACCATCGTGCATTCGCGCGCGTCGAGTATTTCTTCCAGCCAGCGAATGGCGTTGATGTCGAGGTTGTTGGTGGGCTCGTCGAGCAGGAGGATGTCGGGATTACCAAACAGCGATTGCGCCAACAGCACGCGGAGCTTCCAGCCTGGCGCCACTTCGCTCATCAGGCCCATGTGCTGTTCGATGGGAATGCCGAGGCCCATCAGCAGTTCGCCGGCGCGGGATTCGCAGGTGTAGCCGTCGAGTTCGGCGAAATGCGTTTCGAGGTCGGCAGCCAGCATGCCGTCTTCTTCGGTCATCTCGGCTTTGGCGTAGAGCTTGTCGCGCGCGTCCTTCACCTTCCAGAGCTCTTCGTGCCCCATGATCACGGTGTTGATGACCGTGAATTCCTCGAACGCAAACTGGTCCTGCCGCAGCTTGCCGAGCCGCTCATCCGGCCCCATCGACACGTTGCCGTTGGTGGGCTTGAGCTCCCCGGTGAGGATTTTCATCAGCGTGGATTTGCCGCAGCCGTTGGCGCCAATCAGGCCATAGCGATGGCCGTTGCCAAATTTAACCGAGACGTTTTCGAACAGGGGTTTGGCACCAAACTGGATGGTGAGGTTGGCAGCGGTCAGCACGGCAGAATTCCCGACTAGATAGTGAAAAGGCACGCACCACGGGCAGAGCGCCGGTGGCGGGCGGGAAGCATAGGGGTTTGAGCGGGATTTGGCGATTAGCGCAGGCGGCGGTCTGGCACCCGCAGGGCGGGATTCGTCGGCGGCCGCTCGGCCGCGGGTCGCTTAAGGGTAAATCACCAGCGTGCGCGCTTCGATACTCTCGCGCGGCACGGCGTTGGGCGGGCAGGCCGGATTGCGGAAGCCGGTATGGGGGGTGTAGCTCGCCACGCCGGTGGCCGAGTCCCAATTCTTGAGCAGCAGCACTTCGTCGGGCTGCATCTCGCTCGCGTAATACCAGCGATGTGCCGGATTGAAGCGCACCGAGTAAATCTCGCCGCTGTGGCGCGGGTGTTCCAGATCGTCTTCGGCGAAGTGGTGGATGTCGGTCGGCACAAAGTCGTCGGGGACTGTCGTGCGGGCATCGCACACTGCCAGGGGCACGTCCTGCACCGGCCCGATGATGGGCCGCCAGACGTTAATGAGCGCCATGCGGTGACCGGCGTAGTCCGGCTTGCCGGCGGCGGCGAGAATTTCCTGCGCCCGGCGCGGGCCGGAGCTGGGCGTGTAATCGTTATGGGCGGCGTCGACCGGCGTGCGCACGCCCGGCTGGCCAAGGGCGGCGCGGGCGGCGCTGCGCTGGTTGTGGTCGAACACCACCACATCCAGCGCGCCCAGTTGGCGCTTGAGAAACGCGATAACCTCCGGGTAGTAGGCGTCGCGCACGGCGGCTTCATCGTAGAAATCCTGCATCGCGCTGGGCTCCCGCAGGAGTTCAAACCCGGCGGCGTCCACGGTCGCCGGCAGAAGCAGCTCGCGGCAGTCGGTGATGGGCAGGGTGTGATAGGCCTGCTCGGGGCGAACAATCTTGCGGCCACTGGAGAGCGGATACACCAGATGCGCGGCACGCGCGTCTAGCGATACCAGATAGGCGAGCGGGGCTTGAACGGTAGCGGTCATCGCGCGGGTCCTTGTTAGAGGTAGTGCAGGAACCAGTCGCGGGCTTCGCGACTGGACTGGTCGAAGCCGCTGAGATAGGGCTCGTAGTGGTCGCCCTTCATCATCACCAGTCGCTTGGGCTCGAGCGCCCGCTCGAAGCCTTCGAGCGCGAGCCGGGTGGGGGTGATTTCATCGTTGTCCGCCACAATCATCAGCAAGGGCGTGGGCGAGACGTGGTCGATGACGCCTAGCGCGTCATATTCCAGGCGCAGTTCCAGCGAGCGCACGGTGAATTGATTCGGCCACACCGCGCGCCCGGCTGCCACGAAGGAATTGAAGTAGGCAAAGCTGCGACGGCCGGCAGAACTGGCGGGCTTGTTGGGATCTGGCGTGCACACCGGAATCAGCGTGGGCGGATTGCCCGCCGCCAGCGACACCCGCTCGCGGTCGATCAACGCATAGAAGTCGCGAATGCCTTCCGGGGTTGAGGTGATGTCCATGGTTTTCAGCGCGTGGAGGTACGGCACCTGGGTGACTACGCATTTGATACGGCGGTCGCTCGCGGCCGCCATGATCACGATGCCGCCCGTAAAACTCGTGCCCCACACGCCAATGCGTTCGGGATCGATCTGCTGCAGGCTGCGGGCATAGGTGATGGCGTGGCTGTAATCGCGGCGCTGCGCGTTGGGGTCGATTTCCTGTCGCGGCTCGCCGTCGCTCGCGCCGAGATTGCGGTGGTCGTACAGCAGCACCGCCAGACCCGCCTTGCAGAACACCTCGGCGTAATCGTCGAGCCCTTGTTCTTTCACGCCCGAATAGCCATGCGCCATCACCACCAACGGATGCGGGCCGGGTGTGGCGTCGGGCAGATAGAGCCAACCACGCAGCCACACATCGTTGGCCTTGAACTCGACATCGGTACGCATGGGGCTAGCCTTGGCTAAAGCGGGCTTGCATCCTAACAAGGCGACTGATCCCTTGAACATTGCGCACCTGCACAAACGCGGGCTTGTACGGAGCACAGCGATGCAACCAGATCTGACCGGTGGATGTTTATGCGGGGCAGTGCGCTATCGCTGTCGGGGTGAGCCGATGAGCATGGGCTTGTGCCAGTGCGAACGCTGCCAGCGGCAGTCGGGGTCGGCGTTTTTAATCGCCACCGTGTTTGCCCGCGAGGCGGTGAGTTTTGAAGCCGGCGAGCTCAAAACCTACGCCGCCTATGACGCCGACGGCTCGGGCCTCTACCGGCATTTCTGCCCGGACTGCGGCTCGGCCGTGATGATTACGCTAGACCGCTATCCCGGGATTCGCTCGATGATGGGCGGCACCCTGGACGACAAAACCCGCGTGAAGCCGAGCTTCAGCCTGTGGTGTTCCAGCGGCCAGCCGTGGCTGCAACTCCCGGGCGGCATCGAATTATTTGCAGATTATCCGGATGGGTTAATTGCCTGAGTGCGGAGGGTGGGCGGTTTTTATGCAGCCCATTCAGAATTTGGGCACCGTGTCACACTAATGCCTGGAACATCGAGATACGATGTCGCGTCTCGAAGCCCCATAATTTTTGAAAAAAAATAAGGACATTTACGATGCTTCACTTAGCCCGTTTTGCAGCAGCCAGCGTTCTGAGTCTGTCCTTGGGCGTGCCCCACGCGACAGCGGCGGTGGTCGATATCAACGGTGGCGCAAGCTGGGCCGGCTGGTCTGCGGCGGGCAACGCGCAAAATGCGAGCAGCTACGTGCAAGGCAGCGCAACGCGGAACTATCAAATGTACCGGGCTGACTTCACGCTGGATGCCGCTCAGACGCTGGGCAGCAGCGCTAACGTGGGCGATACGTCGACGAGCCTGTTCAGCGGGTCATGGCAGGCCGGCGACCACATTCTGGGGCTTGGCCTCAGCTACGGTGGGGGACAAACCGGGAGCTCGTTTTTCTTTCATCTGGATATGGCTGGCGACAGCATTCAGTCGGCGTCTGAACTGGGCGGATCGGTCGGTAACTACTCGGCCAACGCTGGCGACACCTCGGCCTATTTCACCGGCGGCGCGTCGGGTAGCAACAAGTTCCGCAACCTGACCTACTCTGTGTTCAACGCCTACACGCCGAATGGCTCAAACAATTTCACCGTGCCCTACGGGGCCGGCGGCAATCTCAACGCGCCGGGTCGCGGCTTCGCTGTGCTGGCGCCATCCAGCACTGGCACAGTCAGCAGCGCCCAGTTCTTTTTCAATCTGAGTGCGATGGCCCGCGGCAACGGGGGCGCTGGCTTTGGCGAGGGGACCTACGGGAACACGAGCCGGGTAGGTTTCTTTGAATCCGGCAGCGCCGGCGCGGCGCAAGTGTTCTCGCAGCAGGTCTTCGCCAACCCCTCCGCGGTGCCCTTGCCGGCCGGTGCGCCGCTGTTGCTGGGTGCGCTGGGCGTCCTCCTGCGGCTGCGGTCACGGCGCGCCGCTGTCGCGCCGGTCTAAGTCGCCGGCCGTCGGCGCGGGATCGGGCACCTCGTCGCGTCGACCGCGGCGAGGTGCCCTTAACATCACTTACGCCGCGTTCACCTTCGGCATGATCTCTTCCACCAAGCGCTTCAAGTCGTCCAGCGTCTTGGAGACCGGCACGCCGGTGAACGGCGGCCACAGCAGCGGCATGTCCATGCCGGCGTCGCGATAGCGCTTGAGGTTGTCGGTGATCTGCTCGGCCGTGCCGACCAGCAGATTGCTCAGCTTGCCGTTGTTGGTCTGATCGGTCGGGGCATCGGTGATCGTGAACCAGATCATGCTGCACATATCGAAGCCGTCATCGAGCGAACGGCTGCTG
>CAMCQE010000141.1 GCA_945876945.1 Klebsiella pneumoniae
TGGCCAAAACTCTCGGCGTTTCTGGCCCGGATGTGGGCGCGTCCCTCGTTCGCGACATTGATCGCCGAAGAGCAGAAGCCCTGGAACCGCCGCGAAGCGGTGGCGGCAATTTAAACCGCGCGTCGGCTGTTTGGAGCAGCTCTGAACAAGTCCTGCCCGGACTGTTCAGAGCTGGTCAAGAACACGGGGAAATTTTTGCTTCGCGCCAACTCAATGCCGGAACGGCATCGAAACAGGTAGCGCGTCCCTCAGCCTTAAACCAGCGCTGGCTTGTGCCGCGCGTCCTCAGCGTTTTGGGGCTGCGGGCTCTTTCACCTCAACCAGCATGCCTTCCTGCAGCAGGTCGGTGGGGTTGAGGACCACCGGCGCGTTCGCCGCCAGACCGTTCACCACTTCAAACTGCGTCCCGAGATTTCTGCCTAGCTCAATCGTGAGCAAGTGAATATGGTGGGTTTCATCCACTGTCGCCAGATGCGCGCCCTTACGGTCGAAGCGCACGGCGTTGGTGGGAATGAGCACCGTGCCCGGCGCTGTCGGCAGCTGAAACGCGACCTGGGCATACAAGCCCGGCATTAGCGTGTCATCCGCGTTGTCGAGTTCCACTTCTGTGAGCAAGGTGCGTGAGGCCGGTTCGACCGCGCGGGCGGTGCGGGTCACTTTGGCATCGAAGCGCTTGCCCGGAAATTCGGCCACCAGCACCTGCGCGGGCATCCCCACCACGATTTCCCGGAGACGGGCCTGCGGCACGCCCACCCGGATCCGCAGCTTGGCGGTCTGCGCCAGTCGATACAGCGGATGACTGCCGCTGCCGGCGTCGATCAGCGCGCCGGTTTCCACCATGCGCTGGGTGATGGTGCCGGCATAGGGCGCGATCACCTGTTTGAACTGGGCCAGTTCCTGATAACGCTGCAGGTTGGCGCGGGCGGCGAACACATCCGCGCTCCGCGCCTTGAAAGTTGCCTCGCGCTCGTCGAGTTCGTATTCCGGCACGGTCTTCTTCGCCACCAGTTTTTTCCAGCGCTCAAACTGCAATTGCGCGATGCCGAGATTGGCCTCGGCCTGGGCAAGGGCGGCGCGGCTGGCGGCGAGCGCCTGATCGACTTCGGGCGCGTCAATTTCCACCAGCAACTGGCCGGCTTTCACCCGGTCGCCGATTTCGGCGTGCCAGCGTTTCACATAGCCGTTGGTGCGGGCGTGGATGGCGGTTTCCTGGGTCGCTTCTACCGTACCGGGCAGGAGCGTGTCGCCGCTGGGGGCGGGTTTGGCGGCACGGGTAATGACCACTACGGGCGTCGGGGCCGGCGGGGGCGCGGGCGGGGCATCGGCGGCCGTCGCGCCCTGCGCGGCGAGCACCAGACCAAGCAAGCTGAGGCGAGCGCGCATCAGGCGTTTCCTTCTGCAACCAGCGGCAGGCGCCGGCGTTGATAAACGAGACTGTAGAAGACCGGGACGAACAGCAAAGTCGCCATGGTGGCGAGCGTCAGCCCGCCGATGACCGCCAGCCCTAGCGGGGCGTTTTGTTCTGCGCCTTCCCCCAGCGCCAGCGCCATCGGAATCATGCCGACGGTCATGGCGGTGGCGGTGATGCAGACGGGGCGCAAGCGGGTAACGGCGGCGTTGAGGGCGGCGTCCAAGGCTGACTTGCCGCGCGCCATTTCTTCGTTGGCAAACGCCACCACCAGAATGCTGTTCGCGGTGGCCACGCCCACCGTCATGATGGCGCCCATCAGGGCGGGCACGCTGAAATGGGTGCCGGTGAGGAAAAGCATCCAGACGATGCCCGCGAGTGCGGCGGGCAGGGCGGTGAGAATCACCAGCGGGGCGCTCCAGGACTGAAAATTCACCACCAGTACCAAGTAGACGAGGATGACCGCGAAGACCAGGCCGTAGGCCATCGCCTCAAACGCTTCATCCATGCTCGCTGCCTGCCCGCGCAGACTGATGGTGATGGCGGGTGGAATCTTGCCCGCATAGGACGCGATGATTTCTCTCACGGCGGTCACGACGCTGCCCAGATCGCGGCCTTCCACGCCCGCGTAGACATCGAACACCGGCTTGGCGTCCGAACGGCTGAGCAGCGCCGGGGAGCGTTTCAGCTCGATGGTGGCAACGTTCGAGAGCAGTTCCACTTCGCCGTTGTCGCGGCGGGCCACGGGCAGATTCAGGATGTCGTTCAGCGAATCGACGGTGTATTGCGGCGCCTGCACGGCCAGCGCCACCGGGCGCTGATTTTTGGGGTCGACCCAGAAGTTAGGGGTGACCTGTCCACTGCCCGACAGCGCAATCAGCACGTTGTTGGCGACATCGCTCTGGGTGAGGCCAAGGTCGTCAGCCCGCATGCGGTCGACGTTAATGCGGAGGTCCGGGGCGTCGAGAATCTGCGGGATGCGGGTATCCACCACGCCCGGAATCGCCTTGCTGCGCCGTGCAATATCCTGTGCGAGGGCGTAGGCCTTTGGCGGGTCGAAGGCCACCACCTGAATATCCAGCGGGGCCGGAATGCCAAAGTTAAGGATCTGGCTGACCATGTCGCCGGGCTGGTAGTAGAAGCGCAGTTCAGGAAATTTCGCGACCAGCGCTTCGCGCAGCACCTGCATGTACTCTTGCGTGGGGCGACTATGGCCGGGCTTCAGCGCCACCAGAATTTCGCCGTCGAAGACGCCTACGTTGGTGCTATCGCCCCACGCCAGATTGAACACCTCGGGCATGCCGATGTTGTCGATCACCAGATCGAGATCCTCCGGCGCGATGACTTCCCGAATCACCGTGTCCACCTCGGTGAACCAGCGCTGGGTTTCTTCCAGTCGCGTGCCGGTGGGGGCTTTAACATGCAGCCGGAACTGGCCGGCATCCACCACCGGGAAAAAGTCACGCCCCACCTTGGGCAGCACCAGCAGGGCGCTCGCGATGACCACCAGCGCGCCCAACAAGGGCAGCACGCGATAGCGCAGGAGGGCCTTGAGCAGCGCGGTGAATATCTGCTGAAACAGCGTAAAAGCCCGTTCAAACAGGGCGAAAACCGGCGTAAGCAGATGTCGCCGGCCATGGCGCGCAAGTTCTGCCGGGAGGAGATATTTCGCCATCACCGGCACCAGCGTGCGCGACAGGACATAGGAAGCGCCCACCGCAAACACCACCGCCATCGCGAGCGGGGTAAACAGGAATTTGGCCGCGCCTTCCAGAAACAGCACGGGCAGGAACACGATGCAAATCACCAGCGTCGCGACTAGCGCGGGCAGGGCGATTTCCTGTGATCCATTGATGATGGCGTCTTCCAGCGGCGCGCCTTGTTCGAGGTGCCGGTGAATGTTTTCGATGGCAACGATGGCGTCGTCTACCAGCACCCCGATGGCCAGCGCCAGCCCGCCCAGCGTCATGACGTTCAAGGATTGATCCAGCGCCGACAGCAGGCTGATGGAGGTCAGGATCGAGAGCGGAATCGACACCGCCACGATCACCGTGCTGCGCCAACTACCCAGGAACAGTAACACCAGCACCGAGACAAGGCCCGCCGCCACCAGTCCTTCGGTCACCACGCCATTGATGGCGGCGCGCACGAAGCGCGATTGATCGAACAGAAAATCGAGATTCAAATCGGGCGGTGCGACGGCCTTTAGTGCGGGCAGCCGGCCTTTAATCTGGTTGATGAGGTCGAGCGTTGAGGCGCTGCCAATTTTGAGGAAGGTGACCAGCGTTGATTCCTGGGCGTCGCGCCGGACCACGTTGGTTTGAATGCCGTAACCGTCGCGGACGTTGGCCACGTCGCGCAGGCGAACCTGGGTCCCGTCGCGACCCTTGCCGACAGGAATGTCGTTGAGCGCGGACACCATGTCCGGGTTGCTGTTGAGCGAGACGATGTGGTCGATGTCGCCGATTTTGGCGCTGCCAGAGGGCAAGGTGAGGTTTTGCAGATTGACCGCACGACTGACTTCGAGGGGCGTGATGCCGCGGGCGTTCAGCGCCTGGAGGTCGAGGTCCACCATGATTTGGCGGCCGGCACCGCCGTAGGGCTGCGGCAGGCGCATGCCCGGCACACCGATCATCTGCTGGCGCACGCGGAACTGCCCAAAGTCGTAGAGCTGGGAGGGATTGAGCGAGGAACTCGAGAGCACCATCTGCAGGATCGGTACGCTGGACGCGTCGAAGCGCACGATGAGCGGCGGCTGCATGCCGAGCGGCATACGGCGCAAGATGGTTTGCGCCACGGCGGTGATTTGGGTCAGCGCCAGTTCCATATTCACATTCGGCTGGAAATACGCCCGCATGATCGACGCGCCGGCCAGCGTTTGCGACTCCAGACGCGCCAGATCTTCCACGCTATTGGCCACCGCGAATTCGGCAAAGGCCGTCACGCGGCTTTGCATTTCATCCGCCGACAGGCCCGAGTACTGCCACAGCACGGTGACCACCGGCGTGTCGATGGACGGAAAGATGTCTTTGGGCGTGACGCGGATGGAATAGCTGCCCATCAACAAGATCAGCAGCGCCATCACGACAAACGTGTAAGGACGCCTCAGCGCCAGCTGGACTATCCACATACGGGCAAGCGCTCCAAGGGCCAGACCCCACAGTCCAGACGATGGCACTGCCGGGGGATTTCGATACGGAGCGTCACGTTAACCGCCGGTCCCTGTCGAGGCAACCATTCGGCGGTCTGCGTCTCGAAACCACAGGCTGTCACCCCGAATGCGGCCGTTTATACTCCGGGCCCATGTCCTTGCTGAAACCGCACGAACCCGCCGCGTTTTTGTTGGAACGCCCGGAGGCCCAATCGCCTTTTGTGCTCACTTGCGATCACGCCAGTCAGCGCATTCCCGAAGCCCTGGGCGACCTTGGGGTGAGTGCGGCTGAACGCGAGCGCCACATCGCCTGGGACATCGGCGCACTGGCGGTGGCCCGCGGCCTCATGCGCGCGCTCGACGCCACGCTGATTAGCACCGGCTATTCGCGACTGGTAATCGACGCCAACCGTCCGCCGGGCCGCTTCGATGCCGTGCCCGAAACAAGCGAGGCCACCGGGATCCCCGGTAACCGTGGGCTACCGCAGGCCGCGATCGAGATGCGTCAGCGCGCGCTTTTTGACCCTTATCACGCGGCGATTAGCGGCCTGCTGGACGCGCGCCTCGCTGCCGGGCGCCCGGTCATCTTTATCGCCATCCACAGCTTCACGCCCGTTTATCTGGGCCAGTCCCGACCCTGGCAGGTGGCGCTGCTGTCGCATCGGGATCGACGTTTAACGGACTGGATGCTGGCGGCGCTGCGGCAAGACCCTGCGCTCTGTGTGGGGGACAACACGCCGTATCGTGTGACCGATGAAGGCGACTACGGCATTCCGGTGCATGCCGAGCGGCGCGGCCTGCCGCATCTGCTCATCGAGTTGCGTCAGGACCTCATCGCCGAAGCGGCGGGGCAGGGCGTGTGGATTGAGCGGCTGGCGAGTCTGCTGAAGATCGCGCCGCGCTTTCAGCCGTAGACGGTCGCCAGCGCCAGCGACGCTACCGCGCCCACGCTGAGCTGCAGGCGCAGGGACAGAAACCAGCCCGGCAAATCGTGGACTCTGGCCGCGAGCGCGTCGTGCACGAAAGCGCCGCAAAAGCACAGGGCCAACAGCCCAGTGCCGAGGCGGGGAGGCAGGAACAGCGCCGCCCAGGCCAACAGCGACGGACACACGCTGTAGATGAATTCGCGTTTGACCTGCTCATTGGAGGCCGAGCCATTGAGCAGGCTTAAGCCCCATACCACGCCGCCCAGAAAAGACAGAATCACCGCGCCATAGGTCAGGAGGAGTTCTGCGGCGGTGTCGGTCATCCAGCCGGGCCGCAGAAAAGCAATGACCAGCGCCGGCAAAATGAACGGCACCAGGCCGCCGTAACCGAGCCAGCGGGCGATGGGGTTAGGTCTGGCGCGGGCCGCTTGGTCCATCACAGTGAACTGAATTTGCGCAGCTGCTTGTCGTGCACGCGCCGGCACAGCATCAGGCTCAAAATGGCACCGACGCCGGCCAGTGCGATGTCGGATTGTGTATCCCAGGGGTCGCCCTGCGTGCCGAGGAAGGCTTCGGCGGCCGTCCCGGTACTCGCCGCAACGGCCCATTCAACGAGTTCATAGCTCGCACTCAGCGCCAGGCAAATGCACAGCACCAGAAAGCCGGTCCAGCTGCGTTTGGCCAGCACCCGTCGACGCAGCAGGATTTCGCGCGCCAGCACCGCGGGCACAAAGCCCTGCGTGAGATGCCCCAGCCGGTCGTAGTGGTTGCGCGTCCAACCAAACGCGTCTTCGAGCATGTTGAACAGCGGGACTTCGGCGTAGGTGTAGTGCCCGCCGATCATCAACACAATGCAGTGAAAAAGGACCAGCGAGTAGGCCAGCGTGGTGAGCGGGAAACTGCGGCGCGTGGCCCACAGCAGCAGCACGCCCAGCAGGGCGGGGGCAACTTCGAGAAACCAGGTGAAGTAGTCGTGCGGATTAATTGCCGACCACACCAGCACACCGAAATAAATTGCCAACCACAGGGACGCCACGCGCAAAACCTCCAGAGAAACGGTGCGCGAAGGCTCACCGGGATAGCCCGAATGATGCACGGGGCCGCGCGGTGCAGTCCACCCATTCGGCGGGCTATAGTGCGGCTCCCCTACAGCGAGCCCACTCCATGCGCGCAGCACAGTTCACCAGCCCCAAGACCGATCGATGGTTTGAAGACTATGAAGTCGGCGCCACCTACACCCTCGGCACGATTTCACTGACAGAATCCGAGATCATCGAATTTGCCACCCGCTTCGATCCGCAGCCGTTTCATATCGACCGCGCGGCGGCGGCGGCCTCGCCCTACGGCGGCATTATCGCCAGCGGCTGGCATACGGGGTCGTCGGTGATGCGGCTGATGGTCGACGAGTTCATTTCTGCCTGCGCCGGCTTAGGCTCGCCGGGCCTGGATGAAATCCGCTGGATTAAGCCCCTGCGTCCCGACATGCCGCTGACGGTGCGGATCACCATTACCGAAGCCAGAGTCTCGCAGTCCAAACCCGACCGCGGCTTCATCAAACATTTCATTGAAGGTCTCAACGCAGACGGTGAACAGGTCATGAGCATTCGCGGCATGGGCATGGTGAGGGTGCGGCCATGAGCTCGAATTGCTGGAACGATGAGACCCATTACGATTTCAACGCGCTGGTCGATGGTCTTAACCGCTATCTGCGCTTGAAGGCCACGCCGCTCGGCTTGAAGCGCTTTCGCACCGTGGAAGACATGCAGGCGGTGCCGAAAATTCGCCGCCCGCCGGCGGGCGAGAAATTTGCCTTCGACCAGATCGTGGGCCAGAGCCGGTGGCTGGGCTGGACGCTGGGCGTCACCATGGAGAACCTGATGGGCGCGCAGTGCGGCGCCGTGATTGGTCTGCATCCGGCGGATGCCGAGTGGCTGCGCGGTGAGCCCATGAAGGGCGTGTGGTACGGCACACTCGAGGACAGCGGCGCCCATCAACGGGCGATGAGTTGCGCGAGTTACGGCGACTACGCGGCGGTGGCCGTGTCCCCGCTGGCCTCGGGCCGGCTCGACAACCCCGACCTCTGCCTTATTTACGGCACGCCCGGCCAGATGATTACGCTGGTGAACGGCCTGCAATATCGCAACTACCGCAAGTTCACGTTTAGCTGCGTGGGCGAAAGCGCCTGCGCCGATTCCTGGGGCAATGCGCTCAAAACCGGCGAGCCGTCCTTGTCGATCCCGTGCTACGCCGAGCGCAAATTTGGCGGCGTGCTGGACGAGGAAATGTTGATGGCAATGCCGCCCAGTTTTCTGCCGGCCGCCGTGGCCGGGCTTGAAGCGCTGTCGAACAACGGCCTGCGCTATCCCATTCCCAATCACGGCATCCAGAAGTCGCCCATGGACAGCATTCAGGCGAGCTACGGCGAACGCAAAATCTGATCAAGGGGAGCACGCACATGATTACCGAGCACGCTGAAGTTCAGGGCTTCGACCCGCTCCGCCTCGCGCGGGTGGCAACCCGCATCAACGCCGATATCGACGCTGGTCGCTACCACGGCGCCGCCCTGCGGGTGGCGCGGCGCGGCGAGGTGGTGCTGGATCTCACGCTCGGGCACGCCGACCGTGCGGCGGGTCG
>CAMCQE010000142.1 GCA_945876945.1 Klebsiella pneumoniae
CGGGTGGAGGCCACTCGATCAAGATTGAAAAAACGCTCCAGCACATGCACGACGAATTCCATCGGCGTGTAGTCGTCGTTCAACATCACCACCTTGTACAGTGGCGGGGTTTTGGTCTTCGGTTGCGATTCCTGAACGGCAACGCCCGAATCTTTTTCTGTGCCTGTTTTTGACGCCATGATGCTGGAAATTACTAAGTGCCTTGGAGCCTGATCGTGACCCGATTATAGGAGCGGCCTCCGCCTCGCGATACGGCCGTTCATCGAAAGCGGAATGCGGCGAGCCTTTTGTTTGATTACGCGCGGCTATCGCATTCGGCCCAATTGTTGTTGGGGGCAGGATCACAGCGTGAGCCTCCCGTTTCTTGGGTTGACACGATTGCGGTTTGCGGCGCACCATCGAACGGTTTCCATTTCAGCGTCGCCCTTCCGGGCAAGCCCGCCGCCCCGCGGCACTCAGGCTCATGCGCGAAGGCATGCGCTCCCGCATGCGTAATGAAATGTCGATGCGCGACTTGAGGCATGGTGGCATGCACGGTGGCAGCGTCGGCGATAGAGACCGCCACCGACGCGTAAGCGCAGTGGGCCCGCAAGACCGGGTGTTCCGGAATCTTTGAAGCAAACCTCACAGGCCTGTCCCTGCGGCAGGCTATCGACAGTGCGTTGTGAATGTCAGGAGTAAAAGACGATGTCCTCTTTCAGTGATCAGGTGGAACAACTCAAAAAGGATTGGGCAACCAACCCGCGCTGGGCCAGTGTGCGCCGCGATTATTCCGCCGAGGATGTCGTGCGTCTGCGCGGCACCGTCAAGATTGAACACACCCTCGCTCAACGCGGCGCCGAAACCCTTTGGGCCAAAGTGAACGGCGGCGCCAAGAAGGGCTACGTCAATGCGTTCGGTGCGATCACCGCCGGGCAGGCCATGCAGCAGGCGAAAGCCGGGCTGGAAGCCGTCTATCTTTCCGGCTGGCAGGTCGCCGCCGACGGCAACACTTCCGAGACCATGTATCCCGACCAGTCGCTGTACGCCTACGACTCGGTGCCGACCATGGTTCGCCGCATCAACAACACCTTCAAGCGCGCGGATGAGATCCAGTGGTCGCGCGGCATCGGCCCCGGCGATGAAGGCTATGTCGATTACTTCCTGCCCATCGTGGCCGACGCCGAAGCCGGTTTCGGTGGCGTGCTCAACGCTTTCGAACTGATGAAGAACATGATCGCCGCCGGCGCCGCCGGGGTGCACTTTGAAGACCAGCTCGCGGCCGTGAAGAAGTGCGGCCACATGGGCGGCAAAGTGCTGGTGCCGACGCAAGAAGCGGTCGAGAAACTGGTCGCCGCGCGGTTCGCCGCCGACGTCATGGGCGTGCCGACCATCGTGTTGGCCCGTACCGACGCCGAAGCCGCCAACCTGCTCACCAGCGACCACGACGCCAACGACAAGCCCTTCCTCACCGGTGAGCGCACCCCGGAAGGCTTCTACCGCGTGAAGAACGGTCTGGAACAGGCCATCAGCCGCGGTATCGCCTACGCCCCCTATGCGGATCTGGTGTGGTGCGAAACCGGCACGCCGGATCTGGGTTTTGCCCGTGAATTCGCGCAGGCCGTGCAGCAGGCCTGCCCTGGCAAGCTGCTGTCGTACAACTGCTCGCCGTCGTTCAACTGGAAGAAGAACCTCGACGACGCCACCATCGCCAAGTTCCAGGAAGAACTCTGCGCGCTGGGCTACAAGTACCAGTTCATCACCTTGGCCGGTATTCACATCAACTGGTACAACACCTTCCAGTTCGCTCACGCCTACGCCCGCGGCGAAGGCATGAAGCACTACGTGGAAATGGTGCAGGAGCCGGAATTCAAGGCCCGCGACATGGGGTACACCTTCGTCTCCCACCAGCAGGAAGTGGGCGCCGGCTACTTCGACGACGTCACCACGGTCATTCAGGGCGGCAAGTCCTCGGTCACCGCGCTGACGGGCTCTACCGAAGAAGAGCAGTTCAACCACTAATCCCGGTTGTATAGCGCAAAAAAAGGCCGACACCGCGCGAGCGGGTCGGCCTTTTTTTATGGGTAAAAAGTCCGGGACGGACTTGTTCAGCGCTTAACCGAGCACCGCCCGCGCGATCCGCGCATACACCTTCGACAGCGGCGCCAAATCGGCCACGTTCACGCATTCATCGATCTTGTGGATCGTGGCGTTGATGGGGCCGAGTTCCACCACTTCGGTGCCGAGGGTAGCGATGAAGCGGCCGTCGGAAGTGCCGCCGCCGGTGGAGATTTCCGGGCTCACGCCCAGTTCCTCATTCAGGACGGTGGTGACGCAGGAGAGCAGATGACCGCGGCCGGTGAGGAAGGGCTCGCCGGAGAGATGCCACTTCAGTTCGTATTGCAGGCCGTGACGGTCCAGCACTTCGGTCACGCGCGCTTTGAGGCCTTCGGCGGTGCTGGCGGTGGAATAGCGGAAGTTGAACGCGGCCTGCAGGCTGCCGGGCACGACGTTATCCGCGCCGGTGCCGGCGTTGAGATTGGAGATCTGGAACGACGTGGCCGGGAAATACTCGTTGCCTTCGTCCCAGCGGGTGGCGGCCAGTTCGGACAGCGCCGGCATCGCGAGATGGATGGGGTTACGCACTTTTTCCGGATAGGCCACATGCCCCTGCACGCCCAGCACTTTGAGATGCGCAGTGAGCGAGCCGCGGCGACCGTTGCGCAGTAAATCGCCCAGTCGCTCGATGCTGCTGGGTTCGCCCACCAGGCAGTAATCGATGCGCGCGCCGCGTGCGCGCAGCGCCTCGACCACCCGCTTGGTGCCGTGAAGCGCAATGCCTTCTTCGTCCGAGGTCAGCAGCAGCGCCAGCGTGCCGGGCAGCGGCTGACCGTCGGCGCACACGCTCTCCACGGCGGTGACCATGGCGGCGATGCTGCCCTTCATGTCGGCGGCGCCGCGACCGTACAGCACGCCGTCGCGAATCACGGGCTGGAAAGGATCGCTGCCCCAGGCGGCGAGGTCGCCGGTGGGTACCACGTCGGTGTGGCCGGCGAAGCAGAACACCGGCGCGCTGTTACCGCGCGTCGCCCACAGATTGGCGACGCCCTCGTGGTCAAACCGCTCGAGCGTAAAACCGCAGCGGGCCAGGCGCTCGCCGATGAGGTCTAGGCAGCCTGCGTCATCCGGCGTTACCGAAGGGCGGCGAATCAGCTCGCAGGTGAGGTCCAGCGTGGGGTTGTCGGATGAGGTGTGATCAAGAGGCACTGTCGATTTCTCCGAGTCTGGCGGCCGCAAGTTGCGCGTATTCGGCGGTGAGCTCGCAGCCAATGAACTGTCGCCCGAGCTTCAGGCTTGCCACGCCGGTCGACCCGCTGCCGGTGAAGGGGTCAAGCACGATCTGGCCGGGCAGGGTGCTGGCGGCGATACAGCGTTCGATTAGCGCCAGCGGTTTTTGCGTGGGATGGCGGCCGTGGCGCTTTTCATCCGCCCCCGGCGCTGGCAGGCGCCAGACGTTTTTCATCTGCCGGCCCTCGTTGCGCTGCTTCATGTCGTCGTAGTTGAAGACGTAGCGATCTGCGCTGCCCTTGGCGGATTTCGACGCCCATAAAATCATTTCAGTCGAGTGCGTAAAACAGCGGCAGCCGAGATTGGGCGGCGGATTAGGCTTTTCCCACACGATGTCGTTGAGGATCCGGAAGCCGAGCTGCATCAGCGCCATGCCCACGCTGAGATAAATATGCGTGGTGCCGCTCACCCATAAAGTCCCGGTGGGTTTGAGCACGCGGCGGCATTCGGCCAGCCATTGCAGGTTGAACTCGTGGTCTTCCTGCAACCCCTGACTGCGATCCCATTCCCCCTTGTTCACCTTGCGCCGCTTGCCGGCCACACAGGTGCTGCCGTCGTTGGAGAGAAAGTAGGGTGGGTCGGTCCACACGCAGTCCACGCTGTCGTTGGGCAGGTTGCGCAGGAAATCGCGCTGGTCGGCACAGACCAGCCGGCTGTGGCCGTCGCGGCCTTGCCAGAGGGCGGGCGAGGCGGCCGCCGCCTCAGCCTTGGTCGGGCGTGCGCGCGTCGATCGAGAGGGCATGAATATCGGTTTCCATCAGCGCGGCCAGCGCGGCGAACACGCGCCGGTGGCGGGCCAGCGGCAGCTGATTGGCAAACGCGGCGCTGGAGATGCTGAGTCGAAAGTGGCCTTTGCCTTCGCGCGCGCCGGCGTGACCCCGATGCAAATGGGATTCATCGACCAGCGTAAAGGCGGCGTCGGGAAAGGCCACGCGAAGCGCTTGCTCGATGCGCGCCACGCGCGTGCTGGTGTCACTCATGGCAGTACCTGCTTGAAGGGGCGCACTTCCCAGCGTTCAAACACGCCTTCGGTGACGTAAGGGTCGGCGGCGGCCCATTGGCACGCGGATTCGAGATCGGGGAATTCGGCGACGATGAGGCTACCGGTAAAGCCGTTGGCGCCGGGGTTTTCAGCGTCGATGGCGGGGAAGGGGCCGGCCAGCACAAGGCGACCTTCCCCCTGCAGTGCCTCTACCCGCACCAGATGTGCAGGGCGCACCGCGAGCCGGCGCTCGAGGCTATTGGTTCTGTCGTAACCGAGAAACGCGTAGCGCATGCCGGGCCTAATCGTCGTTGGCGGCGGGGTCCGCCGATTGGTCAAAGCGCATCAAATAAACCCCCTGCGCGAGGGCGAACACGAGCGTTAAGCCCATGATGCCGAAGACCTTGAAGTTCACCCAGGTCTCCATCGAGAAATTGGCGACCACATAGAGGTTGAGCGCGCCCAGCACCACAAAGAAGGCCACCCAGACCAGATTCATTCGGCGCCAGATCTCGGGGGCGACCTGCATCGCCTCGCCCATGGCGCGTTCCACCAAGGTTTTTTTGCCGACGAATTGGCTGCCAAGAAAGGCTGCCGCCGTGATCCAGCTTATGAGCGTCGGCTTGGCCTGAATGAATTTGGGGTCGTGGAAGGCGAGCGTGAGACCGCCCATCACAATGAACATGACCAGCAGAAGGAGTTGTTTTTTCGGCACCTGCCGGTGCCGGAACCAGTGCAGGGCGGTGACGAGAATCGCGACACCAATGGCGGCTGCGGTCGCGGGATACACGGCCTCTGTTCCGCCGATCAATTTAAAGACGGCGAAGAATGCAATAATCGGTAGAAATTCTAGCAGCGTGTTCATGGCGGGTATCCTTCCCGGCAGTATCGCACCCGGTGGTTCGCTATGGCGAGAAAGATCAGCATTCATCCCACACATCCGCAGGACAGATTGCTCAAGCAGGCCGCCGATCTGCTGCGCGATGACGCCCTGCTGATCTATCCCACCGACTCGGCCTACGGCCTGTGCTGCCGCATGAATGCCCGTGACGGTCAGGAGCGCATGCATCGGGTGCGACGCGACGAGCCCCGCCATTACCTGACGCTGATGTGCAAAGACCTTTCGACGCTGGCCGCGCTGGCGCGGGTCGACAATCAGGCCTTCCGCATGCTGCGACAACTCACGCCGGGCCCGTTCACATTCATCCTGCAGGCTTCGAAAGAAATCCCGCGCCGCATGTTGGACCCCAAACGCCGCACCATCGGCCTGCGCATCCCCGCCCATCCCGTTGCGCAGGGGCTGATTGAGCACCTGGGCGAGCCGATTCTGAGCGCCACGCTGACCGATCCGGGGCTCGAAATTCCGCTGGCCGACCCGGACGATCTCTTCGACCGTTACGGCAATCAGGTCGACCTGATGCTGGACGCCGGCGCCTGTGGCACCGAGCCCACCACCGTCATCGATCTGAGTGGCGAAGAGCCGCTGCTGGTGCGTCGGGGGCGCGGTGACGTGTCCAAAATTTTCCCCGACGACTGAGTTGACCGCGCCTTGAACGTCCTCGACCTGTTGATAGTCGCGATTCCGGCGGTGTTCGCCGTCACCGTGCACGAAGTCGCGCACGGCTGGGTGGCCAACCGCCTCGGCGACCCTACCGCCGCGCAAATGGGCCGCCTTACCTTGAACCCGCTGCGCCACATCGACCCCATCGGCTCCGTGCTGGTGCCGGTCGCGCTGAAGCTCATGGGCGCTCCGTTTTTGTTTGGCTGGGCCAAGCCGGTGCCGGTGAATTTTCGCAACCTTCACCATTTGCCGCGTGATATTGCCCTGGTGGCGGCCGCTGGGCCTGCGTCCAATTTGCTGATGCTCTGCGGCTGGACGGCGGTCCTCGCGGTGGCCGGCCACTCGCCCCTATGGCGGGAGATGGGTTGGACGGGCGTACTCTTCAATGCAACAATCATGACGCTCAACCTGGTCCCCATTCCCCCGCTGGACGGTAGTCGCATCGTGAGCGCGATCTTACCGCGGCGGGCCGCAGTGCTTTATGGCCGGCTGGAACGCGTCGGGCTCTTCCTGACCTTACTGCTGGTGGCCACCGGCGCGCTGGGGGTTGTGTTGAAGCCGGTGCTCGTCGGGATTGCGCGCATCGTCTCGCGACTGGTGGCCTGAAGCCCCCGCGATCCTCCTTATCAATCGACAAAGAGCTAGTTCTCCACATGACTCTCGCCGCCAACAAGCGCGTTCTTTCCGGCATGCGCCCCACCGGGCAACTGCATCTTGGGCACTACCACGGGGTGCTTAAAAACTGGCTACAGCTGCAGCATGAATACGAGTGCTTTTTCTTCGTCGCCGACTGGCATGCCCTGACCACGGGCTACGAAGATACCTCCGGCATCGGCGCCAGCGCGTTCGACATCGTGGTCGACTGGCTCTCGGTCGGCATTAACCCTGGCGCTGCCACCATCTTCGTGCAGTCCCGCGTGCCCGAGCACGCCGAATTGCACCTGTTGCTGTCGATGATTACGCCTATCAGCTGGCTGGAGCGGGTACCGACCTACAAAGACCAGCAGGAAAAGCTGCGCGAGCGCGATCTCTCCACCTACGGTTTCCTTGGCTATCCGCTACTGCAGTCGGCCGACATCCTCATCTACAAGGCCGCCCATGTGCCGGTGGGTGAAGACCAGGTCGCCCACATCGAACTCTCCCGCGAAGTCGCGCGTCGCTTCAATTTCCTCTACGGCCGCGAGAAGGGCTTCGAGGAAAAGGCGCTGGCAGCCGTGAAGAAGCTCGGCAAGCGCAACGCGTCTTTGTACGAGGAACTGCGCAAGCGCTATCAGGAAGAGGGTGCGGCGGAAGCGCTGGAACGTGGGCAAGCCTTGCTCGAAGGCCAGCAGAACATTTCGTTGGGCGATCGCGAGCGCCTGCTGGGCTATCTCGAAGGCGGTGGCAAGGTCATTCTCCCCGAGCCGCGGGCACTGCTCACGCCAGAATCGAAAATGCCGGGTCTCGACGGCGACAAAATGTCGAAGTCTTACAACAACACCATCGGACTGCGCGAAGCGCCGGACGTCGTGCGCCAGAAAATGCGCACCATGCCCACCGATCCGGCGCGCGTGCGCCGCACCGATCCGGGCGATCCCGCCCGGTGCCCGGTGTGGAAATTTCATCAGATTTACTCCCCGCCGGACGTTCAGCAGTGGGCGCAGGAAGGCTGCCGCACCGCTGGCATCGGATGTCTGGACTGCAAGGCGCCGGTGATTGAGGCGGTGCTAAAAGAGCAGGCGCCCATTCGCGAACGCAGCGAAGAGTTTCTGGCCGATCCCGACAGCGTGCGGGCGATCATCGATGAAGGCTGCGAAGCAGCCCGCAAGGCGGCCCGCGAAACGCTGGATGAAGTGCGTCAGGCGATGAATCTCGACTACCGATGAGCGACACGCCCCCCGCTGTTGAGGTGACCGAAGCCGAGCGCATTCCGCCCCAACAGGCGGAGATGCCGTTCGCGATCGTGCAGGGCGCGCCGATGACCGAGCTGCCCAAAGACCTCTACATCCCGCCGGATGCGCTGGAAGTTTTTCTGGAGGCCTTTGAAGGCCCGCTCGACCTTCTGCTCTATCTCATCAAGCGCCAGAACCTCGATATTCTCGACATCCCGATTTCGCGCATTACCGAGCAATACATGACCTACATCGAGATGATGCAGGGCATGAAACTCGAGCTCGCGGCGGAATATCTGGTGATGGCCGCGATGCTGGCCGAAATCAAATCGCGCATGCTGCTGCCGCGACCCCCGAGCGCCAATCAGGAAGA
>CAMCQE010000143.1 GCA_945876945.1 Klebsiella pneumoniae
GCCTGGCGGCATGCAGCGCCGGCAAGAGGCCACCAATAAAGCCGATCACCAGCGCCCAGCGCAGGGCCGAGAGCACCAGCGGCAGCGAGACGCTGAACGCGAACACCACCTGACTGAAGTTCTGGCCGAGCGTAGAGACGGTGTACTGATCGAACATCAGCCAGGCGAGGCCGCCGCCCAGCACGCCGCCCAGCAGGGCCAGCGCGAGCGCTTCCAGTAGCACCGCCATCACAATCGTGAAGCCGCTGAAGCCCATCGCGCGCAGGATGGCGATTTCGCGTCCGCGCACGGTGACTGCGGCATGCATAGTGTTGAGCGCGGCGAAGGTCGCGCCGATGGCCATGATCACCGCCACGGTGGTCGCCAGTACTTCGATCAGGCGCCGCAGGCGCTGCGACTGGGTGGCGTAGTAGTCACGCGTGCGCTGGATGTCGACTTTAAGCCGCGGGTCGTTTTTAAGCGCCGCGCTGAAGGCATCAAAAGCTGCTGCGTCGGTGAGCCGCACCGCCACCGAGGAATAGCCGTCGCGGCGGTAGGCGGATTGGACCGATTCGGCATCAGCCCACAGCTCCGACTCATGCGCATCACCCGACTCGAACTGTCCCACCACCGTCCAGGGCTCGCCGGCGAGCGTGAGTGTCGTACCCACCGTGAGCTTGGCGAACTGCGAGGCGGCACCCACGCCGGCCACCAGCTCGCGCTTGCCGCGTTCGAACAGGCGGCCTTGGCTGATGCGCACGCCCCTGTGCAGGGTGACGGCCTGCGGTCCCACGCCGCGCAGTTCGACGTTGGCGTCGGTGCCAGTGGTGAGTTTGGGCAAATTCAGCACCACCACCACTTCGCCGGACACCAGCGGACGCTGTTCGCTGTCGCGGAGCACGCCCGGCGCTTCGGTGATGACGGTCAGATCCTCGCGGGTGAGCCTGCTGGAGAGTTCGGCATTCGCGCCCCCGCGCAAGACAATGGCTTCATCAAGCCGGCCGGTCGCACCGAGTGTGGCCTGAAAGCCATCGCGCATCGCGAGCAGCGACACCAGCACCCCCACCACGCCGGCAATGCCCACCACAATCACCCCCACCGAGCCGGCGCGCTGCGGCAGGCTCAGCAGGCTGAGTCGGCAGAGTTCGATAATCTGACGCAGGGTTTTCATTAGCCGGCCGCCAGCGCGTCGACGATCCGCACGCGCATCGCGCGGATCGCCGGCGGCAGCCCCACCACCAGACCAATGACCAGCATGATCCCGAGCCCGCTGACCCAACTGCTGGCGCTGACCACCAAAGGCGGCAGTTGCGCGCCCAGCTTGCCGTTCAGTTGCGGCAGCAGCGCCGCGGCGGCGGCGAGACCGGCCAGTCCGCCCAGCAGCAGCAGCAGAATCGATTCACCCAGCACCAGCGCGCACACCGTGCCGTTGCCAAAGCCCAGCGTTTTAAGAATGCCAAGCTCGGGAATGCGCTCGCGCATCGCCTGCGACAGCGTGTTCGCGGTGAGCAGCAGCACGGTAAAAAACACCGCCGCCATGATGGCGCTCACGATCATTCCCACGTCCCCAAACTGCTTCACGAACGACAGATTGAACTCTTTCTCGCTCTGGGTTTTGGTTTCGGCATCGGAATTCTTGAACAGCGCATCGATTTGCTGGGCAATGGCGTTCGAGCGCGCAGGGTCGCGCACGCGCACCACATACCAGCCCACCGTGCCGTGGTCGCGCAGCCGGCCTTCATCGAAATAGTCGTAGCGGAAAATCATTTCGCCTTCGAAGGGCTGGTGGGTGTCGGCATCGCCGCGCATTACGCCCACGAGGTCGAAGGTCCAGGTGTTGCTGCCGGACTTGTTCGGAAAAATAGTGCCTTCGAGCGGGATTTTCTGATCGATCTGCCAGTTGAAGCGCGAGGTCAGTTCGCTGCCGGCCAGTGCCGCCGTGCGCGTATTGAGAAACCGATCGCGCGCCTCCGGCGTGAGCTTGATCTCCGGATGCACGTTCAGCCACTCGCTGGGGCTCACCGCGATATTCGGAAAAAAATTCTTGCGGTCCTGATACACCCCGCCAAACCAGTTGGCGTGCGCCACGGCGTCCACGCCGTCCAGCGCCTGAATGCGGGCCATTTGCGAAAACGGCAGCGGCTGGATGAGCGACAGCCGCGAGGTCACGATGAGCCGGTTGAGGCCCGCGTTGTCGGCGCCGGCGTTGAAGACAATCCGCACCGCGTCCAGCAGGCCAAACAGCGCAAAGGCCGCCATGATCGAGGCCAGCGTGAGCAGCGTGCGCCCGCGTCGGCGAAAGAGTCCGGCGACCAGCAGGGTGCCGTAATTCATCGCGAGATCACGTCCTGCAGCACGCCCTTGTCCAGATGGACCTGACGTCGCGCGTACTGCGCCGCTTTGGGGTCGTGAGTGACCATCACGATGGTTTTGCCGTGATCCTGATTGAGGCGTTGCAAAAGGCCGAGGATGTCGTCGGCGGTGTGGCGGTCAAGGTCGCCGGTGGGCTCGTCGCACACCAGCAGTTTGGGATCCGAGACCACCGCACGGGCAATCGCCACGCGCTGTTCCTGTCCGCCGGACAGCTCCGCTGGCCGATGATTGGCACGATCGCTCAAGCCCACCAGCTCGAGCGCAATCATTGCGCGCTGCTGGCGTTCGCGAGCGGAGAGCGGCGTCAGCAGCAAGGGCAGTTCCACGTTGCTGCGCGCGGTGAGCATGGGCAGCAGGTTGTAGAACTGAAAAATGAAGCCCACGTGCGCCGCGCGCCAGTGCGCGAGTTGGCCGCTGGAGAGCGTTTCCAGCTTTGATCCGGCTACTTCGACGCTGCCGGCGGTGGGGTTATCCAAGCCGCCGATGAGATTCAGCAGGGTGGTTTTGCCCGAGCCCGAGGGCCCCATCAGCGCCACGAAGTCGCCGTCGGGGATTTCCAGATTCACATCGTGCAGCACTTCCACCGCCTGCCGGCCGCGGTAATAGGTTTTTCCAACGTGGCGGAGGCTAATCATCCCGTCATTCTCCGGTCTTGGGGGCCACGCGGGCGCCCTCAGGTAAATCGGCGGGGGGGTTGAGCACCACCGTGTCGCCCGCATTCGCGCCGCTCACGATTTCGCGCGCATCCTTAATCTGCTGGCCCAGTTGCACGGCGCGCGCGCGGGCCCGTCCGTCACTCACCACCCACAGCAGGTTGCGGTCGCCGTCGACCACCAGCGCGCTGACCGGGGCGAGCACTATCGGTGCGGGCGGCGGGCTGCCCGCCTGGGCCGACTCCTCCATAAAGCTCACGCGCACGCCCATGTCCGGCACGATGCGCGGGTCCTGCGTGTCGATGGCAATGCGGACTTTGACCGTCGCCTTGGCGCGGTCGGCGGTGGGAATGATGGTGATCACGTGGGCCGGCAGGGTCCAGTCGGGATAGGCGTTCAGCATCGCGGTGACCGGCTGGCCGTCGCGCACCCGGCTGATATAGGCCTCGTTCACATCGACTTCGATTTCCAGCGAACTCATATCGACCAGCGTGCCGATGCCGGTGCGGGTGAAACCGCCGCCGGCCGAAATCGGCGAAACGATTTCGCCGGGCTGCGCCGCTTTCACCGTGATCACGCCGTCAAAAGGCGCGCGGATGATGGTGTTGGCGAGCGCCACTTCGGCTTTGGCCACGCCGCGGGCGGCAACCGTGAGTTGGCGCTGCTGGCTGCTGAGGCGGGCCCGCAAGGACGCCAGCCGGGTGCCCGCGTCTTCGAGGTTCTGGGTGGGGGTGAGCTTGCGGGCAGCGAGTTCGGTCTGGCGCGCGGCGTCCCGCGTGGCTTGCCGGATCTGCACCTCAAGGTCGGCCAGCTGCGCTGTCGCGGCGTCTGACTGGGCGCGTAGCAGCGCGAGTTCGGCGTCGGCGTCGGTGGCGTCGAGGCGCGCGAGGATGTCGCCGGCTTTCACCCGCTGGCCTTCTTCGATAAGCACCGTTTCTACCCGGCCGGTGATTTTGGCCGACACCGTGGCCTGACGGCGGGCGGTGACGTAGCCGGTCGCCTCCAGCACGCTGCGTTCAGTGGCCCTGCCCGGGTTTTGCAGGGTGAGGAGGGCGGTGCTTACCCGCAGGGGGCGCTGTTGCTGCCACCACCAGCCGGCGGCGCCAAGAATCAGCACGCTTATAAAAAGCGCCCACGGCCAACGGCGAGGGCGCGGCGGCGCCGAGCGGTCGAGCGCGAGCGACTGGAGTAATTGAGCGGTGTTGTCGGTGGCCATGGGTCAACGTCTGGCGGGAGGTGCACAGGATAACGGGTTCCGATCGGTGCAGGCTTGATTGACTACGCCCACCACGCCGCCCCGGATCGGGCTGGCTGGCATCGCCTCCGGGCTTCGCGCACTATCGGGCTTCATTGCCACTTGGCAGGGAGGCGCCGTCCATGATGTCTAGCAGCACGATGCCCGCCGTCGGCCAACACGGCACGGTGGCCAGCAGTCAGCCGGCGGCGAGCGCGGCGGGCCTCGAGATACTCCGCGACGGTGGCACTGCGGTGGACGCCGCGCTCGCCATGAACGCGGTGCTGGCCGTGACCGAACCCTATATGTGCGGGCCGGGCGGCGATTTCTTCGCGCTTATCTGGTCGCCGACCGAACGCCGGGTGCTGGGGCTGAACGCCAGCGGCCGGGCGCCGGCGGGTCGCTCGCTCGCCAACATTAAAGAGGCGCTCGGCGACGCGCCGGCCATGCCGATGCGCGGGCCGCACTGCGTGACCCTGCCCGGCGCGGTCGACGGCTGGTGTGACATCCACGCCCGCTTTGGCCGTTTACCGCTGGGTCGGGTGATGGCGCCGGCGATCGCCGCCGCCCGCACGGGTTTTACCGTGCAGCCGATCACCGCGCGAGGCTGGGCCTTGGCGCTCGATGAAATCTACGCCGACCCCCACGCGCACGACGGGATCGAGGCCTTCAAGGCGATGTTCACGCTGGAAGGCGTGGCCCCGGCAGCGGGCGCGACCCTGCGTAATCCCGCGCTGGCCGACACCTTCGAGCTCATCGCCCGCGAGGGGCGGCGCGGTTTTTATGCCGGGGATCTGGGCCAGGCGCTGCTGGCGCAGATGGCCGCGGCCGGCGCGCCGTTTAGCCAGAACGATCTGGCAAGCGTCAAAAGCGACTGGGTCGCGCCGCTCAGTACCGTTTATCGCGGCCATGAGGTCTACGCCTTGCCGCCGAACGGGCAGGGCGCGGCGCTGCTGCAGATCTTGAATCTGATGAGCGAGGCGCCGCCGCCGTCGCGGCGGGACGATGCCGCCTGGTGGCACTGGTTTATCGAAGCAAAAAAGCTCGCCTTTGCCGACCGCGCGCGCTACTACGCCGATCCGGCCTTCGCCCCGGTGCCGGTTACGGCACTCATCTCGCCGGCTTACGCGGCCGGCCGCGCCGCGCTCATCAATCCCTTGCGGGCAACGCCAGATTTTCCGCCCGGCCTGCTGCCGGGGACCGATACCACCTATTTCTGCGCGGCTGACGATGCGGGGCTGGTGGTGTCGTGCATTCAGAGCATCTTCAACGCCTTTGGCTCGACGGTGGTGGTGCCCGAAGGCGGTTTCGCACTGCATTCGCGGGGCGCGGGCTTTGCGCTCGATCCTGCGCACCCCAATGTCTATGCGCCGGGCAAGCGGCCGTTTCACACGATCATGCCGGGCTTTGCCACGCGGGACGGCGCGCCGCGACTCGCTTTTGGCGTCATTGGCGCCGACATGCAGCCGCAAGGGCAGGCGCAGGTGTTGTCCAACCTGCTCGATTTTGGCTGCGATGTGCAGGCTGCGGGCGCCTTGCCGCGCCTGCGCCACGTGGGCGGCGCGCAGCCCAACGGCGAACGAGCCGCGAGCGTGGTGTGGCACGACGTGGACTATTCGCCCGCCGTGCTGGCCGGTCTGGCCGCGCGCGGCCACGACCTGCGTGTCGTCACGCCGGCCCAAGGCAATTTTCTGGGCGGCTATCAGGGTATCCTCTGCAACGGCCCACAGCACCGGTTTGAGGGCGGATCGGATCCGCGCTTCGACGGCTGCGCACTCGCTTACTGATTTCACCTCTCAACGCAGGCGACCCTTCATCGATGACTGTTTCTGCTGCTCCTAAAGTTGGCTTTGTGAGCCTGGGTTGCCCCAAGGCGCTGGTCGATTCCGAACGCATCCTCACCCAGCTCCGGTTGGACGGTTACACCATTTCAGCGTCGTACGAAGACGCCGACGTGGTGGTCGTCAACACCTGCGGCTTCATCGACAGCGCGCGGGAAGAATCCTTGGACGCCATCGGCGAGGCGCTGGCCGAGAACGGCAAAGTCATTGTGACCGGCTGTCTCGGTGCCGAGGCGGCGCAGATTCACGAGCGCCATCCCGGCGTGCTGGCGGTGACCGGGCCTCATCAATACGAGGCGGTGGTGGGCGCGGTGCACGCGCATGTGCCGCGACCCGCGCGCCACGACCCGTTTGTCGATCTGCTCCCGCCGCAAGGCATCAAGCTCACGCCGCGGCACTACGCCTATCTCAAGATTTCTGAAGGCTGCAATCACCACTGCAGCTTTTGCATCATTCCTTCCATGCGCGGGCGGCTGGTCAGTCGGCCGCTGGATCAGGTGCTGGAGGAAGCCGAGAAACTGGTGGCCGCCGGCGTGCGTGAGCTGCTGGTGATTTCTCAGGACACCAGTGCCTACGGCAGCGATCTCAAATACAGCACCGCCTTCTGGCAGGGGCGACCGGTCAAAGCGAGCTTCAAGGGTTTATGCGAGGCGCTGGGCAGTCTGGGGGTTTGGGTGCGGTTGCACTATGTGTATCCCTATCCGCATGTCGACGAAGTGCTGCCGCTGATGGCCGCCGGCAAAGTGCTGCCTTACCTCGATATTCCCTTTCAGCACGGCAGCCCGCGCCTGCTCAAGCTGATGAAGCGGCCGGCGGCGGCCGAAAACACGCTGGAGCGCATCAAGGCCTGGCGCGCGATTTGCCCTGATCTCACGCTGCGCAGCACTTTCATCGTGGGTTTTCCCGGTGAGACGGATGAAGATTTCGAGCAGCTGCTCAACTTTCTGCAGGAAGCCCAGCTCGACCGCGTGGGGTGTTTTGAGTATTCGCCGGTGGCGGGCGCGAGCGCCAACGCGCTGCCCAATCCGGTGCCGGATGCGCTCAAGGCCGAACGTCATGCTCGTTTCATGGAAACCCAGCAGGCCATCAGTCGCGAGCGGCTGGCGCAGAAAGTCGGGCGTGAGGTGGAGGTCTTGATTGACCACGCTGAACCGGGCCGCGTCATTGGGCGTAGGACGGCGGACGCCCCCGAAATCGACGGACTGGTGTATGTGAAGGGCGCGCGGAAGCCGTTGCCGGGTCAGGTGCTCAAAGTCAAAATCACGGGCAGCGACGATTACGATCTCGAAGCCCGGGTCATCCCGAAACGCGAACAGCAAGGAGTGCAGCAGGGGTGAGCAACATTGGCTTCATCGGCCTCGGCGTGATGGGCTTCCCGATGGCGGGCCATCTAGCCCGCGCCGGGCACAGGCTCGCGGTGTACAACCGGACCCGTGCCAAAGCAGACCGATGGCTGGCCGAGCATCCGGGCACGTTGGCGCCAAGTCCGGCGGCGGCGGCGGCGGGGGCGGACTTCGTGATTTCCTGCATCGGCAACGACCACGACCTGCGTGAAGTCACGCTAGGGCCGCAGGGCGCTCTGGCCCAGATGGCGCGCGACAGCATTTTCATCGACCACTCCACCACCTCGGCCGAAGTGGCGCGTGAAGTGGCCAGCGCCGCCGCTCTGCACGGGGTGGCTTTTCTGGACGCGCCGGTGTCCGGCGGCCAAGCGGGGGCGGTCAATGGCGCCTTAACCTGCATGATTGGCGGCGATGAAGCCGCGTTCACCCGGGCCGAAGCCGTGTTAAGCGCGTATGCCAAAACTGCCCGGCTGCTCGGCCCTTCCGGCGCCGGCCAACTCACCAAAATGGTGAACCAGACCTGCATTGCGGGCCTGTTACAGGGGCTCGCCGAAGGACTCGCCTTCGCCCAGAAAGCGGGACTCGACCCCGCCACGGTGCTGGCCGTG
>CAMCQE010000144.1 GCA_945876945.1 Klebsiella pneumoniae
ACGGGCGCCTGTCGCTGACCTGGAATGAGCCCGTGAATGAATATGACGCCATCACGGTGGGCCGTCGCGATGCGCGCAATACCCTGCAGCTGAGCTCGGCCTACCGGCCGGTGCGGATAACGCTGGAGGGTGATGGCAAACCACTCGCCGCCGGCTTACGTCCGGGGCAGATGGTGAAAGTGAGAACCGCTCGTACGCACTGAGGCTGCTGCCTCAGTGCGCAACTGAGCTCACCGGCGATTAGCCCTTGCGGCGCGCTGCGCCACCGGCCAGCAGGGCGCTGCCCAGCAGCACGATACCGGCCGGCAGCGGTACCGGTTGCGGGTTCACGCGCTGTAAATCAAAGCTCAGGTTGAACAGTCTTCCCGAGGCATCGGTTCTATTCGCGTTGCCGGGGTAGAAGTAGAGATTGTTAGCGCCTTCGTTGCTGTCGTTGATCATGAAACTCACCGCGCCGTTCTGGGCCAGCATGTTGGCGAGCGTTTTACCCAGAGCAGCAGCAGGACTCAGGGTGATGCTATTCAGCGCAGTGTCGTTGGCATTGTTGCGGAAGCCGTTGAGGAACAGACCAGACACCGGGACCGCCCCGGAGCTGCCTTTACTGAGCACCACTTGCAGGGCGTTGAGATCAAAGTCGAAGGTGGCAGCGCCAGCGCCGGCACCGTCACCTGCGGAAGGCTTGATTTTTGTCGTGGTGCCACGCGTCGCGTAATCCGCGGCCGAAGCAGAATCGCCGTCTTCGATCCGGGCGCGGACGCGAACGCCAACCACCGTCCAGTCGCCTGAATTGCCCAGCGCCGGAAATAAACCTGAAGGATTATCGACCGTGTAAGCGCCTACCAAGTCGTAGGGGGCGCCCGGGTCGGTGGTGCGCAGGCGATTGATGAGATCGCCATTGCTCGCCGTGTAGTTCTGGTTAATCCCGGCATCGAACGCGAAACTGGTGGAGTCCAGCGTCCAGAACGTCGCATCCGCCGGGACCACGGTGGCCGCGTGAGTGGTATGGGAGGCTAGGACCAGCACAAAGGCGGCGGCCACAGCATTAGGGCTCGGTAAGCCTCGAGCGAAATTGAAATCCATATTTTTCTCCCTACTGAACGTGCCTGGTTCGAGATTCGACCCGAGCGCACCCCAACGTGAGCCGGATAATCGCGAACTCAGTGCTGGAACGCCAGAGCGCGATCACATCGATGTGAATTTTTTGTGAATTGGTTCACATATTTTTGTCGGTCAGACGACCTAAGGCGAAACCCGTTGGCCTGCCGGGAAAGCGTGACGCCAATGGCCGTGAATCCTTACACTTAAGCCCCCCGCCCAGAGACCCAATTGATGCCACATCACGAATACCACCGAATTGACCGCATTGGCTGGTTGAGAGCCGCGCTGCTGGGCGCTAACGACGGTCTGATTTCCACCGCCAGCCTCATTGTTGGCATGGCCGTGGCGGCGATGCCGGAGAGTAGCCTGCTACTGGCCGCGCTCTCGGGTCTGGTCGCGGGCGCGCTCTCGATGGCCGCCGGGGAGTTTGTGTCAGTGAGTTCGCAGGCGGATACGGAAAACGCAGATCTCGCCCGCGAGCGCGCAGAAATCATCGAGGACCCCGCGCACGAACTCGACGAACTCACCGCCATTTACGTCGGGCGCGGCATCAGCGAAGCCCTCGCGCGGCAGGTCGCCACCGAAATGATGGCGCACGACGCCTTGGGCGCCCATGCCCGCGATGAACTCGGACTGTTCGAAGGGACTCGCGCCAATCCGCTACAGGCCGCGGTGGCCTCTGCCCTGTCCTTCGCCGCCGGGGCCGTGCCACCGCTGGTGCTGGTGCTGCTGGTACCCGGCGCGCAGTTGGCACTGGTGGTGGCGAGCTCGTCACTGATTCTGCTCGCCCTGCTGGGGGGCGTGGCCGGACGGCTGGGCGGCGCCTCGATGATGACCGGCGCAGGGCGGGTAGCATTCTGGGGCGCGGTCGCCATGGGCGCGACGGCGCTGGTGGGTCAGTTATTCGGGGCGCAGGTGTAGGTCAAAGTCGGGAAAAAGCGGCGCGCGACGCCAAGGCATCGCCCACCGCCCTGACTCACATCGTAAAGAAGCAGAGCTTGTTGCCTTCCAAATCGCGCACATAGGCGCCGTAGAAAGTCCCGCTGCGAATGCCCGGCGCGCCTTCATCGGCGGCGCCTAGCGCAATCGCCTTCTTGTACAGCGCGTCCACTTTTTCGTGGCTGCCGGCGGCCAGCGACACCATGGTGCCATTGCCGACCGTCGCCGGTTTGCCATCGAAGGGTTTCATCAGCAGGAGCATCGGAGTGCCAGGGGCGACTGCCCAGGCGATGAAGCGCTCCATGTCCATCACGCGTTTGGCGCCCAGTTCGGCCAACACGGCGTCATAGAAACCGGCGCCGCGCGCCAAATCATTAGTGCCTAAAGTGACGTAGCCAATCATTGTTGCTGCCTTGTTGTTGCCTTAAATCCACGTTGTAGCGGGTCATCTCGCCGCTCAAGCCCATGCGAACGCCTTTCACAAGTCGTGCGCATGCAGAAAATCCGCCATTAGTGACAGGGTGCGCTCGGTCTGTTCAAACTGCGGGGCGTGCCGGCAGCGCTCCAGCACTTCAGTTTGGCAGGGGCCGCTCACGCCCGCCGCGATCGCGCGCAATTGGGCGAGCGTGCCGTATTGGTCGTCTACGCCCTGAATTTGCAGGAGCGGCACGTCGATGGCGGGCAGCAAGGCCTCCAGATTCCACTCGGCGAATGCCGGCGATGTCCAGGATTCGCTCCAGCCCCTGAACGCGCAGTCCACGTTGTCGCCGTGATATTTGGCGAGTCGCTCACGCAGTCCTGCCGCGTACTCCTGCCCGATCTCGCGAATGCTGTTCAGCCCGCACTGCTCGGCAAACACGTGCGGGGCCATCAGGATGAGGCCGCGCACGCGGTCGTCCTGCACGGCACCCGCATTCGCCAGCGCGATCGAAGCGCCATCGCTATGCCCCACCAGCACGCAATCTTCAATGCCCGCGGCGCTCAGTAACTTCGGCAGCACCTCGATACCTTCGCGCTGCATGTAATCGGTGGGCCACGGCAAAGGCGCGGGCGCTGAGCCGCCGTAGCCAAACCGGGAATAGACAAAAATCGGGTGGTCGGTGGCCTCGCTGAGCTGGTCGGGAAAATCCCGCCACAGCGAGACGCAGCCCAAACCTTCATGCAGCAAGACCAGCACCGGCAGATTGAGGTCGCCCGGGATCGCGCGGAACTCTACCGCGCGGCCACCCATTGAAAGCGACTGATACCTGGTGGTCATGAATGCGCCGGCGCGGGATCTGAAATGCCGCGCCGGCGCCTCGTCACGCTGCCAACAGGCCTAAGCGCGTCACGTGGTCGAGCGTGTCGTCCAGCGCCAGCGAGAGCTTGTCGAACATTTCGTCGATCTGGGCTTCGGTGATGATGAGCGGCGGGCACAGTGCAATGCCGTCGCCCACGTTGCGCGGGATGAGGCCATGCACGTGGCAGCGTTCAAAGCAGTAGGTGCCAATCGAACCGTAGGGCGTGAAGCCCGCCTTGGTCGCCTTATTGGACACAAACTCCAGCGCGCCAATCATGCCGACGCCGCGTGCTTCGCCCACCAGCGGGTGGTCGAGGAAAGACCGCAAACGGCTCTGGAACTTCGGCGCCAGCGCCGCCGCGCGCTGGAAGATTTGGTCGCGCTCGTAAATTTCGAGCGTCTTCAAACCCACTGCCGCACACACCGGATGGCCCGAATAGGTGTAGCCGTGACCGATGGTGCCGAGTTTCTTGCCGGCTTCGGCGATCGGGCCATACATCTTCTCGGGAATCACAATCGCGGACAGGGGCTGGTAGGCCGAAGTCAGCGCCTTGGCCAGGGTCACCGTATCGGGCTTGATGTTCAGCGTGTGGCTGCCAAAGGGCTGGCCGGTGCGGCCAAAGCCGCAGACCACTTCATCGGCAATAAACAGCACGTCGTACTTGTTCAGTACCGCCTGCATCTTTTCGAAGTAGCCCGCCGGCGGCACCAGCACGCCGCCAGCGGCCATCACGGGTTCGGCAATGAACGCGGCGATGGTGTCTGGCCCTTCGCGCAGGATGAGTTGTTCCAGATTGTGGGCGAGTCGCGTGGTGAAGGCGTCTTCGGTTTCACCGGGCTCGGCGAAGCGATAGTGATGCGGGCAGTCGGTGTGGATGAAACGGCCATCGAGGGGGAGATCCCACTGGTTATGCATCGGCGGCAGGCCGGTCAAGCTGCCGGCGGCGAGCGTGATGCCGTGATAGCCCTTCACACGGCCAATGATTTTCTTTTTGTTGGGTCGACCGAGCGCATTGTTGTAGTACCAGATGAGCTTGATCTGCGTATCGTTGGCGTCCGAACCGGAGCAGCCAAAAAACACTTTGGACGCGTTCTCGACCGGCACCATCTGCAACAATTTTTCGGCCAGCAACATGGCGGGCTCGTGGCTCTTGCCGTTGAACATGTGCTGGAAGGACAGGCTGACCATCTGGTCGTGGGCGACCTGCGCGAGTTCTTCATTGCCGTAGCCGAGCGAGGTACACCACAAACCGGCCAGACCCTCGAGGTACTGCTTGCCGTTGCTGTCCCACACATAAACCCCTTTGCCGCGCGCCATCATGAGCGCACCGCGCTCCTCGATAACGGCCGGGCTCACCATGGGGTGGAGGATTGCAGCGGCATCGCGCGCCGCCAGACTGCCTGCGGGAAGGTTCATGTGCTTGCTCTCCGGTTGCGTGCGGTGACGATTGCCCGCCGCTTCAATGTGCTGGCATTCTACCCTCGTATTACCGCATCCGCCTACGCTGGCAGGCCGCCCGGGTCACCTCTTCCCCATCGGAGTTCGCATGAACAAAACCGTGCTGGCCTACGGCCAACTGCTGGCCGGCGCGAGTTTGCTGTCCACGGGTTCGATGGCGATCAAGGCCACCTCGTTTACCGCGCTTGAACTCGCCGGCTGGCGAGCAGTGGTCATCGTGGCGTTTATGAGCCTTGCGGTGCGCCCGGCGTGGCGATTGTTCGACAGCAGCGTCATTCCTGCGGCGCTGGCGCACGGCGCCACCACGCTGCTCTTCATGTGGGGCAACAAGCTCACCACCGCGGCCACGGCGATCTTTCTGCAATACACCGCGCCGCTCTATCTGCTGTTGTTAGGGCCGTGGCTGCTCAAAGAACCCGTTCAGAAACGGGATTTTGGCTATGTGGGCTTGCTGCTGATTGGCATGTTGCTGTTGCTGATGCATCCGCCGGCGCAGGGCGCCACCGCGCCCAACCCCTTGCTCGGCGGCATCGTCGCCGCCTGCTGTGGCGTGACCTGGGCGTTTACCACGCTCACGATGCGCGGTCTGGCGCGCAACCCGGATGCGGGCTTTGAGCGCACCATCGCTTCGATCATCGTGGCCAACGTGGCGCTGGCGCTGGGTCTGCTGCCGTTCTTCGGCTTCGAGCATGGGCTGCCGCCCTTACGCGAGCTCGGCATCGCCACCTATATGGGAATTTTCCAGCTCGGGCTGTCGTTCATCCTCATCACCCTCGGATTACGGCGGGTGAATGCGCTGGAAGGCGCGTTGATACTGCTGATTGAACCGGTGTTGAACCCGACCTGGGTGTGGCTGGTCCACGGCGAGGAGCCGGGGCCGTGGAGCATGGTGGGCGGCGGCTTGATTCTGCTGGGGACCGTCACGCGGGTGGTCAGCACCGCGCTCCGCAATCGGGACTAAATTCGTACCGGCGGTAATTTATCCCGCAAGACCTTGAGCGTCGCACTGCCGGCAGCACGCTGGCCGTCGTCCAGTAACTCAAGAAACGGCGGCAACAGTAATTCGGCTTTCGGTTCGCCGCGCTCTGCCGCAATCGAACACCAGACCCACGCGGTCACCGGGTCGCGTTGCACGGCGCGCCCCTGTCCGTAGCACCCGGCCAGCGTGTAGCAGGCCCGCGGATGTCCTTGTTTGGCGGCCCGCACAATCCAGCGCATCGCTTCCTCCGCGGCCTCACCCTCCGCCTGCTGCGCTAACAGCCGGCGGCCGACCTCAAACTGGGCGGGCGGATGTTCCAGATCCGCCGCCTTGCGCAGCCAGGTTTCCGCCATCGGGCTATTGGGCGTCTCGCCGCACGCGCCCGAGTCGAAAATGCCCGCCAGGGCGAACGCCGCCGGCCCGTGGTCCTGCGCGGCGGCTTTCCTGAACCAGTCGACGGCCTCGGGTGCCTGTTCCATGTGCAGCAGTCGACCCACCGCGAACTGGGCGCCGGCAAATCCCCGCGTCGCCGACTGCATCAGGTAATGCTTTGAGGCGGTGAGGTCGCGCAATTCAGCGGGCCCGTTGGCGTACAGCAGACCGAGGTTGTATTCGGCTTTGGCGTAACCGCCGGCCGCCGCCTGCGTGCACCAGTGCAAAGCTTTCGCCCGGTCCGCCGCCACCCCTTCCCCTCGCGCGTAAGCCAAGGCGAGATTCAATTGCGCGCGCGAGTTGCCCTTGGTCGCAGCCTCATGCCAGTAGCCAGCAGCTGTAATCGCATCACGCGGCACGCCCAGACCTCGCGCGGCCATATCGCCCAGTGTAAACAGCGCCACCGCGCTGCCGCGCTTGGCGGCGGCCTTGAACCAATGCACGGCCGCCGGGAGACTTGTCGCGGTGCCGTAGCCTCTGAAGTAGCAGTTGGCGACCAGTTCCTGCGCGTCAACATGGCCATTGACCGCGGCTTCCAGCAAGACTTCCAGCCCGGCGGCCGGATCGGCGGGACAACCGCGCCCCTCAAGTAAACACACGCCGTATCGGTGCTGAGCGTGGACGTCACCACTCTCTGCGGCAGACTTAAACCCCCGGAACGCGGCCTCCAGCGTGCCCTCCCCGTCGCGCGGAACGGTATCGGGAGAAGGTTCCGGCACCGGCCTGAAGAAGGCGCTGAAACTCGCCGTGGCTTCCAGATCGATGTCGTCCGGGAATTCGCCGTTCATTTGAGGAGATCGATGAGGGAGGAGGTATCCGCCCGCCCCATGCCGCGGGCCTGCAAGGCGGCGTACTGCTGGTCCACCAGCGCCGTCACCGGTAGCCGGGCGCCGTTGTGGCGTGCCTCGTCGAGCACGATGCCGAGGTCCTTGCGCATGAGGTCGACCGCGAAGCCAAAATCAAATTCGCCGGCGCACATGGTGGCGGCCCGGTTGTCCATCTGCCAGGACTGGGCGGCGCCTTTGCCGATCACGGCCAGCACCGTGGCGGGGTCGAGTCCCGCTTTCTGGGCGAAGGCGAGTCCTTCGGCGAGCCCCTGCAACAGGCCCGCGATGCAGGTCTGGTTCACCATTTTGGTTAACTGGCCGGCGCCGACCGGACCCAGACGCCGGACGGTTTTGGCGTAGGCAATTAACACGGCTTCGGCCAGGGTGAACGCGGCTTCATCGCCGCCGACCATGCAGGTGAGTCCACCATTGACCGCCCCCGCCTGGCCGCCGGACACCGGCGCGTCCAGAAACGCCACCCCGTGCAGAGCGGCGGCGCTGGCCACTTCACGCGCCACCTCGGCCGAGGTGGTGGAGTGGTCGATGAAAATGCTATCGCGCGCCATCTGGGCCAAAGCGCCCTGCGGTCCCACAGTCACTTCGCGCAAATCCTGGTCGTTGCCCACGCAGGAAATCACGAAGTCCGCCCCCGCCGCCGCCGCCGCCGGACTTGGCGCCAGCGTCCCCGGATGCTCGGCCAGCCATCGGTCTGCTTTGGCTCGGGTACGGTTGTACACCGCGAGCCTGTGCCCGGCGCGGGCCAGATGGCCCGCCATCGGGAAGCCCATCACACCGAGGCCGATGAAGCCAATGTTGCTCACGCCTGCTTCGCTCCTTGCCGTTCGCGTTTCGGGATGACCCGCGCTTCGAGATCGTAATCGTCGCTGCCCGTGATTTTGACTTTGAGCACCTGACCCGGCAACGGCTTCCGCGC
>CAMCQE010000145.1 GCA_945876945.1 Klebsiella pneumoniae
AACCAATCCCGAGGCCGATTTTGACGTCGCCTCCAACCCCGAATTTCTGCGCGAAGGCGCGGCGCTGTCCGACTTTATGCGCCCCGACCGCGTGGTGATTGGGGTGGACACCGAGCGCGCCGAACGCCGTTTACGCGAACTCTATCGTCCCTTGAACCTGATCGAGGCACCGATTCTCGCCACCGGGCTGGAAAGCGCGGAGCTCATCAAGTACGCCGCGAACGCGTTTCTGGCGACCAAGATCAGCTTCATCAACGAAATCTCCATGCTGTGCGAGCAGGTCGGCGCCGACGTGCACGCCGTAGCCAAGGGCATGGGCATGGACAAGCGCATCGGCAGCAAATTTCTGCATCCGGGGCCGGGTTACGGCGGGTCCTGCTTTCCGAAAGACACCCAGGCGCTGGTGCGGATCGCCCAGGAGCACGGGGTGTCGAGCCGGATTGTGGAGTCGGTGATTGAGGTCAACGCCGCGCAGAAGGCGCGCATGATCAAAAAAATTCGTGAGGCGCTGGGCGGCAACGAAGCCGGCAAGACCATCGGCGTGCTGGGCCTGACCTTCAAGCCGGAAACCGACGACATGCGCGACGCCCCGGCGCTGTCGATTCTGCCGGCTCTGATTGAGAAGGGCGCGCATGTGAAAGCCCACGACCCGCAGGGCATGCACGAGGCCAAGGGCATGTTGCCGGCCTCGGTGCATTATTGCGACGAAGCCTACGAAGTGTTTCGTGAGGTAGACGTGGTGGTGCTGATGACCGAATGGAACGTCTATCGCGGCCTGGACCTGAAGCGCGCCGGCGCACTGATGAAAGACAAGGTGTTTGTCGATTTGCGCAATGTTTATGAGCGCGGGTCGATGGAGGCTGAGGGCTTCCGGTACTGGAGCGTGGGCCGCTAGCCGGGGACGGCCCAGGCTGTGAGTTTGGACGTGACCTTGCATAACGGTTCCCAGAACCCGCAATAGCCCCATACAATCCAAATTCACTTCTTACCTGAATTACCGATGGTCGCCGCCGAAAAAGCCCGTGTGGCTGAGTACACCATGCATCCTAACCACGCGCCGACCGAGTGGAGTCCCGAATGAATTATCGCGCGCCCTATCGCATCTCTGACCGCAAGATTCGTTTTGCGGTAGTTGGATGCGGGCGAATCTCTGACCGTCACTTCGACGCCATCCGGCAGCACGTCGACCGGGCCGAACTTGTCGCTGTGTGTGACTCGGACGACGCCGCTCTGCAAGCTGCCAGCACCCAACTTGGCGTGAAGGGTTATGCCAGCCTCGATGAACTGCTGGCCGGTAGCGATTGCGACGTGATGACGGTGTGCACGCCAAGCGGCCTGCATCCCTCGCATGCGGTGCAGATTGCCCGAGCAGGGCGCCATGTCATCACCGAAAAGCCGATGGCCACCCGCCTCGGCGACGGCAAGCGCATGGTGGCAGCCTGCGACGAGGAGGGCGTGCATCTCTTTGTGGTGAAGCAGAATCGCCTGAATCCGACGCTCCAACTGCTGAAGCGTGCCCTTGTGCAGCGGCGCTTCGGGCGGATCTACATGGTGAACGTGAACGTCTTCTGGACGCGGCCGCAGGCCTATTACGACTCGGCCCGCTGGCGCGGGACCTGGGAGTTCGACGGCGGCGCGTTCATGAATCAGGCCAGCCATTACGTGGATTTGCTGGACTGGCTGATTGGGCCGATCGAGAGCCTGCATGCCTACACTGCAACGCTCGAGCGCAACATCGAAGTCGAAGACACCGGCGTGGCCAACATCAAATGGCGCTCCGGCGCGATGGGCTCGGTCAACGTCACCATGCTGACCTACCCTAAAAATCTGGAAGGCTCGATCACCATTCTGGGGGAGAAGGGCACAGTCCAGGTCGGCGGCGTGGCGGTGAATGAAATCAAGCACTGGGAGTTTGCCGACAGCAACGAAGACGACCAGCGGGCGCTGACCTCGAGCTACCAGACCACCTCGGTGTACGGGGTGGGCCACCCGCTGTACTACGACAACGTCATTAACGTGCTCCGTGGTGAAGCGGCAGCCGAGACCGACGGCCGCGAAGGCCTGCGTTCGCTGGAAACACTGATTGCGCTGTACACCTCTGCCCGCGACGGGCGTCGCGTGTCGCTGCCGCTGGAGTACTGACCGCCCATGGCCGCAGCGAGCATTCACGACACGGCAATCGTCGATCGGGGCGCACAGATCGGCGAAGGCAGCCGGGTCTGGCATTGGGTGCATGTATGCGGTGGGGCGGTGATTGGTCGAGACTGTTCGCTGGGCCAGAACGTCTTCGTCGGCAACCGGGTGGTGATTGGCAATAATGTCAAAATCCAGAACAACGTTTCGGTCTACGACAACGTGACGCTTGAAGACGGCGTGTTTTGCGGCCCCAGCATGGTGTTCACCAATGTGTATAACCCGCGCGCCGAGGTGTCCCGCAAAGACGAATACCGCAACACGCTGATTCGGCGCGGCGCGACGCTGGGCGCTAATTCGACCATCGTCTGCGGGGTTACCGTTGGCGAGTATGCCTTTGTGGGGGCCGGTGCGGTGGTCAATCGAGATGTGCCGGCATTTGCCCTGATGCTGGGCGTGCCCGCCCGTCAGGCGGGCTGGATGAGCCGCTTCGGCGAACGACTGCCGCTGCCCCTTCGCGGCGAGGCCGAGGCGATTTGCCCGAACACCGGCGAGCGCTACGTGCTGAAGGATGACGTCCTGACCGCGCTTGGCGCTCCTTAAACTTATTCTTCAAGCCCTTCGGCGTGTCAGGTGCTGTCATGGAATTTATCGATCTCAAAACTCAATACCGCCAGCTTAAAGCCGACATTGACGCCGGCATTCAGCGGGTGCTCGACCACGGCCAGTACATCATGGGCCCGGAAGTTGCGGCGCTGGAAAGCGAGCTGGCGACTTACGTCGGCGTCAAACATTGCATCAGCATGGCCAGCGGCACCGACGCGCTGCTGGTCGCCATGATGGCGCTGGGCATCAAGGCGGGTGACGAAATCATCACCACCCCGTTCACCTTCATTGCGACCGGCGAAATGATCGCGTTGCTCGGTGCGGTGCCGGTGTTTGTGGACATCGATCCGGTGACCTACAACATGGACCCGGCGCTGGTTGAAGCGGCCATCACGCCGCGCACCAAGGCCATCATGCCGGTCAGCCTGTACGGCCAGTGCGCCGATTTTGATGCCATCAACGCCGTGGCCTGTCGGAATGGCCTGCCGGTCATCGAAGACGCCGCGCAGAGCTTCGGGGCAACCTACAAGGGCCGGCAGTCTTGCAGCCTGTCGCTGATTGGCTGCACCAGCTTTTTCCCGTCCAAGCCGCTCGGCTGCTACGGCGACGGCGGCGCCTGTTTCACCGACGATGACGCGCTGGCGAAGCTGATGCGAGAAATCCGCGTGCACGGGCAGGACCGTCGCTACCACCATCCGGTGATCGGCGTGAACGGACGCATGGACACCATTCAGTGCGCGGTGCTGCTGGCCAAGCTGCCGAGCTTCCCGGCCGAGGTGGCGGCGCGGGCGCGGATCGGCGCGAGCTATACGGCACGCCTAAGTGAACTCGCGCCGAACGCGCTGCCGCCGACCGTGCTTGCGCACAACACGTCGGTCTACGCCCAATACACCGTGCAGGTCGCCGACCGCGACCGGGTGCAGGCCGAACTGCAGAAAGTCGGCGTGCCGACCGCCGTGCACTATCCGGTGCCGCTGCACCTGCAGCCGGCCTTCGCGTCCATGGGCTTAGGCGTTGGTGCTTTCCCCATTTCCGAGCAGGCTGCCGGGCGTGTGATGAGTCTGCCAATGCATCCGTTCCTGTCAAACGAGACAGCGTTGCAGGTGTGTCAGGCCTTGGCTGCAGTGACCGCCTGAGCAGGCGCCGCCCCGGCAGCGTGATGACATGAGCCGCATCGCAGGCCGGGCAAATCAGCGAGGAATAGTTCGGCGTCCTGTTTCTACGGAAGCCCGCACCCCGTGACCCAGACTTCCGTGCGGTGGGCTGGGTTTTTCTGCCCGGGCCTGATTTGCGCGCTGCCGGCACTAGGACTCTTACTCTGGGTCTGGCTCTATGCGGGCCATGGCTTCGATTTTACTGACGAGTCTTACTACCTCTTCTGGATTTCCAATCCCTTCCAGTACGACTGGTCGGTGACTCAATTTGGTTTTGTCTACCATCCGCTCTACCGGTTGTTGGATGGTGATATTGCGAGCCTGCGACGGGTCAATCTGCTGCTGGTATACGGACTCAGCTGGGCAGTGGCGGATCGCTATGTGGGCGTCATGGCCGCGACCATGCGCCACTGCCGGTGGTCGCGTGCGCTGCTCGCCGCTGGCTTCGCAGCATCTTCGCTGATGGTTTTTAGCTCGTGGTTACTCACCCCCAACTACAACACCCTCACGCTGCAAGGCTTGTTGATTGCGCTGCTGGGTTTGTTGGGCGTTCATAACGCCGGGACAGTACGTGCCCTCCCATCGTGGCTCTTGCTTGGCATTGGTGGCTGGCTGGTCTTTATGGGCAAGCCCACCAGTGCACTCGCGCTGGCGCTGCTTTCAGCGTGCTATCTACTGCTCTGGGGCCGACGTTATGTGCGATGTGCCGGCCTTGCGGCGCTGACCTCAGCCCTGCTTCTGGCGGGCTCCGCCTTGCTGATCGAGGGTTCAGTCCTCGCGTTTGTTGGGCGAGTGCGCATCGGGCTCGATCTCGGACACCGGATGCTCGGTCCGGATATGATGCTGCATATTTTTCGCCTCGATTTACCCAAGTGGCGCCCGTTTGAGTTGCGCCTGTTTCAGGGAATGGCCGCCCTTACGGCGCTTGCCGGGATGGCCGTGGCGCTGACTGGGCGCAAGCGGATACTGGCCTTGCTTCTGTTCGTTGTGGTGCTGGTGCTGGGTGTCTGGTGGATGGCGCAGAGCCGCGGACTTTTCTGGAGCAGGTTCGGCTCCTTCACGGGTTTGTTTGCCCTGCTTGGGGTGGCGTTAGGGGCGCTGCTCTGTGGCTTGTTGACCCAGATGCCGGCCTTGCGGCAGCACACGACCCGGACGCAAATCGGCACCGGGCTGCTGTGTGCGGCCTTACCCTACGCCCATGCCTTCGGCACCTACAGCAACTATTCGCAGGCGGCGACCTACGCCGGCTTTTTCTGGATGCTTGCCGCACTGATGCTGCTGCATCCGGCTCTACACAGCCCGCGACACATGCGGGTGCTGGTGCCCATCGCGCTCATCGCCATGCTGGTCTGCGCCACGCTGCTCGCACGCGGTATGGCGATGCCTTATCGGCAACCGCAAGCGCTGTCGCTTAATCCACAGTTGTTGGAAATTGGCCCCCCGGCGTCACCGCTGTGGGTAAACGCAGCGGTTGCTGACTATGTGCACGATGCCGTCGGCAGCGCACGTCAGGCCGGGTTTGCGGCGGGGACGCCGGTTATTGATTTGACTGGCCATTCGCCGGGCCTCGTGTTCGCCTTGAACGGCATCGCGCCCGGCGCGCCCTGGCTGATCGGTGGTTACCCCGGAAGCCGGGCGTTTACTGAAGCAGTGCTTGCCCGCTGTAGTTGCCAAACGCTGGCGCGCGCCTGGCTGTTGTTGGAGCCGGACGGTCGACGGGGAATCCCCATCGAGTCGCTCGCATCGTTTGGTGCGGCCTTGAGTCGCGACTACACCGAGGCCGGTCGATGGGAGGTTGCGGCTGGCGTTGGCGGGGGTAAGGCGCCTAGAACGCAGGTGTTATATCAGCCCCAGGCGGAGTCGGCGATGAAGGATCGCTGCGAAGCGCTAAGGCGCGGGTCAACGCCTTGATGCGATAGCGCTAGGCATGGTTACGGTCCAGTTGCTGGTACAAGGCCAGCAGGCGGGTTGCTTGCGCAGGCCAGCCGTATTTTTCACGCGTGCGTGCGATGGTGGCTGCGGAAGCCCGCATGGCCTGCGGATTGGCCACAATCTGCCGGATGCCGGCCGTGATGGCCGTTGCATCGTCCGGCGGTACCACCAGACCGGCACCTGTCTCGGTCACCAGTCGCTCTAGTTCAACGAGTCGTGAGGCCAATACCGGCACGCCCCCGAGGATGCTCTCCAGCAGCTTGTTCGGAAAACAGTACTCGTAGCTCAGACATACCGGCTGAATCAGCACTAGCGAGACGTCTGCGCTGTGGATGAAACTCACTACCTGTTCGTGCGGGACGGGGTCAACGATGTGCAGCCGGTCGCTGACTTGCAGCGCAGCAGCCTGTTCACGCAGGCGCGCCGTCACCCGCTCGTCACGCGGCCCAACCAGCGCCAAGTGCAGCTCCGGATATTGGGCGAGGGCGTCGACGCCGAACTCGATGCCGCGATTGAACGTAACCTTGCCCACATAGACCGCCAGCGGTGTGGCAAGGTCGAGCCCAAGTGCGCTGCGCAGATTGGTTGCGCTGGCTTGTAACGGATGGTCGTCGGGAGAATTGAGCACCACCGTCGGCCGTGGAATCCTGTAATGCCGTGCGAGGTAGTCGGCGATGCTGTCGCACACGGTGATCACCGCATCCGTGCGCCTAATCAAGAATTTCTCGGCCTTGGCCCGAAGGCTTTTTTCCCAATCCGAAAAAAATCCGTTACGACCCAGCTCGAGCTCATGCGAATCGTAAACCAGTGCGGCCCTATGATTTCTTGTGTAGCGCCAGCCGCCGAGCAGCGTCGCCATTTCGTGTGCATGCACGACATCGGGCTGCAGCTCCTGCAGCGCCAGATGGAACATTCTGGCGTGGCGAGCCAGCGCAAGCCCGCTAGGGGTCAGTCCTTTGATTAGCGCGTAGCGTGCGAGCTTCTGTCCGGCGTTACGCATCCGCCGCGCGAGCTTCTGCACAGCCTTACGTGACCGCCGCGCGAGCTTCTGCACAGCCTTACGTGACCGCCGCGCTATGGCTCTCGGATACCGCGTTACAAGCCAGAGTCCAAACGCCAGTCCTCTCCGCTGTTCGGGCGGCCGTACAGACTCCTCAATAGTCCGGTTGGTGGCATCAGGGGCGGGCGTTGCGGGGGCGGGGCGCTGCGAGACCTCAGCGCGAGCCGCCGCGCGCTGGCCGGCGTGCCAGGGCAGGGTGAAACGCAGGTAGGTCACGCCGTCCCGGACTTCCTCCAGTGCAAGTCCGGTGGCCCATACGGCCAGAATGTACACCTCGTGACCTGCGTCGCTGAGCGCACGCGCTTCCCGAATCACCCGCGCATCGTTTTCGCACGTGTTGTTGATTAGCATCGCGATACGCATGGCCCTGATCCCCAAAAGAAGTCTAGTGAAATACACCGGGCGGCCGCGGGGACCGATACGGGGTAAAATCGGGCTCAGTATAGGGGATTGCCGGGCGATGATGCCCCGTTGCACTGCCTTCATCGGCCTGCGAAGTCGGCACGGGCGTGACCTACGATCGACCGACATTCACCACCGTCGCTGTGCCAACTTGCTGGCAACCGGCGACTGCTGTTTGGTACGTGCACTAGCTGGAATCTGAAACCATGAGTCTATCCCCGACCGACCTTGAACTGACCCGCACTGGCACCGGTCGGCTGCGCGATTACCTCAATTTTCTGATTTGGTTCGCCCGGGAATTGCATTCTTGGTGGCGTCGCTTCGCCTGGTCGGCAGCCTGTAGCCTTGGCGGTGCGTTGGGGCATCTCGCGGGCTTTGTGGTGGTCTTCAAATATGTCACGGCGCTGCAATCAGACCGACAGCTCGCCATCGGCTCGCTGGTGATTGGCCATGTGACCAGCGCCCCGGTCTTTGCCGGGGCAACGCTGCTGGTGCTAGCGCTGATGCTGCTGGCGGCGGTGCTTGAGTTCCAGGGGCGGGCGCTGGCCGCCCGCATCAGTCACGACTACCGGCTGCACACCGAACGGGCCTTGTGGGTGCGCATGAG
>CAMCQE010000146.1 GCA_945876945.1 Klebsiella pneumoniae
CGGATGGCGACACCTTTGAACGCAAGCTCTACGTGGTCCGCAAACGCGTTGAACACGCCATCTGGCAGTCTTCGCTGGCAGAAAAGCAGCTCTTCTACGTGCCGAGCCTGTCCCACCGCACCATCGTTTATAAGGGAATGCTGAACGCCGTTCAGGTGAAGATGCACTTCCCCGACCTGTCCGATCCGCTCGTCGAGAGCGCGTTGGCGCTGGTTCACCAGCGGTTTTCGACCAACACCTTCCCGTCCTGGCCGCTGGCGCACCCGTTCCGGTACATCGCGCACAACGGCGAAATCAACACGCTTCGGGGCAACATCAACTGGATGAGGGCGCGCGAAGCGCTGTGCCAGTCCGAGCTCTTCGGCGACGACCTGAAGAAGCTCCTGCCGATCGTGATTGAGGGCAGCTCAGACTCCGCCAGCTTCGATCAGGTGCTGGAATTCCTGCACATGGCCGGCCGCCCGCTGCCACTGGCGGTGTTGATGATGATTCCGGAAGCCTGGAGCGGGCATAAGGAAATGGACGCCGCGCGTAAGGCCTTCTACGAATACCACGGCTGCCTGATGGAGCCCTGGGACGGCCCGGCCTGTATCGCTTTCACCGATGGTCGGATCATCGGCGCCGTGCTGGACCGTAACGGCCTGCGCCCCTCCCGTTATTACGTGACCAAGGACGACATGGTCGTCATGGCGTCCGAAGTGGGCGTGCTGGATTTCCCGCCCGAGAACATCGCCATCAAGGAGCGCCTGCATCCGGGCCGCATTTTCCTGGTCGATACGGAAGCGGGTCGTATCATCGACGACGCGGAGCTGAAACAACGCTACATCGACGAACATCCCTACGCCGACTGGCTGCAGGAAAACTATGTCCCGCTGTCGGCGCTACCGGCGCCGGCCCATGTGCACGCGATCGACCATGACACCGTGCTGCGTCGGCAGCAGGCCTACGGCTACACGCACGAAGACCTGCGGGTCATCCTGCAGCCGATGGCCGAGAAAGGCGAAGAGCCGATCGGTTCCATGGGCACCGACGCGGCGCTGGCCGTGCTGTCGAACAAGCCACGACTCCTTTACGACTACTTCAAACAGCTCTTCGCGCAGGTCACCAACCCGCCGCTCGACGGCATCCGCGAAGAACTGGTTACGCAGGTTTCCACCCCCATCGGGCCCGAGAGCAATCTGTTGGCGCCGACCGCCGCCAGTTGCCGCCGCATCAAGCTCGACTCTCCGGTGCTGAACAACGAAGACCTCGCCCGCTTGCGCCATGTAGATGGTCCGGACTTTCGCTGCCAGACCGTCACCGCGCTCTACCCGATCGCAGAAGGTCTGGCCGGTCTTGAGGCTGCCTTGGAGCGCGTGTTTGCCGAAACCGACAAGGCGGTCGATGACGGCTATTCCTTCGTTATCCTCTCCGACCGCGGCATGGACGGCACCCACGCCCCCATTCCGGCGCTCCTGGTGACCGCCGGCACGCACCATCATCTGGTGCGCAACGGGCGCCGCATGCGGGTGGGCTTGCTGGTGGAATCCGGCGAACCGCGCGAAGTGCATCACTTCGCCACCCTCATCGGCTATGGCGCCGACGCGGTGAATCCTTATCTGGCCTTCGAAACGCTGGACGACCTGCTACAGCAGGGCATCATCAAAGCCGGCGCCGTGAAGGGCCGTAAGGGCGATGAACCCTTGCACGACACTGCCGTACGCAACTACATCAAGTCGGTCAACAAGGGACTGGTGAAGGTGATGTCCAAAATGGGCATCTCCACCGTGCAGTCGTATCGGGGCGCACAGATTTTTGAGGCCGTGGGTCTCAATCAGAACGTGGTGGACCGCTATTTCACCTGGACCGCCACCCGCATCGGCGGCATCGGTCTGGAGGTCATCGAGCGCGAAATCAACATTCGCCATCACCATGCCTTCCCGAACCGTCTGGTCGGCAAGCCGGATCTGGAATGGGGCGGTGAATATCAGTGGCGTCGCGACGGCGAATACCACCTGTTCAACCCGGACACCGTCTTCAAGCTCCAGCACGCCACGCGCAGCGGCCGGGAAGACATCTTCCGGGAGTACACCAATCTGGTGGACCAGCAGAGCGAGCATCTGGCGACGCTCCGTGGCCTGTTCAAACTAAGGGAAGCCGCGCAGCCGCTGTCGATAGACGACGTTGAGTCGGTCGAATCGATCATGAAGCGCTTCCAGACGGGCGCCATGTCCTACGGCTCTATCAGTTCCGAAGCGCATGAAACGCTGGCGATCGCGCTGAACCGCATCGGCGGCCGTTCGAACACCGGCGAAGGCGGCGAAGATCCGGCGCGTTTCAAACCAGACGCCAACGGCGACCTCCGCCGGAGCGCCATCAAGCAGGTCGCCTCCGGCCGCTTTGGCGTCACCAGCGAATATCTGGTCAACGCCGACGACATCCAGATCAAGATGGCGCAGGGCGCGAAACCCGGCGAAGGCGGTCAGCTACCCGGCCACAAGGTGTATCCGTGGATCGCCAAGGTGCGTTATTCAACGCCGGGGGTCGGCCTCATTTCGCCGCCGCCGCACCACGACATCTATTCCATTGAAGACCTTGCCCAGCTCATCCACGACCTGAAGAACGCCAATCCGCAAGCCCGCGTGCATGTAAAGCTGGTGGCCGAAGTTGGCGTGGGTACTGTGGCAGCAGGCGTCGCCAAGGCCTATTCAGACGTCGTGCTGATTTCGGGCTATGACGGCGGCACCGGCGCCTCGCCGGTGACCTCGCTCAAGCACGCCGGCGTGCCCTGGGAGCTCGGCTTGGCGGAAACGCAGCAGGTGCTGGTGGCCAACAAGCTGCGCGACCGCATCGTGGTGCAGGTTGACGGCCAGATGAAGACCGGGCGCGACGTCATCATCGGCGCGCTGCTCGGCGCTGAAGAATATGGCTTCGCCACCGCCCCGCTGGTGGTGATGGGCTGCATCATGATGCGCGTCTGCCACCTCAACACCTGCCCGGTCGGCATCGCCACGCAAGACCCGCGACTGCGCGAGAAATTTGCCGGCAAGGCGGAGTTCGTGGAGAACTTCTTCCGCTTCATCGCGCAGGAAGTCCGCGAATACATGGCCAAGCTCGGCTTCCGGACCATGGACGAGATGATCGGCCGCGCCGACTGTCTGGAAGTGAATCAGGCGGTGGACCACTGGAAAGCCAAAGGCCTCGACCTTTCCAAGATTCTCTATCAGCCAGAGGTCGCCGAAGGCACTGCGATTCGCAATATCCGTACGCAGGATCACGGCCTCGACCGTTCGCTCGACCGCCGCGTGCTGGTGCCGGGCTGCATGGAAGCGCTGGAAAAAGGCACGCCGGTCACCCTCGATGTACCGGTGCGCAACGTCAATCGCACGGTCGGCACCATCCTCGGCTATGAACTCACCCGCCGTCACGGCGGCGCGGGCTTGCCGGACGACACCATCCGCCTGAACTTCACCGGCTCGGCCGGCCAGAGCTTTGGCGCCTTCGTGCCCAAAGGGATCACCATGAGCCTCGAAGGCGACGCCAACGACTACATCGGTAAAGGCCTGTCGGGCGGCAAAATCATGGTGTTCCCGCCGCGCGAGGCCACCTTTGTGGCGGAAGAAAACATCCTCATCGGTAATGTCGCCCTGTATGGCGCGACTTCGGGCGAAGCCTACTTCCGCGGCTTGGGCGGCGAGCGCTTCTGCGTGCGCAACAGCGGCGCCGAAGCCGTCGTCGAAGGCGTTGGCGACCACGGTTGCGAATACATGACCGGCGGCCGCGCGATCATCATCGGCGGCACCGGCCGCAACTTCGCCGCCGGCATGTCTGGCGGGATTGCCTTTGTATTCGACCCGCACAACCGCCTGCCCGGCCGTTGCAACACCGACATGGTGGATCTGGATCGCCTCGAAAGCGACGAAGACGAAGCCTGCGTACAGCGATTGCTCGCCAATCACGTGCGCTATACCAAGAGCCCGGTAGCGGAGCGGATTCTGCGCGACTGGGCCACGACCAGGACGCAATTCGTGAAAGTCATGCCCCGAGATTACAAACATGTGCTGGCCGCCATCGCGCGGGCCCGCGCGGCTGGCCTGCCCGAAGATGAAGCCGTAATGGAGGCCTCACATGGCTAAACCTACCGGCTTTCTGGAAGTCGGGCGCGAAAAGCAGCCCTATCGTCCGGTCGAAAACCGCCTGCGCGACTGGTCGCAGGTCATGCAGCCCTGGGAAGCCAAATCGCTGAACCAGCAGGCCTCGCGCTGCATGGACTGCGGCATTCCGTTCTGCCATCAGGGTTGCCCGCTTGGCAACCTCATTCCTGACTGGAACGATCTGGTCTATCGGGACCGCTGGCAGGAAGCCATCGAGCGCCTGCACGCCACCAACAATTTCCCCGAATTCACCGGCAGCCTGTGCCCCGCCCCGTGCGAAGGCGCCTGCGTGCTGGGCATTAACGACAATCCGGTCACGATTAAAGCGGTCGAGCTCGCCATCATCGATCGCGCGTTTGCCGAAGGCTGGGTGAAGCCCCTGCCGCCGCAGACCGAAACCGGCAAAAAGGTCGCCGTGATTGGTTCGGGCCCCGCCGGCCTCGCCGCCGCCCAGCAACTGCGCCGCGCCGGCCATGCGATCACCGTATTCGAACGCGACGATCGCCTTGGCGGCCTGCTCCGCTACGGCATTCCAGAGTTCAAGATGGAAAAGAACGTCCTCGACCGCAGGCTGGAACAGCTGCGCGCCGAAGGCGTGAGCTTCCGCACCGGCGCCAATGTCGGGGTGGATATCGACGCCGCCGCCCTCCGTGCGGAATTCGATGCCATCCTGCTGGCCGGTGGTGCCACCGCGCCGCGCGACCTGCCGCTGCCGGGTCGCGAGCTGCGCGGCGTTCATTTCGCCATGGACTACCTCACCCGACAGAATCGCCGGCTGGAAGGCGATGCGGTGCCGGAAGAACCGGAATTCAATGCCCACGGTAAAAACGTGGTGATTATCGGGGGCGGCGACACAGGTGCGGACTGCCTGGGCACGGCGCACCGTCAGCTCGCCAAGCACATCGAGCAGCTCGAAATCATGGCCAAACCGCCGGCGACGCGTGGCGGCGACAATCCCTGGCCCGAATGGCCGCGGATCTACCGCACCGCCTCTGCCCATGAAGAAGGCGGCGAGCGGGTTTACGCGGTCTCCACCAAGCGCTTTATCGATGACGGCACCGGGGCCGTGCGCGCGGTCGAAATCGTCAATGTGGAAACCAAATCGGAAAACGGCCGCATGACCTTCGCCGAAGTGCCGGGCAGTGAGCGCGAACTGCCCTGCGAACTCGCCCTGCTGGCGATGGGTTTCGTGGCCCCGGAACGTCCGGCGCTGGACCAGCTGAAGGTCAAACTGACCGATCGCGGCAACGTCTGGCGCGACAAGCAGTGGATGACCTCGGAGCCGGGCGTCTTCACCGCCGGCGACATGCAGCGCGGCCAGTCGCTCATCGTGTGGGCGATTGCTGAAGGCCGGTCCGCTGCCGCCAGCATCGACAGCTTCCTGATGGGTCAGACCGACCTGCCGGCGCCGCTCTCCTGAGCCTCGCCGGTCGGTGACTGCCCTCCAAAACGACCGCTTTCTGCGTGCGCTCCGCCGCCAGCCGGTGGATCGCACGCCGGTCTGGATCATGCGTCAGGCGGGGCGGTACCTGCCGGAATATCGCGCCACCCGCGCCCGCGCCGGCGACTTCCTCAAGCTCTGCAAAACGCCCGAGCTTGCCTGCGAAGTGACCTTGCAGCCCTTGGCACGCTTCCCGCTCGACGCGGCCATTCTCTTCTCCGACATTCTGACCATTCCCGACGCCATGGGCCTCGGGCTGTCGATTGATGAGGGCGTCGGCCCACGACTCGCCAGCCCCGTGCGCTCCCAAGCCGACGTCGACCGTTTGGGCGTGCCGGATCCGCACGACGATCTGGGCTATGTGTGCGACGCGGTGCGGCTCATCAAGCGCGAACTGGGCGGCCGGGTGCCCTTGATTGGGTTTGCGGGCAGCCCCTGGACGCTCGCCACTTACATGATCGAAGGCGGCGGCGGCGACCACGATTTCAAACGCGCCAAGTCCTGGGTCTACGGTGAAACCAGGGCATTGCATCAGTTGCTCGAGGTGGTGACGACTTCAGTCATCAGCTACCTCAAGGCCCAACGCGAAGCGGGCGTGGACGCGCTCATGGTGTTCGACACCTGGGGCGGCGCGCTGGCGGCCGAGGCCTATCGCGAATGCTCGCTGCAGTACATGGCGCGCATCGTGAGCGAACTGGGCAAAGCGGTGCCCACCATTCTCTTCACCAAGGGCGGCGGATCGTGGCTGGAGTCGATAGCCGACACCGGGTGCAGCGCCGTGGGGCTCGACTGGACGGTGCCGCCGATGGAGGCGCGTCGCCGCATCGGACACCGGGTGGCGCTGCAGGGCAACCTGGACCCCGCCGTGTTACGCGCACCGATCCCGGTGATTGAGCAGGAAGTGGCCGCCACGCTGCGGGCCTTTGGCCCAGCACCCGGTCATATCTTTAATTTGGGTCATGGCATTACGCCCGATATCAACCCCGAGCACGTGGCCGCGCTGGTGGCCGCCGTGCATCGCGGCGTCTAAAACCGCCCGGCGCCGCCTAGTCCTCCACGATCGCCAGCTGGTTTTTGCCAGCCTTCTTCGCCTCGTACATGGCATGGTCGGCGCGATGCAAAATTTCCTCGACCGATTGCACGCCGTCCGAAAACACCAGTAGCCCTACGCTGGCGGAGCAACTCAGCGCCGCCCCCGCGTCAATATTCGCCAAGGCCGCCAGCAGTTTCTCGCCGACGCCGCGGGCATGGGTCAGCGCCGCCACGCGGTCGGCGCCGATCTGGTCCAGTAGCACCACAAACTCATCGCCACCGATGCGCGCCACCGTATCTGCGGCTCGCAACACCGACTGAATGCGCGTCGCGACTTCCACCAGCACGGCATCTCCCCCGGCATGCCCGTAGAGGTCATTGATGCGCTTGAAGTCATCCAAATCGACAAAGAGCAGTCCCGCGTGGAACCCGCTGCGTCGGGTTTTGCCCAGCACCACTTCAATCCGGTCGACCAAGGCGCGGCGGTTGGGCAAATTGGTCAGCGGATCCTGTAAGGCCCAGCGCTCGGTCTCCTCGGCGCGTCGGGCGGCGTCCGACACATCCCGCGCAATCCCGCAGGTGCCTACTAAAACGCCGAATTCATCAAACACCGGCGACGCCGACAGCGAAATGGTCATCTTGTGGCCGTCTTTATGCAGACGCACCGTCTGGTAGGGCTCCACGCGCACGCCGTGCTTGATCCGCGAAGCGACCTCCAGAAATTCGCTCTCCCGCAGCTCGGGCGGTATCAGCACGGCGATGGGTTGGCCGATGATCTCGTCGGCGCGATAGCCAAACAGTCGTTCGGCGGCGTCATTCCAACTGGTAATCAGACGGCGGTCTATATCGCGCGTGAAAATGGCGTCGCTCGAGCTGGAGATGATCGATTCCAGAAAGGCCAGTCTTGCTTCCAGCTGCTTGCGCACGCTGATGTCGACAATGGCAGAGGCAGTGCCCAGCACGCGATTGTCCGCATCGAAGAGTGCGGTGGTGGTGACGGCCACATTCAGGCGGGTGCCTTCACGCCGCAGCCAAACCGTATCGGTCGCTTCCACCACCAGCCCACCGGCAACCTCGCGCTGGATGCGGGAATGTTCGGCGCTCCACTCGGCGGGGATGAGGGTCATCAGCGGCATGCCGAGTGCGTCGGCCGACGAATAACCAAACATCTGCTCCGCGGCGGGATTCCAGGCGTTAATCAGGCCGCTTGCATCGGTGCTAATGAGGGCTTGGCGCGAGTACAGGATGGCCGCTTCGGCCAGCGAGCGAACGTAGGCA
>CAMCQE010000147.1 GCA_945876945.1 Klebsiella pneumoniae
CACGCGATGCCCGCCGCTGAGTTACCGGGCAGCTATGGCGCGCTGGCAGCCGGCGTGAACGGAATGGTGCAGTCCCATATCGATCTCAACGCGCGCGCAGTCGACCTGATGGACCAATATTCGCGCGGGATCTTTGACGAAAGCATGGATCCCCTGCCGGGGCAGAAGGCGCGCATTACCGAAGTGGTCAACGCCGCCAAGGCGCAGATGGCGCGGGCCGCCGAGGCCGCCACCTTCAACCAGCGCATCCGGCTGTCGCTGGACAGCCTGCCGGTGAGCGTCACGGTCTCCAATGCCGAAGGCGAACTGGTGCATGCGACGCCGCCGGCCACGGCGCTGCTCAAACTGTTTGGCGGCGCGGCCTTTGACCTTGAGGCCTTCTACGGCCAGCCGCTCCGAACGCTGTTCACGACTTCGCAGGACGCGGCCTCCTTCGACCGCGCGCTGCGCTCCGGCGAGACCGTCGAGATTGAAGTGGCAGGCCGGAAGCTGAACCTGCTCGCGCGCCCGGTGCAGAACGAGCACGGTCAGGCGACGGGTCACATCATGCAGTGGGTAGACCGCACCGATGAGATCAACTCCGAGCACGAGGTCTCCAGCATCGTCGCCGCCGCCGTCAACGGCGATATGAGCGGCCGCATCAACATGACCGGCAAGACCGGCTTCTTCGGCAATCTGGCCGCCGCCATGAACCAGCTGCTCGATACCAGCGAAGGCGTGATGCAAGACACCGCAGAAGCGCTCGCGGCGCTCGCGCAAGGCGACCTCACTCACCGCATCACGCGCGATTACGCCGGACTGTTCGGCGAGGTGAAGCACAGCGCCAACGCCACCGCAGAGCACCTGACCCGCGTGATTGGCGATGTGCGAAAAGCGTCCGATGCGCTCACCGTCGCCGCCACCCAAATCAGCGCCACCGCGCAGTCTTTGTCGCAGGCCGCCAGCGAGCAGGCCGCCGGCGTGGAGCAAACCACCGCCAGCGTCGACCTCATGTCGGCTTCCATCGCGCATAACAGCGACAACGCCGGCGTCACCGACACCATGGCGAGCACCGCCAGCAAGGAGGCGTTGGAGGGCGGTGCCGTGGTGAAGCAAACGGTGGAGGCGATGCGTAAAATCGCGGCGACCATCGGCATCGTTGACGATATCGCCTACCAAACCAACCTGCTGGCGCTGAATGCCGCGATCGAAGCGGCCCACGCCGGCGAACAGGGCAAAGGCTTTGCCGTGGTCGCCGCCGAGGTGCGCAAGCTGGCCGAGCGCAGCCAGTCAGCAGCGCAGGAAATTGGCGAACTGGCTGGCAACGGCGTTTCGATGGCCGAGCACGCCGGCAAGCTGCTGAACAAAATCGTGCCGACCATTCAGCAAACGAGTCACCTGGTGCAGGAGATCGCGGCCACCAGCGCCGAGCAGCGTGAATCAGCCGCGCAGATCGGGATCGCCATGGGGCAACTCAACGAAACCACGCAACAAAACGCTTCGGCCTCGGAGGAACTCGCCGCCACCAGCGAAGAACTCTCCGGGCAAGCGGACCAACTGCAGGCAAGCATCGCGTTCTTCAAGACCGGCACGCAGACCACGGCCACGCCCCGCCCGGTGCTGGGCCTTGCCCCCAGCGTGCGCGGCAGCCCGCCGGTGCGCAGCGGCGGAGGCTTCGTCAAACTGTAGCGGCGATGGTTGTGGGGAGGCAGGCGAGCGCCGCCGCGCCTCAAATCCGCGCCGTAAAGCCCCGACACACCGCCGCCACCTTATGGCCGTCCGGGCCGCGCACGTAAGCCGCCTAAAAATCCGGGTTGTAGCGTAAACGCAGGCCCGGCGCGCCTTCGCTAATGCCGCCGTGGGTCAGCGCCGCGGCGTAGAAGCCTCCACCGCCGCCCAGTTCGCGGCGCGCAGCGCGATCATGCTGCCGTTGGCCACGCTGGCCGGCTCACCGTTAAACGGTCTGCACACCCACAAGGCCAGCGCCTGCCGGCCGTCGTCTTCATCCGTGCCCCAGCCGATCCACTCGCCGAAGTCTTCGCTGCCGGTTTGGCAGCGCGTGATGCCCAACGGCGCCAGCGCGGCATCGTAGAAGCGCGCGGCGCGTTCGAGGTCCTGGGTACCAAGGCAGACATAGGTGAACATGCGGGGCTAACTCTCGCGCCGTCTGTCACTCACGCTCAACCCGGCTAGCTCAGGTCCACGCCCTCGTAGCCATTGTTCTCAATGCGCTGCAAAGCGCGCGCATATTTCGGTCCGCCGCCGGCGTAGATGTTGTAGCGGGTCTTGCCGTATTCGTGCCCCGGCAGATTGCCGTTGTAGCCGGTGATCCAGCTCTTGGCCTTGCCCATCAGCACGCCCTGATACATGTCTTTCACATGCGCGAGCCAGCGCTGCTCCGGCGCTTCCTGCGCGTTGAAGCGGGTGTAGCCGTGCTGCCAGAGGTATTGCAGAAACGGCGTCACCCAGTCGACCGCCAGCTCCGCGCCGCGCGGGAAATTGGTGGCCGCCGTCTGCGGGCCGGCGAGCATCACCAGATTCGGCATGCCGCTAACCATCAGCCCCATAAAGGTGGTGGGGCCGTCGGCCCACTTGTCGCGCAGCTTCAGCCCGTTGGCGCCCTGGATATCGATTTTGTCGAACGCACCGGTGAACGAATCAAAGCCGGTGGCATAAATGATGATGTCGAACTCAAAGCTGCGATCGGTGGTGCGCAGGCCGTCGGGCGTGATCTCCACGATCGGCGTCTCGCCAGAATCCACCAGCTCCACGTTGTCGCGGTTGTAGGTCTCGAAGTAACCGGTTTCCAGCGGCACGCGCTGAATGCCGAAGCCGTGGTCTTTGGGAATGAGTTTCTCGGCCAGCGCCTTGTCGTTCACGCGGCGGCGAATGCGCTCGGCGATGTAGGCGGAGAACTCGGCGTTAGCCGCTTCTTCGGTAAAAATTTCGACGAAGTTCTGCAGCCAGATCCCGAAGCCCGGCCCGTCGTAGAGCCGATCCCACAGCTCGCGGCGTTCTTCAGGCGTCACGTCATAGAAGCCACGGCGATCGGGCTCGTGCTCGAAGCCGCCCGGCGTGCGGGCGCAGGCGGCGAAGATTTCGTCGTAGCGCGCGCGGATCTGCGCCATTTCCTCTTTGCTGATCTTCGCGTTGTTGAGCGGCGCGGCCCAGTTGGGGCGGCGCTGGAACACCGTGAGTCGGCCCGCTACTTTTGCCACTTCGGGAATGATCTGGATGGCGGTGGCGCCGGTGCCAATGATCGCCACCCGCTTGCCGCTGAGATCCGGCTGGTCGTGCGGCCAGTCGAAGGGATGGAAGGACAGGCCCTTGAAGGTTTCCATACCTTTGAAGCTGGGGCGGGTGGGAATCGACAGAATCCCCAGCGCGGTGATCACGAAGCGGGTGGTAAAGCTGCGGCCGTCGGTGAGCGTGATGCGCCAGGTGTCGGTGGTCTCATCGAAGTGCATCGAGGCCACACGGCAGTTGAACTGCATGTGCTTGCGCAGATCGAATTTGTCGACCACAAAATTGAGATAGCGCAGCGTCTCCGGCTGCGGCGAGTACCACTCGCTCCAGTCCCATTCGTCGAGCACTTCTTTCGAGAACGAGTAGCCGTAGGTGAAGGATTCGGAATCGAAGCGCGCGCCGGGATAGCGGTTATTGAACCAGGTGCCGCCGATGTCGCTGTAGGCCTCGAGCAGGGTGGCCTTCACGCCCAAGTCCGCCAGCCGTTTGATTTGGTAAATGCCGGCGACGCCGCCGCCAATCACGACAACTTCGTAATCTCGCGGGGCGTTCGCGCGTTCGCTGGACGGGGTGTGGGTGGCGGTAGCGGTCATAAGCGGTCTCCCTCTGGGGTCTGGTCCGGTGAACGCGGCACTTCTGTAGACAGTGGCGGATGGTGCGCATCGAAAAATAACACGCCAGGCGCGTGCTTATCCGACGCTCGTCAAACCATGCGGTCTTCCGGCGGCAGGCCCAGCACCATGCGGCCATAGGTTTCGGCCGCGGTATCGATATCCAGAAACGCATGCACGGCAAGCATGTTGAGGTCGCGAAAATAGCGCTGCAGCGGGCTTTCGTCGCGAAAGCCGTCGCCGCCGAAGCCGCGCGCGAGATCGTTCACGGCATTCCGGCAGAGATCGGTCATGAAGGCGGCCTTGAGTTTCATCTGCGCGCGCTCTTCCAGCGTGTTGCGTGTGGGGAGCCCTGCGCTGTAGCGCTCGACGTAGGCGCTCATCAGGGTCTCGGCCGCGTCGGCCGCAGCAAGCCCGCGCGCGAGCCGCATTTGGGCCGCCTGCGTGCTGGCCGCCTTCACCCCGCTGATGGTGCCCGCCCGCGCCTGCACGCGCGCGACAAAGGCCTCGGCCGCGCCGCGCAGCCCGCCCACCAGCACCGGCACCACTTCGCACATCAGAAAGGGAATGAAGGGCAGCTGATACTGCCTGTTGGCGTGCAGCGCCTGACCCGGCGTGCGGCCTTCCAGCGTCTCCAGCAGAGACGCCGCGCGATAGTCCGGCACAAACACGTTCTCCACCCGCATATCGTGGCTGCCGGTGCCGCGCATGCCGGCCACGTCCCAGTGCGGCACCAGCGTGGTCTCGGCGCGCGGCACGATGAAGGTAATGGGCTGCGGCACACCGTCTTCAATCAGGGCGCCCATGAAGTTGATCCACGCCGCATGCACCGCGCCCGAACTCCAGGGCGTCTGGCCCGAGATGCGATAACCGCCCGGCTCGCGCGTGACTTCGCGCAGGGGCGCGGCCTGACCGGCGCTCAGCACATAGGGTTTATCCGCGAAGATTTCGCGCTGCGCGGCCGGCGAGAAGCTCAACAGTCGCCACGCCGCGCCCATGTAGAAGGCCGCGACCCAGCCGGTCGACGGACAGGCCGCGCTCAAGACCTGCGTGATGGAGACCATGGTGGCGATGGGCGCTTCGTGGCCGCCGTAGACGGCGGGGGTGAGCGTAGCGAGTACGCCGCTGTCGGTGAGCTCGCGCAGGTTCTCGTCCAGCAAGCCTTTATTCGCTTCCGTCCGCGCGGCGCGGGCGGCGAAGGCCGGCGCCATTTCGCGTGCGCGTCCGATGAGTTCCTGAGGAGATAACCGCATGCCGCTCACCCTGATGATCGCGAAAAGTGGGCCGGATGATGGGAGCCTTTGCTTGATTACTCAAGCACACAAAGCGTGACGCGCCAGCCCCTCTCAGGCGAGACTTCGGCCACTCCCTTTCATCGCGCCGTAAGGACCAGCCCATGACCGCCGACCATCGCCTCGACTACAGCGTTAACGAGCACATTGCCGTCATCGCGCTCAATCGCAAACCGGTGAACGCCATCGATCACGCGATGATCGACGCCATCCACGCCGCGCTGCGCCGCGCGGACGCAGACCCTGAGGTGCGCGTGATTGTGCTCACGAGCGCGCTGCCCGGCATGTTTTGCGGCGGCATGGATCTCAAAATGGTGGCCGCCGGCAGCACGCAGGATCTGCGCGAGTTCGTCTACAAGTTCTACATGGAGACGATGAACATTCAGTACGCGCTGACCAAGCCCACAATCGTTGCCATCAACGGCCCGGCACGCGGCGCCGGCATGACGCTCTCCATCACCAGCGACATGGTGGTGGCAGCGGACGACATTGATCTCGGCTATCCGGAAATCGATATCGGGCTGATCCCCGCCATTCATTACGCGCACCTGCCACGCCAAATCAGCCGCCACAAGGCGTTTGAACTGCTGTTTGGCGGCCAGCCGATTCCGGCGGCCGAAGCCGTGGCGCTCGGCATCATCAATCACGTGGTGCCGCGTGAAGAACTGATGAACAAGGCGCTGTCGATGGCCAAAGTGCTGGCGCAGAAATCGCCCACCATCATGGCGCTGGGCCGGCAGTCCTTCATGCGCGCCAACGATCTGGACTACCGCCGCAACGTGGAGAACCAGATCGAAACGCTGTGCAATGTCTTCAGCACGCCGGACGGCCGCGAAGGCATTGAAGCGTTTGTGGAGAAGCGCGCGCCGCGCTGGCGCTAAGCGCCGCGCCTCACTTCCCCAGAATCGACCTCATCGCCGCGCGCAGCTGGTGCGCGGCATCGCCCATCACCGCGCCAGCGCGCCAGGCCACGTGCTGGTCGGGGCGCACCAGCAGCGCGCCGCTGTCGGTAATCTCCCGCGCCCGCGCCCAGTCGCCGCTGTAGTCCTGCCATTCGCAGCGCGGCCCGATGACGTGCACCGTCAGCCCCACGCCACACTCGGCGGCCACCGCGTTCGCAGCCGCCACCCAGGCCTCCCCGCCAATGCCGGTGATCAGCGTGAAGCGCCCCTTGCCGCAGAGATCGAGCGTAGAGGCCTTGCGACCTTGCGCCGTATACAGCCACACATGCGGCAGACGCGCGCCGGGAAACGTGGTGGCCTGATAGTGCAGTTCGCGGTCGCGGGTGAAGGTGGGTTCGGCGCTGCCGTCGTTCACCACCGCGGAGGACTGATAGCGCTGATTCATCTCCACGCCGTGCGCGTCGAACTCATACACCTTGAAGGCAATCGCCTGACGAATCGCTGCGCGCTGCGCTTCCGCCGCCGGCGTGGCCTCGCAGCGGGCGTCCATGTTGTGCTGCATGGTCACGGGGTCCACGGAGTCCAGCAATCCCAACGCTTTGAAAATGGGGCCGAACTCTTCGATGGACTGATTGGCGCGGGTCACAATTTGTTTTGCGATCGGCGCGCGCTCTGCGCTGTAGGTCTCCAATAGCGCAGGGGCCGCCTGGTCTTTCAGCACGAGCGCCAACTTCCAGGCGAGATTGAAGGCGTCCTGAATCGAGGTATTGGAGCCCAGGCCGTTCGACGGCGGATGGCGATGCGTGGCGTCGCCCATGCAGAACACCCGCCCGTTGCTCATGCGGGTCGCGTACTGATTGTTCACCGTCCAGGTCGAGACCGACTGCAGCGCCACCGGCAAGTCCGGCACGCCCACCAGATCGCGCACCACTTTTAGCGCAAAGGCCTCGTCGACCTGCGGCTCGCCCTGTGTGATGTCGTAGCCCCACACGATCAGCCACTCATTCCACGGCCGAATCATCCGCACCAACCCCATGCCGATGCCGCCCACGTTGGAGCCTGGCTGCAGCACCCAATACAAAACGGACGGCCGATGCGCGACGTAGCGGCTCAGATCTGCCTTGAACAGGATGTTCATCGACCCGCCCACGCCCATGCTGCCCGCAAACGGCAGCTGCGCGTGTTCGGCCACCAGCGAGTTGCCACCGTCGGCGCCGATGAGATAGCGCGAACGCACCGTGAACTCCGCGCCCGACAGGCGATCGCGCAGCGTGGTGGTGACGCCGTCGGCATCCTGCGTGTGGTGCAGATATTCGGTGGACATCCGCGACTGCGTGCCGCGTGAGCAGGCGGTTTTGAACAGCAGCGGCTCCATAAAGGTTTGCGGCAGGTCATTCATGACACAGGGCGAGGCCAGCAGATGCGCCGCCTTCGACAGTGGATGCGTGCCCCAGGTCGGCAGGCGCCCAAGCTCTTCCCCCGCCAGCGAGGTGCAGAAGATGTTATTGCCCATCAACGCCTGCGCGGTGGCGTGCAGATAGGCTTCCGCTTC
>CAMCQE010000148.1 GCA_945876945.1 Klebsiella pneumoniae
GCGCGGTCCGCAGGACCGAGCAAACGCCAAAGCGTTTGCGAGCCCATCCCCGTGGGGACTCAAACTTTCCGCGCTTGATCCGGCGCCAAAAAAACAAACCGGCTAACAGCCGGTTTTTTTTGGATGGCGGCCCCACGTTGCGACACGAACCCCTCGGTTCGACGGGTTCGCCCCGCGAACCCGGGCGCGCGCAGCGCGGTCCGCAGGACCGAGCAAACGCCAAAGCGTTTGCGAGCCCATCCCCGTGGGGACTCAAACTTTTCTCCTCACACGATTTAGGCCAGTGGCGCAGCTCAGCTTGCCGATCCAGCCAAGGACGAGATTGTCATCGACGGTTTCGTTTAGGTTCAGCGCCTGGCGAACACCAACCGATGTGCACATTGAATCTTCTCGCGCCAAGCCTCCTGGAGCCCGGCCGCTTGCGCAAACTCCGGCCACCGTCGCACGGCCGCCTGCACTTCCTCGAGGATCTTGCCCGCACGGCCGCGCTTCATCAGCGCAATCTTCGCGCAGGCTTCGAAGTCCGCGACGGTGAAGCTATCCCGTTTGCCGTTCATGCTCATCTGATGCGCGGCCGTCCAGGCCCCTGAAGGGTTGTAGCTGTAGGTCACGTCGAAGGCCGGCGCTAGCTGCCACTCGCCATGCTTGTCCATCAGAAACGCGATGTTCTTCACGTGGTCGTCCTGATTGCGCGCGACCACGTTGAACACCATCCGTCGGAACTGCTCTTCGACGGCCGCCATCGGCAGGTTCATCTTGCGAATAGTCATCAGCGCCTGCTCGTAGGCGTAGGCCCCGGCCTGGTTGAAGTCAAAGTGCGCCAGCGCGCAGAGCGACTGCATGTGCAACTTCTCTCCGCCAGGCAGCCGGTCGAAGCGACGGGTCATGAAGTGCCGGCGCCCGTTCTCTTCCAGCAAGCGGCAGTCGCTCATGGTGATACCCGCCGCCCTGGCCATCAGGTGATAGGCATACTCGATGACGCCGTAGCCTTTCGGGTCTTCCAATTCCTTGTCCTGGTTGCCAGAGACCCCGTCGAACTTGAGCAGCCAGTATTCGAAGCCCTCGCCCGCTGCCACCTGCCCGGAGCGCACTTCGAGGGTCTGAGGATTCCAGGCGATGACCGCCTTGGCACGAGCGCCACCGGCTGAGGTGCCGACGAGCAAGATGTCGTCCAGCGCCTTCTGTCGGGCCGCGCCCTTGAAGCTCGCCTGCAGTTGATGGCGATGCGTCAGGACGTCGGACGCAAGCTGCACCAGTGCATCGATTTTCACTTTCGAGGCCGGGCGGGGTGTAGGCCCCAGCGCAGGCGCAAACTCCAGCGCCCCCATGCCGCGAGTACCCGTGTAGCACAGGCGCTCCACGGGGTTGAACGACTCCGGTGTGCGCCCCTGCGTTGCCAGCCAGGCATCGATGAGCGCATTTCCAAACTTGTCGGGCAGAGAATCTGCGAGCAGTCCTGGCAAGCCGTGGAACGTGACGGCGGATAGGGCTGGGAAGGTGTACACACGGTCGCTCAGCGGCATGGTGATGGGCGACAACTGGATACCGCTGCGCGCAAAGGCCGGGTCGTACTGGAAAGCTGCGGCGCGGTCGCCAGTCTCCATCGTCACGGCACCGATGGTGCGCCCCCAGAGCAGCACCTCGGCGATCACGTGGCGTCACCCCAGGTCCATTTGGTCTTGCTGGCTTTGGCCAGCGTGCCCTTTGAAGCGCGTTTGCGCTGGTTACGCTCAAGCTTCAATTGGGCCATAGGACTCGCGGCGGCTTCCGGCACCAATGTCTCCAGGCCGTCGATGAGCGCCAGTGCCCGGCACACCCGGAGAAACCCGGACAGCTGCGTGGCGACCGCGCCGGACTCCAGCCGTTCGACCGTACGCTTCGCCACCCCTGCCCGCTCGGCAAGCGCCGCCTGAGTGAGGTTCTGGGCAAGGCGGGCCGCCGTAAGGCGGTGGCCGAGCTCCTGTAGCAAGGCTTCATCGGGGAGTTGAGCGGTAATTTTCATGACTCGCCTAATATGGCGATATGAAGCTCATATTTCAATTCAATTCGCCGTTTATGGCGACTTATTTATCCGCAGGACTCCTGCCTCGTCGATTGGTTGGGCGACGGCGGTCGTATGCTTACTCAGAGTAGCCCCCATTCCGCGCTTGCCCGGTAGCTACGCGCTGTTCGCTCTTGCGAGTAGCGCCTTGGTCCCAAACGAAGCCAACGGGCACCGCCACGGGAAGTGCGCTCATCAAGCGCGTTTGGCGTGACAGGGGTGAAGAACAAGGCCGCACGGCACGCGGCCTGTCTCCAGCGGAATCGGTGAACTACACTCCGGCTCGCATTTCGGGTAACTCCTGGTGACGCCCTCGCAAACGGCGACGAATCCAATGACCAACAAAACAGCGCGCCTCACCCACCCAAAACTGCTCGCCCTTCTGTTGTGTCTCGCCGTGGAAGCGGCGGCCGCCGCCCCAACCCTGCCCGGTGCCGGCACGCTCTTGCAGGAAATTCGCCCGCAGGCGCCTGCCTTACCGGGCAACGACCCCGGCCTCGCACGGCCGGCACCGCCGCCAACCGGCTTACCGGACAGCGGCCGCTTTCTGGTGAACACCATCACCATCGCCGGCAACACCGCCTTCGATACCGGCGTGTTGCACGATCTGGTGAAAGACGCCGAAGGCACGGAGATCACGCTGCCCACTTTGGGCACGCTGGCAGACCGCATTACCGATTTCTATCGCCGCCATGGGCATCCGCTGGCGCGCGCGATTGTGCCGGCGCAAACCATTGAAGGCGGTCTGGTGACGCTGCAGGTGGTGGAAGCCCGCTACGGCCAAATCGTGTTGAACAACCAGAGCCGGGTCAGCGACCGCCTGCTGGCAGCGACGCTGGCGCCGCTGCGCAACGGCGATCTGGTGACCGACGCCGCACTCGACGAAGCGCTGCTGCTGTTGCAGGACATTCCGGGCGTGACCGCCCAGCCGCGTCTCAAAGCCGGCGCCGAGCCTGGCACCACGGATTTGCTGGTCGACACCGCGCGCTCGGCGCGCTTCACCGGCAATGTGTCGTTCGATAACGCCGGCAACGTCTACGCCGGGCGCGAGCGTTTTATTGGCACGGTCAGCGTGCTGGCGCCGTTTCATCTGGGCGATACCTTGAGCGTGACCTTGCTGGGCGGACCCGAAGATCTCACCCGCTACGGCACGGTGGAATACGAGGCGCTGCTGGACGGTCACGGCTTACGCGCCGGGGTGAGCTTCGAGGCGCTGGATTACGCGCTCGGCGACACGCTCGCCAAGCTCGGCGCCAGGGGCGATGTGCAAACCGGCACGGCCTGGCTCAAGCGCCCGCTCGTGCGCAGCCAGTCGCACAACCTTTACGCCCAGCTGGAAGCGGAATATGTCTCGCTTGACGACGAGATCGCCGCCAACCAAACCCGCACGGCTCGCCATCTTGCCGGCGCCACCGCCAGCATTTTTGGTGATCTGCGCTTTACGCGCTGGCTGCGCGGCGGGCTGAGCTGGCGCTTGGGTGTCAACGCAGGCGAGCTGACGTTTGATAACCGTGCGGCCGCGGCCTTGGACGCGCAGACCGCCCGCACCGCAGGCACCTTCACCCGTTTCAACGCCAGCGCCAGTGTCCTGCAGGCGCTCACCGAGCAAGACACCCTCTATCTGCTGCTGTCCGGGCAGGCGGCGACCGGCAATCTGGATTCCTCGCGCAAGCAGGTGGTGGGTGGGCCGTATAGCGTGCGGGCCTACAATTCGAGCACCTTGTCGGGCGACGATGGGGTGCAGGTGACGCTGGAATGGCGGCGCGCGTTGGCCTTGCCGCTACCGGGCAGCTGGCAGGGCTTTGGGTTCATCGACAGCGCCACCCTCATCGTGAACGAAGATCAGTGGACCTCAGGGCCCAATACCGCGACCCTCAGCGGCGGCGGCGCGGGCTTGCGTTGGTCTGGCCCCGCGCAGTGGCGCGCGGAGGCCAGCGTGGCGGCGCCGTTTGGCGACCGGCCCGCACAGCTGAGTAGCGCGGATGACGTGCGGGCCTGGGTCCAGTTAAGCAAAAGTTTCTAACGCATCAACCCACGGGGAATTGAATGAGCGCACAGTTTATTGGGGTGACCGGATTGCCCCGCGCGGGTTCCACGCTGCTCTGCCAGCTCTTGGCGATGCACCCGGAGATCGACTGCGAAGGCCTGAGTTCGCCGCTGTGCAATGCGCTGCAGGCGATGCGGCGGATTGTGAGCGACGACCAGTTCATGCTGTCCCAGCTCGACGGCAATTTTGAAACCAGCTACGGCAAGTTTCAGTCCGCTATGACCGGCTTCCTGCGCGGTTGGACGCAAGGTGCCGACAAGCGAATGGTGGTGGACAAGAACCGCGCCTGGCTGCACTGCATCGAGCTCCTGTTACACCTTGCGCCCGAAGCCCGCCTGCTGGTGTGCGTTCGGGAACTCGGCCAAATCTACGGCTCGATCGAGGCCCAGCATCAGCACACCATCCTGCTCGACTTCATCGACCACCTCGCCGACTACGATCGCTTTGGCCGCGCCGACGTGCTCTTTGCCAAGGACAAGGCCATTGGCGCGCCGCTGGTTTCCCTCCACGCCGTGCCGGACTTGCCGCGCGCGGTGCGCGAGCGGCTTTATTTCGTGCGCTTTGAGGACATGATGGCGCAGCCCGCGGCCTGCATGGCGAGCATTTTTGCCTGGCTCGGATTGCCGCCAGTGACGCTCGATTTCAATCAACTGCCGGTGCTGGGGATCGAGAGCGACAGCCACTATCACATGAAATACCGGCACCGACAGGGCACCAGTTTCAAGCAGGCCGGGCGGCACGAAATCCCGCCGCGCATTCAGGCGCAGATCGAGAATTCCTGCCGCTGGTTCTACGACGCCTACTACCCCGCGCTCAAACCGTAGCCCGCATGCCAACCCCGGAAGACACCTCGCCCCCGCTGCACATCACCACGGGCTTCAACACCCTCTCGCAGTGTCGCCACGGCTGGATGCTTTATCACACGGCCGACAAGTTCCTGGGCCGCAGCCTGCAGAAATACGGCGAGTTTTCCGAAGGCGAAGTGGCGCTGTTCCGGCAAATTTTGCGGACGGGCGATGTGGTGGTGGAGGCGGGTGCCAACTTCGGCACGCACACGGTAGTGATGGCGAAACTGGTGGGCGAGAGCGGGCGCGTGTTCGCCTTTGAACCCCAGCGCCTGGTGTTTCAGAGCATGGTGGCCAATGTCGCGCTGAATGCGCTGCCCAATGTGCATACCGTTCACGCCGGGCTGGGTGCAGCACCTGGCGGCATCAAGGTGCCGGTGTTGAATCCCGGGAAAGGCCATAACTTCGGCGGCTTCAGTATCGACGGTCACGAGCAAGGCGAGAGCGTGGCGGTGCAAACTGTCGACAGCCTGCAGCTGCGTCGTTGCCGATTGTTGAAGGTAGACGTGGAAGGCATGGAGTCCGAAGTGCTGGAAGGCGCCCGCGACACCATCGCCCGCTGCCGGCCGTTGCTCTATGTGGAGAACGACCGCAAGGAACATTCGGCGCGTTTGATCACGCTCATTCAGTCTTTCAACTATCGCCTGTGGTGGCATCTGCCACGCTTGTACAACCCGAACAATTTCCGCGCAGACGGCGAGAACCTGTTTGGCAATCTCCTGTCGGTCAACATGCTGTGCGTGCCGCGTGAGTCCACCACCACCGTCGACCTGCGGGAGATCCTCTCGCCCGAGGACGATTGGCGGACGCCGCCCGCCGCTTGATCGGCGTTCAACTGGGCGCTCTGCGCGTGTTGATTTAGCGCCCGCGCACCATTCCCACGCCAAACATCACCAGCACTAGCAGATACAGCACGCGTGGTCCCCAGCTCGCGAGGGCCGCATCCAGCCGCCGGTTTTCTTCGCGCAATTGCGCCGCACAGCGCAGCACCATTTCCGGCAGGCGCCCGGCCGCGTCACCCGTCGCCAACAGGTGTTGAACCTGCACTTCCAGTACCGACTGCCGGTCCAGTGCCGCCTGCCAGGTCATGCCCGTTTTCAGGTCCTGCTCGAGCGCGCCGAGTTGTCTGCGGGCAACGGTATTGCTGAGCACCGTGAGGCTTTGCTTGAGCGCCGGCAGGGCCGGCAGCCCGGCTTCCAGCAACAGGCCCAGCGTTTCCAGAAAACGCGCCGCGTTGCGCTGCCGAATGAGCCCGCCCAGCACCGGCAGGTGCCAGAGCACAAGGTCGAGTGCGGCCCAGCCGGGTCGGGGATTGGCCAGACCTTCCAGCAGTTTCAGCCCCAATCGTAGCGCGACGCCCAACAGCCCCAGTTGCCATAGACCGCCCAAGACATAGTCGGTGAGGCTGAGTTCATCGCGCGCGAGCGCCGGCAGCGGGCTAATGAAAATTCCCAGCGTCATTACCGCCAGCGGCAGCGCCAGCTGCGATCGCACGCGCCGCCGGTGATTGGCCAAATCCAGATAGCGTTGGGCGAGCCGTCGATAGATGGCTTCCAGCCGACCGCCCTCGCTACCGGCGGCAACGAGCGCGCCGTCGAGCGCCGAGAACAGTCCCGCCTGCTGGCCGGCCGTCGCCAGCGGCAGGCCGCGCTGGAGCGCCTTGATCATCGCCGCGCACGCCGCTGATAACGCGGCTTCGGGGGTGGCGCGCAAGGTCTCTAACGCCCGCACCGCAGGAAAGCCCGCCGCTTCCATCAGCGCGAGTTCCGCGAAGACGCGGGCCCGCAGGGCGATCGAAAGTGGCGGCATAGGAAGCCTCTGTTCGGGGAATCCGGATTCGAACATGTCCATCGCCGGTTTGCACAGCGCGCTCGTGGACTCGCGAAGCGGGGGCTTGGCGAGTTACGCTTCGTCTCATGCAAAACACGCTCGAATTGACCACCAAGCTGCCGCTCGCGCACTACGCGCCGGGCGATACGGTGGTGCGTGAAGGCGATGCGGCCGGCGGCCTGTGGGTGCTGGTCTCAGGAGCGCTGGAGATCCGCAAGGGCACGATTCTGGTGGCCAGCGTCAACAAACCCGGGGCGCTGATTGGCGAAGTCTCGCTGCTGCTGAAATCTGCTTACAGCGCCACCGTGGTCGCGACCGAACCGACCACCATGCGCTATGCCGCCGACGGTGCGGCGGTGTTAACGAGCCACCCTGAAATCATTCTGCGCATGGCCGAAGGTCTGGCCGAGCGCCTGTCTTTCGTGACCACCTATCTGGCCGATCTCAAACACCAGTATGGGGATGCGCCGGGGCTGGCAATGGTCTCGGATGTGCTACGAGAATTATCCGAGCGCCGCGTGCCACCCGCCCGCGCCGGTTCGGCCCGCGACCCCAACCCGGATTACTAAGCCCGCCGCGCCGGCTATGCTGGCGCCCCGTGGCCCAACGGCCCATTCAACACGAGTCAGGAGAGTCCCATGCCCAAAGCCTATTGGATCAGCGCCTATCACGC
>CAMCQE010000149.1 GCA_945876945.1 Klebsiella pneumoniae
AGTCCCTCAAGCTTCGGTTTGGGCACCAATACCCCGGTGCCTACCTGACGCGAAGCACTTCCACCCCAAAGCTCACCCCCTGAGCCCACGCCGCCCACACACTAGCCTCCTCCGCCCGCAGCCCCAAAAGGACCGACCATGCCCACCCACAATCCCGACGACTGCTCGCATCTCAATCTGCTGCCACCGCAGCCTCCGCCGGCCGATCTGCCGGCCTTGCGCAAAGGCCTGCGCCGGCGCAAGCCGCCGCTGTTCGAGGCGGGGTTTCATGGGCGGAATCCGCAGCTCGGCGAGTTTCGCATTGAGGATGCACCGGCTGGCCTCACGCTGCATTGGCAGTTGGCGGACGGGACCAAGGGTTCGGCGCTCACGGCTGCGCTGTGTACGGATCCGGCGCTGGAAACTGCGCGGCTCACGGCGGGCTGGCTGGTGGCGAATATGTTCCGGCTGGATGGCATTCACACCTGCGAGACCATTGGCGATCCGCACGAAACCATGCGGGTGATGGGCTGGTTTGGCGAGCGCGAGGACCGCTGGCGGCACTGGGCGCTGGTGCCGGCGGGTCATATGCAGCTGCCGGCGGCGGGCTAGGTCGGCCGGTCTCTCTCCTTTCAACGCTGGCAACTCACAAGGCGTGTGTGCCTATGCATACCGTGCTCATGATTCTCGGCACTCTGCTTGCGCTGGTCACCGTGCCGGTGGCCACCCTGCTGGGCCTGCTGGGGTTTTGGATTTTTGGCTTCTGGGGCGCGCTGATTGGGGTGCTGATGGGCTTGGGGGTGCAGTTTGGCAATGATTGAAGCTTGAGCGCCTCGCATCAGCGCCACGCCAAACTCGCGCCCCTTGCGATGCCCGCCGCCTTGCGCCAAGGTACATTCCACAAAGTTCGCAAGGGATTTATTGCGATGTTCCGCCTGGTCTACAGCTCATCTGCCCGCAGCGGCATGACCGAGGACGAGCTCAAACTCATTCTGGAGTCCGCCAAGGAGCGCAATGCGCGGCGCGGCGTGACCGGCATGCTGCTCTTTCGCGACGGGGTCTTCTTGCAGCTGCTGGAAGGGGAGGAAGTGGACGTGCGCTACGTCTACAAGCGCATCGTCAACGACCCGCGCCATCAGCGGGTGGTGAACCTGCTGCAGGAAAAGATTGATCAGCGCGACTTTGCGTCCTGGAGCATGGGCTATCAGGTGCCTACGGATGAGCAAATCGCGGCGACCGGCGCGCCGGGTCTGGCGTCGCGTAAGCCGGGCGCGAGCTTTTCGATGCTGGAGATGGACCCGCCGTTTGCCACCAAGCTTATTCTTTCCTTCGCCGAACCCATGGGCTTCGCCACCGCTTAAAAACCCCATGACGCACATGCAGCACTAAGGCCTGCACTTCGTGGCACACTAGGCCCCCTTTCGAATCCGCAACACGCCAGAGGGAGCCCTTTGGAGCATCGCAAAGACCTTCGCGCGCTGACACTCGGCGCCATCGGCGTCGTCTACGGCGACATCGGCACCAGCCCGCTCTACGCCATGAAAGAAACCTTCTCCGGGCATCACCCCTTGCCCGTCACCCCCGCCAACATCCTTGGCGTGCTGTCCTTGGTGTTCTGGGCGATTACGCTGCTGGTCTCTATCAAATACGTGGCGATCATCATGCGCGCCGACAACCGCGGCGAAGGCGGCAGCCTCGCGCTGCTGGCGCTCGTCACCCGCGTGACCAAAGGCTCGGGCCTGACCTGGGTGGTTTCCGCGCTTGGCATTTTCGCCGCCGCGCTCTTCTACGGCGACAGCATGATTACCCCGGCCATCTCCGTGCTCTCGGCGGTGGAGGGCTTGCGCGTCGTCGCGCCGGCGGCCAGCCATTTCGTGGTGCCCATCACGGTCTGCATCCTTATTGGCCTGTTCTGGGTGCAGAGCCGCGGCACCGGCGCGGTGGGGCTTTGGTTCGGGCCGGTGATGTGCGTGTGGTTCGCCACGTTGGGCGTGCTGGGTTTGATCCACGTGCTGGAAAATCCCGGCGTCATCCGCGCGGTGAATCCGCTCTACGCGGTCGAGTTTTTCACCGCTCATCCTTACTTGAGCTTTCTGGCGCTGGGCAGCGTGGTGCTGGCGGTGACCGGGGGCGAGGCGCTCTACACCGATATGGGCCACTTCGGGCGCCGGCCAATTCGGCTGACCTGGTTTGGCTTTGTGCTGCCGGCGCTGCTGCTGAACTACTGGGGTCAGGGCGCGATGCTGCTGGCCGACCCGGAGAACGTGCGCGATCCCTTCTTCTTGATGGCGCCCAACTGGGCGCAGGCGCCGCTGGTGCTGCTTGCTACCTGCGCCGCCATCATCGCGTCCCAAGCCGTGATTTCTGGCGCCTTCTCGGTGGCGCGGCAGGCGGTGCAACTGGGCTACATGCCGCGCATGGCCATCATTCACACCTCGGGTAACGAAGCCGGCCAAATCTATGTGCCGCTCACCAACTGGACGCTCTGCTTTGGCGTGGTGATGCTGGTGTTGGGCTTTCAATCCTCCAGCAATCTGGCCGCGGCCTATGGCATCGCGGTCACCGGCACCATGCTGATCGACACCATTCTGGTGGCCTTCGTCATGTACTACCTGTGGCGCTGGAATGTCTGGCTGGTTGCGATCGTCGCGGGCGTTTTTCTGATCATCGACACCGCGTTCCTGAGTGCGAATGCGCTCAAGATTGCCCAGGGCGGCTGGTTCCCGCTGCTGATTGGGCTGATTTCTTTCACGGTGCTCACCACCTGGAAGCGCGGGCGCCAGCTCATGGCGGCGGCGCAGTCCGAGCTTGCCATCAGCCTCGAAGATTTTCTGTCGATGCTGGACCCGGACATCCATCGCGTGCGCGGCACGGCGGTGTTCATGACCGGCAATTCCGAAGGGGTGCCCTCCGCGCTCTTGCACAACCTGAAGCACAATCAGGTGCTGCATCAGCGGGTGTTTCTGCTCACGGTCGTCACCGCCGAAACCCCGTATGTCGACCCCGCGCAGCGCACCGAGTACGCGGAGCTGGGCAACGATTTCTACCGTCTGATCGTGCGCTTTGGCTTTATGGAGCAGCCCGACATTCCCGAAGCGCTCGCCACCTGCGCGTCCTTCGGGCATGCCTTCAACATGATGGAAACCACCTTCTTCCTCAGCCGCGACAACATTGTGCCCACCCTGATGCCGGGCATGGCGCTGTGGCGCGAACGGCTGTTCATGCTGCTCTCACGCAACGCCACCCCGGCGCATGAGTTCTTCCGCATTCCCACCAATCGCGTGGTGGAACTGGGCACGCTGCTCGAGATTTAGGGCCGATTACTGGTCGCCGGGCTCGCGGTATTCGGTCAGGCCCAACACTTTGACCGACACCGCTATCGCGCCATCGGCGCGTTGCGGCCAGGCCTGCTCGGGCGTCGCCGTGAAATCCTGCGCGGCATGCGGCTGCAGGCTCGGCACGATCACCGTCTGCATCCAGCCCGGGCCGTCGTTGCCGGGATGGCGTTCGTTTTTCCAGCGCCAGCCGTAGGTCACAGAGAGATTGATGTTCTCCAGCCGACGCCCGGACAGATTCACCACCTGCCCCGACACCACGCCGTCCTTCTCGCTCACGCCCTGCAAGGCCACCACAGACTCCAGCTTGTCGCTGGCCACCAGCTCGTCGGCGGACACCGCCGCCATCTGAGCGCACCCGATTGCCAGCGCAATCACCCACGCGTTTTGCATCCGTTTCATTGCTTTACGCTCCCTGAAGAAGTGGCCTGAATCGGCCATTACAAACGTCGTCCCCGAATCAGGCGGATAAGGATGGTGATCACCGCAATCACCAACAAAATGTGGATAAAGCCGCCCAGCGTGTGAGACGACACCGTCCCGACAAGCCACAGCAGCACCAGTACGACGGCAAGGATTTCGAGCATGGGCAAGCTCCGGTGAGTGACTTACGGCAAGGCGACGCGCGCGCCCTGCCCCCGCGCCAACAGAAATTTATTCACCGCCCGCGCCGAGGCCTCGCAGCCCCGTAGCGATGCGGCCACCCGCAGCTGCAGCTGCACATTGGGTCGGTGCCCGCCGGCGCTCTGACTGGCCGCCTCGTTCAGCGCCAGGCAACTCCGGATAATTCGCGCTTCGGCTTTCACCAGCTGCAGGCTGTCGAAGTTCGAAGGCGGCGGATCGGCGCTTTCTGCCTCCAGCAGTTCATCCATCAACGCGTTCTGCCAGCGGAAAATTCGCTCACCGTAAGCCGAAACGGTTTCGTGCTCGGGCGCGATGGAAACCTCCGCCGGGTCCGCTAGCCCGCGGCCGCTGACCAAAGCCAGCAGCAACATCCCCCAATTCCCCGTAAGCGCTGATTTCACTGCCTGAACTCCACGACCCGCGCGTTGCTCGCGCGTGTTGGTCTGCGAGGCAGCGTGCGAACCAGAGCGCTGCACTTCCCGCCGAAGACGGACGCGCCCTCACACCCTAGCGGGCGCCGGTCTGTGGCCTGATGCGCCGGATCAAGCGCCCCGCAGACCCCGGGTTTTGGCGCTTCGGGGGATTGATTGCAGCCTGAAAACGATGGAAAAATCGGCCATCTGGAACAAGGAGTGAGCTGACCCCCATGCGCATCTGGCCAAGCTTTCTGGTGCTCTCTGTAGGCGCGTGGCTCACGGCCAGCGCCCTCGCCGCCCCCATCGTGCCGCCGTCCATCGGCGTCTTCACCAACACCGCCAACCGCAGCTCGCCGCTGGGCAGCAATCTGACGTCGCCCACCGATTACACGCGCGAATATCCGTTCATCAATCACTTCAAAACGGCGCGGCCCTGGTTTTCGGGCAATACCAACGGGACTTATCAGGACGGGCGCACGCTGGCCAAGGATGCGCGCGGCAACGTCACCTTGCTGTTGGCAGATCAGGTGGCGCGCTCGCTGGTCTTCACCGGCACGCCGGCGGATCCCGGCATTGCCAACCGCACCTGGCATTTTTATTTCGACGGCGACGGCGATTTCACCTTCAGCAATGTGCAGGGCACGGTGTCGCGACCGGCCGCCAATCACTACGTCTTCAAAACCAGGGCGATTCCCACCGGCGCCAACCGCAACACCATTGAACTGACGGTCAACATCACCATGACGCGGAACAACCGCGCCAATCCGGTGAAGAACGTGCGCCTGCTGCCGCCGGGCGGGATCTGCCGTACCGACCCCACCAAAACCGTGTCCGCAGCCGGGGCCTGCGCGGTCGCCACCGACTTCCGCGCCTTCGACGCCCATCACAAAACCATTGTTTTCAACCCGAGCTTTTTGAGCGACATCAAAACCTATCGCTCGCTGCGCTTCATGGACTGGATGAAAACCAACAACTCGCTGACGCGGGTGTTCTCCACCCGCCCCGTGCCGGACGACCAGTTCTGGAACAGCGACGACGGTTTCAACGACGTTAACGACCCCAACAACTGCAATATGCTCACGCGCAGCTGCAAGGGCGTGCCGCTGGAAGTGATGTTCGCGCTGGCCAACCTGATGGACATGGACCCCTGGTTCAACATTCCGCACATGGCCACGTTCGCGGATACGACCAACGCCACCACCGGCGCGGTGACCGAGAGCTACGTGAAGCAGTTTGCGAAGATGCTCAAAACGCATCTTGAAACCGGGCGTCGCGCCTATATCGAATACTCGAACGAGGTGTGGAATTTTCAGTTCGTGCAGTCGGTGTTCGCCGACCAGATGGCCAAGAGCTGCGGCGCGGCTAAGAACGAGCTGTGCGCAGATGTGGCGAAAGATTCCACCAACACCGCCACCGACGCGCCGGACGATCCGGGCTCGGCCTTCGTGCGCTTCTACTCCAAGCGCGCCCAGCAGATTTTTACGGTGTTCGATCAGGTGCTCGGCACTGAACGGCATGCCCGCATCCGCCGCGTGATGGCGTCCCAAGCCGCCAATCCCTATTTCACCGACCAAATCCTCGCCTGGCCCAACAACACCAAGCGCGGCGCCAGCAAGGCCGATGTCTTTGCTATCGCGCCCTACTTCGGCGACACCCTCACGGATTTCGACGACGACTTCACCCCGGAAGACGATCGCCTGTTCTACAAGAACTGCGGCAATACGCTGGTGCCCTCAGCCGACGGGCTTACGCGACGCAAGGCGTTTCTTGCCGCCGGCGTGGAGGGGGTTATCGCCTGGCTACAGGGCAGCACCAGCGGCACTACCGCCACCGCGGTGCCAGACCTTGGCTATGGCTCGTTTGCCTGCGTGATGAGACTGGTGCGGACGCAGGCCGATGCCGCGGGCTTCTATGGCGTGCCGTTGACGAGTTATGAAGGCGGCCAGCATTTCCTGCTTTCACCCGTTGATTTCTCGACCACCGTGCCGGACGAGATTGCGCTCAACACGCTCTTCGACCGCGTGAATCGCGATCCGCGCATGACCGCGCTCTACACCAGCTATCTCAAGCGCTGGCGCGCTGCTTCGGATACCACCAGCACCAACAATGGTCTCGCGCTCAACCTGAGCACGGTCGCGCCCAACGGCGGCATGTTTCATCACTTCGTGAATTCAGACGGCTGGAGCCCGTTCGGCCGCTGGGGGGCGAAGGAATATCCTGCGCAAACGGCCTCGCCGAAGTTCAAAGGCCTGCAGGCCTACATCACGGGCAGCCCGCTAGTGACGCTGCCATCGCGCTAATCAGGCCTGCCTCGCGGGGTAGTCAATACCCAGCCGCCGCGTAAGGCGAGGCGCCATCCCGCCGGTACACCAGCAAATTCCGGCGATAGCTGCAGATTTCCATGCCTTCCAGCGTGCGGGCGCGGGTGTCGACGGTAAGCACGCCTTCGTTGGGGCGGGATTTGGATTCGCGGGCTTCGACTACCGTCGACTCGGCTTCGATGGTGTCGCCTTCAAACACCGGCCCGAGTTTCAAATCGGTCCAGCCGAGATTGGCCGACACGCGGCCGAAGGTGCGGGTGGTGAGCGCCGTCACCGCGCCGAGCAGCAGCGTTTCCGGCACGCGCAGGCGTCCGCCCTGTTGGGCGGCAACCCAGGGCGCGTCGTGGAACTGTGGGGAGAAATCGAACGCGCGGCGCGCGATGCGCACCAGATCTTCGCGATAGAACGTGCGCCGTGGCGCGTGGATGAAGGTCTCGCCGGGGCGCGCGTCTTCAAAGAACAACCCAAACTGCTCCACCAG
>CAMCQE010000150.1 GCA_945876945.1 Klebsiella pneumoniae
GCAGATAGGCTTCCGCTTCGACTTCATCACCCAAATCGCGCAGCACTTCCATCGTGCGCTGGTTGGTGATGTGGGCGCGCGGCGTATTGGCCAGCCAGCGATAGCGATTCACCGCCATGTTGGCGATGCCGTAGCTCGATAGTAAGGCCGCACAGGCGCTGCCTGCGGGGCCGGTGCCAACGATCAGAACCTCGGTCGTAATCTCCGCCATCGCGCCACTCCTTTGCTGATTTTTTAAAAGGCCGCCTACTCGACAAAGCGCGGCTGATAGAGCGCCTCGGGCTCAATTTGCGCGTAATGCGCGGCCAGCGCCTCAACGCTGAACGGCGTCTCGCGAAACGCTTCGTGCACTTCGCGCGGCGCCGTCCACAGAGCGGTCTTGCGACCGTTGAAGGTAAAGCACTGGCCGTTAAAGCGGGCCGACAAATCGCTCGCCAACCACACCAGACCTTGCGCCACCTCGGTCGGCGAACCAAAGCCCAGCGCTGCCGGCGGCGGTGCCGCTTCGCCTTTGGCCTCTGCCGCGCGCGCGGCCTGATCAAACACCACCTGCGTCATCTCGGTCGCGGCAATCGGCCAGAACGAATTGCAGCGGATATTGGCGCGCGACAACTCCATCACCCAGGTGCGCATCAGGCCCAGCATGCCGGCCTTGGCGGCGGCGTAGTTGCTCTGCCCGAAGCCGCCGGATAAACCGGAAGAAGAAGTGACGTTGATGATGTGCCCGCCGCCCTGCTCTTTCATCGCCAGCGCGGCGTGTTTGCCGCACATGAAGGCGCCGCGCAGATGTACCGCAATCACTTCATCAAAGTCTTCGTCGCTCATCTTGAGCAGGGTGCGATCGCGGACCTGTCCGGCGTTGTTGACGAGCACATCGATGCCGCCAAAGACCTCGACGCAGGTTTTAACCAGCGTGGCGCACACGCCCGAATCGGCCACCGATCCCACCACGCCGACCGCCTCACCGCCGGCCTTCGCGATTAAGGCCGCGGTTTCCGCCAGCGCCTCGGCGTTTGTGCCATTGACCACCACCTGCGCGCCGGCCTTCGCCATCTCGACCGCCACCGCGCGGCCCAAACCCCGCGACGAACCTGTAATGACCACGCGCTTACCTTGCAATACCGACATCGTGCTGCTCCTGTCTTGAATCTGATCTAGAAACTGTCCACTGCGTCGAGCTCGTCGATCGCGATCGCCATGCGGCGAATGAATTCCAGCGAGGTCGCCGGCGGCTGCATCGCGGGCGCGTCCGGCGGTTGGCCCAGCGTGCCGGTCCACCATGCGAGGGCGGCAAACAGCTGCTGGCGATAGAGACGAAATGCGTCTTCAAATTCGAGCCGCGGCCCGCCGCGCGCGTAGAGCTGATCGAGATAGTACTGCAGCAGTTCGTGCTCCCAGGCGCGGCGTTGTTCGGGCGGCGTGCCGGTAGACAAGCAGTAGGCCAGATCGCGTGACCAATGGCCCTTGCAGCAGTTCTGCCAGTCGTTCACGCCCATCTCACCGTCGGGTCGCATAAACCAGTTTTTAAGATGCAGATCGTTGTGCGTGAACATGCGCGGCAACTCGGCGTGTCTCGCCACACAGCGCAGCGTGGCCGGCCAGACTTCCGCTTCCCGCGCGAACAGCCGCGGCGGGATCACCGCCTTGGCCTGCGTGAAACCGCGGATACAGGCCTCGGCGAAACCGGCGTCCACCGCCGTGATCGTGAAAAAAGTTTCCCATTTGGAGAACGGCGCCAGCGTGGTCGTGAGCTCAGGGCTTTCATAAAAGCGGCCATGCGTGGTGGCCAACAGGCGCAACTGACTTTTCACATGCGCCTTGCTGAGCACGGTCTCCATGGTGCAGAACTCGACCTCGCCGCGCAGGTCGCGCATCACGATGATGGAGTTCAATGTCTGCGGGTCGTAGCGCGCGTACAGCGCTTCGGGCGCAATCACGCCAAGCGTCGGGCGCACCAGCGTGTAGAAATTCACTTCCGCCTGCACGCCTTCGTTCATCCCCAGCATGTAGCGGCTCGCAAGACTTTGCGTGCCTTTGCAGAACACGCTGGCGGGCAAGCCGGCGGCGAGACCCGCTTCATTCCACACCATCTCGATGCGGCGGCGATTGGACGTGCCGTCATCGCGCGGCCCCAAGGTGTGCGACAGCACGCGCGCGCCGGGCACCTCACGGCCCAGCACATCGGTGAGCCATTCCACGGTGATGGATTCGTAGGTCGGCGGCATATCGCTGGCCTTGCGCGGGGTGATCGGTGTGCGCTGTTCTGCTTCAAAGCGGGCTTTGATCTCGGCAAATGAGAGCGGCATGCGAGTGTCTCCTGACGATGCACGTTGAGGTTGGGATTAGGTTGCAAATAGCTCCCCGATCGCGGCCGCTGCATAACCGGCTGCGCACAGCGCCGCCACGCAGGCCGGCGCCTCGGCCGCGGGCAAGGCCAGCAGCAGGCCGCCGGAAGTTTGCGGGTCGAACAGCAGCGGGTAGCGGTCCGGGTTGGCATCGCGATCGGTGACGGTGATAGCCGGAATCAGGCGCTCGTTCTGGCGATGCAAGCTGCTCCGCACGCCTTGCGCGCTGAGTTCACAGGCGCCGGGCAAGACCGGCAAGGCGCCCAGCTGCAATCTCGCCCGCAGCCCGCCGCGCCGGAGCATTTCGGCCAGATGGCCGGCGAGTCCGAAGCCGGTGACGTCGGTCAGCGCGTGCACCTCAAAGCGCGCGAGTTCGGCGGCGGCCGCCGCGTTAGTGGCGAGCATTTGCGCCACGCAGGCCTCCAGCCATTCGCTGCGCGCAAGCCCCCGCATCTCCGCCGCCATCACGATGCCGGTGCCGAGCGCCTTGCTGAGCACCAGCACGTCGCCGGTCTGCGGGCTGTCCTTGGCCCGCACCTCGCCGGGCTCAATGTGGCCGTTGACCGCCAGCGCCAGCGTGAGCTCCGCGCCTTCGCTGGTGTGACCACCAACCAGCAGCGCGCCGGCGGCGTTGAGCGTGGCGATAACGCCGGCGAGCAGCTGCGTGAGGTCGCGTTGCATCAGCGCGGGCGCCGCCAGTGGCAGCGTGACGTAGGCCAGCGCCGACTGCGGCATGGCGCCCATCGCAAACAAATCGGACAGCGCATGGGCGGCGGTGATTTGACCGAACAGATAGGGATCGCTGAGGAAACTGCGGAAGCCGTCGATGGTGTGCACCGCGGCCCGCCCCGGCGGCACCACGGTGAGCGCGGCGTCATCGCGCGCGGCGAGGCCAAGGAGGATGTCCGGGCGTGCGGCCTGCGGCTGGAGATCGCGGATCGCGCTGCTCAGGATCTCCGCCCCCACCTTCGAGCCGCAGCCGCCACAGCGCATGGCGAGCGGGCCCAAGGCATCCAGTGCTTCTTCGTTCAACACCGCCGCCCGCGCGCTCATGCTCACCGACGGCAGATCCTGAAATTTCCGCATGAAGCGGCGATCGATAAAGTCTTTCCAGCGCCACACCCATTCACCCTGCACCGCCCAGCGGCCGCGGGTGGCAACCGCATGGCGCACGCCGGTGCCGATGATGGCCAGCGCGCTTGCCTGCGGCTTGAACGCCCTCAAGGCTTGCGCGCGACACGCCCGCTGCAGATTCCCGGCCAGCGCAGGTCCCTGACGCACGGCGTAGACGCCGGATTTAGGGCGCGGCGCGCCCACCATGCCGGCACAGTCGCCGGCCGCAAAAACGGTCGGATGCGAGGTCGACTGCAAAAACGCGTTGACCGCCACAAAGCCCTCCTCGTCCACCGCCAGGCCCGACGCCGCCAGCCAGGGCGCCGGCGCGGCGTGGGTCACCCACAGCGTTTCGTCGATAGCAAACTGCCGACCGTCGGCGGCTTCGAGCGTTGCGGGCAGCGCCTTCACGATGCGCGTATTCAACTGCACGCGAATCCCTTGCGCGGCGAGCGCCTCAGCGAGGTAGCGCGCCGCCGGCGCGCCGTGCGTAGGCAGCAGGCTCGTGCTGGCGCTAAACAAGCTCAGTTCAAAGTGTCGCGGCTCGCCGCGGGCCCCAAAGTCCTGCGTGAGACGATGGCTCACCGCCAGCGCCAGCTCGACGCCGCCGGCGCCGCCGCCCACCACCGCGATCCGCAGCGGCCGGCTCGCCGCCAGCACCTTGGTCTGCAGCGCCGTCCAGCGAGCCTGAAACGCATCAATCGGCTTGACCGGCGTCACCGCGCCGCCGGCCACCTGCAAATCGGTCAGCGCCGGGGTGATGCCGGCGTTAATCGAGAGCAGATCAAAGCCAAGCGGCGCCCGATCGGCGAGGAGGATGCGCCGCTGCGCCAAATCCAGTCCCGTCACCTCGGCAGTCACGAACCGCGCACCCGCAAAGCGGGCCAGCGCGCGCAAATCGAAGTGCATCTCGTCGTTGGTGTAATGGCCGGCAATCAGCCCGGGCAACATGCCGGAGTAAGGGGAGCGACTGCTGCGGCTGATTAAGGTGAGACGGACGCCGGGCACGGAACGCATACCGAAGCGTTTGAGGACCGCCAAATGGGAATGGCCCCCGCCAAGCAAGACGAGGTCCTGAACGGCGGGCGTGCTCAGCACGGCAGGAGTAGCGCGCGCCCTGCGGGCAGATTGCCAGCCCACAGGACGCGCATCATCAGGGCTTATTTCTTCAAACGAACCGGCAGTTCGGCAAAGCCCGACACATGCGTGTTGGGAATGCGATGACCTTCACCCGCCCGCTCCAGACGCGGCAGCACCGGCAGCAGCGCTTTCAGGGCGGCCCGCAGTTCGGCCTTGGCAAGGTTGGTGCCGAGGCAGAAGTGAGCGCCAAAACCAAAGGTGATGTAGGGGTTGGGGTCGCGCGTGATGTCGAAGCGGTAGGGGTCTTTGAACACGGTGTCGTCGCGATTGGCCGACGGATAGAACATGCACACCGTGTCGCCTTCGCGAATTTTCTTGTCCACCAGCTGGAAGTCTTCCGTCGCGGTGCGCAGGAAGCTGATGACCGGCGAGGTCCAGCGCAGGATTTCATCCACCGCCGAGCTAATCAGCTTGGGATTTTCCTGCAGCAGCGCGATTTGCTCCGGGTGTTCCAGCAATGCCACCACGCCGCCGGTGGTGGCATTGCGGGTGGTGTCGTTCCCGGCCCCAATCAGCAGGAACAAATAGCCGATGAGCTGCTGGTCGGTTTGCTTCTCGCCGTGGACTTCGGCGTGCACCAGCCGGTTGATGAAATCCGACGGGCCGCCGCCGGGCTTCTTGTGTTCATGAATCAGGTTTTCGAGATACAGACGGAATTCGTTCATCGAACGCTCGGCCGCCTGCCAGGTGGTTTCGCCGGGGAGGATATGTTCCGGCGGCACTTCCCCAATGATGGCGTTCGACCAGACGAGAATTTTTTTCCAGTCATCTGGCGCCAGCCCGATGATTTCGCCGGTGGCGGCGAGCGGCAGCTTGGCGGTGAGATGGTGGACCAGATCGACTGCCCCGCCGCCCTCCAGCGCATTCATGAATTCCTGCGTGAAGCCGGTGGCGAGTTCGTCGAAGTGAGTGGCGAAGGACCGCATGCAGCCCTGGGTGAAGGCCCAGCTCGACTGCTTGCGCACTTCGCGATGACGCGGGTCGTCCATGAAGGTCATGTCCGGCGGCTCGTTCGGATCCCAGCCGCGCGATTTGCCGAATTCATCTACGCCGCCGCGCAGGAGTTCGGTTTCGGTTTTGAGCGCGAGACGCAGACGCGGGCCGCCGTTGATAAACGTGCGCGGCCGCTCGGAGATGGCCATCACTTCGGCGTAGCGGGTGACCGCCCAGAAAGGCTCGATGTCGTCGCGCTCGTACCAGAACACCGGCGCTTCGCGGCGCAGATAGTCCCAATCGGCCCAGGGAAAACCCTCGTGGCCGTAGCGGGTGGGTGAATGGATATCGATGCGGTCCAAACTCAAAGACATGGCGTGCTCCCCGTTTCTGCGGACTGGTCGCGAAGCGCCATCCGCTAGTGTTTTTTTATCCGGCAGGCCACGCGCCTGAGGGCGCGCGCGGATTCGAGTTTGAGTATCAAATGCGGGCAGGCGGGAAGTCCAGCAGAGGCGCAGAAAGGGCTGCGCCTGGCCATATGGCGGAGGACTTTTGCGGCGTCGCAACATATACTTCGACCCGTCGCCGCGTGCCTGCGCGGCGCCTTTTTTCCAATACGGATGCCAGACCCGCAATGAATCTCGACCGCGTCGACTCCGGCCGCAATCCGCCGGAAGAATTCAACGTCATCATCGAAATCCCGATGAACGCCGACCCCGTGAAATATGAGGTGAACAAGGAAACGGGCGCACTGTTCGTGGACCGTTTCATGCTCACGGCCATGCACTATCCGTGTAACTACGGCTACATCCCGCACACCATTGCCGACGACGGCGATCCGGTGGACGTGCTGGTGGTGACACCCCTTGCGGTGACCACCGGGGCCGTCATTCGCTGCCGCCCGATTGGCGTCTTGCAGATGGATGATGAGGCCGGCGGTGACGCCAAACTGCTCGCGGTGCCCATCGACAAAATCCTGCCCATTTACCGCCACTGGCAAAAGCCGGACGACCTGCAGCCCGAGCGCCTGCTGCAAATCCAGCATTTCTTTGAGCACTACAAAGACCTTGAGCCCGGCAAGTGGGTGAAGGTCAAAGGCTGGGCCGGCCCCGAAGAAGCCAAACAGGAAGTTCTTGATGGCCTCGCGCGCTATCAAGCGGCGGAAGTAAAGCCGGCGTTCTAGCCCGCCTTCCGGATTCGCACGCGCGCGCCGCTCTGGCGGTGCGCGCTCAAACCCCTCCCGCTCCCCCCACACCCCGGCGTCGCAAAGCTTTGTGAACGGCGTGGCGCAGAAGAAGAACTTCAGCAGCAACCGGATGATCCGGAGGCAGGAAATGCCGGCCATTGCGGTAACGATCGTTCCCAACCCGGCGGTGGCCGAT
>CAMCQE010000151.1 GCA_945876945.1 Klebsiella pneumoniae
TCGGCGGCGGGGCCAGTAGGCGCGAGCAGGGAGAGCAGACGGGCGTTCATACGGAGATGACCTCGACAACCGGGCATTGGCCGGCAGTGTACGCGGAGGCAGCCCGCGACGCGTCTTGCGCGCTAGACTCACAGCGTTTTCGCCAGCCAAAGAGAGGCTGTAATGAGCGCTTACGAACAAATCGCGCCTGGCGTTTTGCGCTTCCGCCGCCACGCATTTCCACAACGGCGCGCGGTGTATCAGTCGCTCGCCCACCATCCGACCGGTCAGCTAGTTCAATACGACTCGGCCACGGGCGAGTTTTTGCTGTGGCCGCCGGGCTGATGGCGTCCAAGCGCTAAAGCGCTGGCTACACTGCCGGCGACTTCAAAAAAACAGAGGGGGAGCATGTTGATGAACAACCAGAGCCAGTCCGACTTACAGCGCGCGGTGTGGGAGTTGCAGCAGCGCGAGCAAATTACCACCACGCTCATCAACTACTGCGTGAACGTGGACCGCAACGACCCGGTGGCGCTGGGCGAGGAGGTCTTTGCCGAAGACGGCTGCTTCGAACTTGGCGCCCGCTATGCGGTGGTGGGTCGCGAAAATCTGGAGAAGATGTTTGCCAAAACGCTGGCGGTGTTCACCTCCACCAGCCATCACCTGTCGAACGTGCGGATTCGGTTGACCGGCGATACCACGGCGGAGTCCACGGCCTATGTGTACGCCTGGCATCTCAGCGCCGTGGACGGCAAGCGCATCGACCTCTGGGGCCGTTACGAAGACCGGCTGGTGCTCACCGCCAAGGGCTGGCGCATCGCGAACCGTCGCCTCTCGGCGGCCGGCTCGGACGGTTGGGACAATCCGCCGTTTGATCTGCCGGAGCGCCTGCCGAATCCGCTCAATCCGCCTTCGCCGGCAATTACCAAGCGCTGAGCGCTCAGGCCGGGCGCGGCGCGAACATGATGATCAGCATGCCGGTGACGGCCACCGCCGAGCCGGCCAGATCCCACCAGCTCGGCTTGATGCCATCCACCGCCCACAGCCACAGCACCGCCACGCAGATATAGACTCCACCATAGGCCGCATACACGCGGCCGGCGGCGGTGGGATGCAGGGTCAGCAGCCAGGCGAAGGTCGCCAGACTTAAAGCTGCCGGCAGCAGCAGCCAGATGGATTTGCCTTCTTTAAGCCACAACCAGGGCAGGTAACAGCCGAGGATTTCGGCCACGGCGGTCAGCGCAAACAGGGCGAAAGTTTTGAGCACGGCCACGGCAAACTCCGGCGCACACGGGGAGTTTGAGTGTAGCGAGGACTAGCGCTCCGCGGCGACCGCGGGATTGAGGCGCGCGGCGGTGGCCGGCGCGCCGCGCGCCAGCCAGTCGGCGATCTCGGCAAAGCAGGTTTCCGGCGTGAAATGCGTTTGCGCGTAGGTAAAAGCTGCAGCGCCGAGGTCGCGTCGCGCGGCGCTGGACGCCAGCAAGCGCTGGATTGCCTGGGCAAAGTCTTCCGCGGAGTCCGCAATGCAGAGTGCGTGACCGTCGAGTTCGCGTAAGCCGCGGGCGCCTTCGCCGGTCGTGACCAGCGGCAAGCCGTGCGCGAGCGCCTCCACGGTTTTGATTTTCAGCCCCGCGCCGGCGCGCACCGGGTTGATGAGAATGTCTGCCTGTTCGTAGGCCGCCGCCAGATCGGGTACATGGCCATGCAGCCGCAGGCCCGGGATGGGACGCTCGGCGTGCCACGGCGCCACCGCGTCGCAAATCCAGCCGTAGAGATTGAGCGTTAGCCCCGGTCTAAATACCTGCGGCCAAACCGCTTCCAGAAACCAGCGGATCCCGTCCACGTTGGTGGTCCACTTGCTGGCAATGAAGGTGATGGCGCTCGCCGTTTCGCGCAGGGTTTGTTGATGGAGCGACGTGGCGTGCGGCGCAAGTAGCACCCGCTCCGCACCTAGCCACTGGCTCACGAGCGCCCGATCTTCTTGCTGGATGCAGATCACCCGGTCGTAGTGTGCCAGCACGTACCGTTCTTCCTCGTCGCTTATAGGCGCGACGCCGCCCACCCCGAAGCCGGAATACGACCGCCAGCGCTCGCTCAGGATGTCGTGGGTGTCGACCACCCGACGCGCGCCCACCGGCGCCAGATTCAAAAACGGCGAGAGTTCCGTCTTGTCGAACCAGCAGACCTCGCAATCCGCGCTGGCCAGTGCGGCGCGCGTCCAGCGCACTAGCGCCGCCTCATCGGTGATGTGGGCGGCGTCGGGTGACTGAAATTCGAAATCGCCAATGGCTGCCAGCGCACCCGGGGGCGGGCGTTGTGCGAGCGGGGTGGTCACCAGCACCCGCAGCGTGCTGTGGGCGGCGAGGCAGCGAATCATCTCGCGCACCCGCGCCCACATGCCGGCCCCTTCGAGCCAGAACGGGCTTTGCGTGAGGCAGGTCACGTGGAGCATGGTCGCAGGCATGCCAACCCTCACCGGCAGGATTGAGGCAAGCGCCTAGCGGCGCTCGAGGCCTTCGAGGCTGCCCTCGTTCCGCCAGTTGGCCAGCAGGTTGTAGAACTGCACCGGGCCTTCCGGGAACTGACCCTCGAGAAAGCCTTCGCCGCCGCCCGCCTTGCCTTCGCCGTTGTAGTAACCCGGCGTGCATTCCGTTTGATACTGCGACATGAAGCCCTGCTGGCTGATGAGGGCCACCCAGTCCGCTTCTGCCTGCAGGCTGGGTTCAATCGCCCGCAGCTTGCGCGTCAGGGTTTCCTGCACGAGATAGCTGATGTGGGAGGCCTGACCGTTCAGCATGTAGGTGAAATTGGGCGCGAGGCCGGTTTGGGTCAGCCCCATGTGAAAGCAGTTGGGGAAGCCGTGGCTGAGAAAGCCGTGGAAGGTGCGCATCCCCTTGGCCCAATACTGGGACAGCGACTGCCCGTCGCGGCCAAGGACTTCAAATTCGGCGCGGCGAGTGTAGTCGGTGCCCACTTCAAAGCCGGTCGCGAAAATCAGGCAGTCCACGGGATATTCCACGCCGTTCACCACCACGCCGGTCTCCGTCACGCGTTCCACGCCCTGCCCCAAGGTATCCACCAGCGTCACGTTGGGGCGATTGAACGCGGGCAGGAACTCATCGTTGAAGGTGGGGCGTTTGCACCACTGCTTGTACCAGGGCTTGAGCGCGGCGGCGGCGGCGGGGTCGCTGACAATTTGGTCAACGCGGGCGCGGAGATTGTTCATTTTTCGGAAGTCAGCGATTTCGGCCATCGCGGCGATGTCTTCCGGGCTCATGCCGGCATCTGCGGGCACGTTCAGCAGTTCGCCCAGCGCTTTGAACAGGTCGGTCCAGCGGTCGGCGACCAGATCCTCTTCCTGCGGTACCCCGCTCAGAATCGCCGCAAAATTATGGTTGCGATGCGCCTGCCAGCCGGGCGTGAGGCTCGCGGCCCAGGCCGGGTCGGTGGGCTTGTTGCCGCGCTCATCAATGGCGGACGGCGTGCGCTGGAAGACATAGAGCTGACCGGCGTCGCGCGCGACATACGGCACGCACTGAATGCCGGTGGCGCCGGTGCCAATAATGCCGACGCGCTTGTCGGCCAGCTTGTGCAGGCCACCTGAGGCGTTGCCGCCGGTGTAGTCGTAATCCCAGCGGCTGGTGTGAAAGGTGTGGCCTTTAAACGTCTCGATGCCCGGAATGCCCGGCAGCTTGGGCCGGTTGAGCGGGCCGCTGCACATCACCAGAAAGCGCGCCTTGAAGTGATCGCCCCGGTCGGTCTTCACCTGCCAGCGCGCGCTGGCCTCGTCCCAGGTGGCGGACTTGATTTGGGTCTGGAAGCAGGCGCGTTCGTAGAGCTTGAAGTGGGTTCCGATGCGCTGCGCGTGGGCGAAGATTTCGGGCGCGTAGGAGTATTTTTCTTTCGGAATGAAGCCGGTTTCTTCCAGCAGGGGCAGGTAGATATACGACTCGATATCGCACTGGGCGCCGGGGTAGCGGTTCCAGTACCAGGTGCCGCCGAAGTCACCGCCCTTCTCGAAAATGCGGAAGTTGCCGAGACCGGCCTGCTCCAGGCGCACGGCGGCGAGCAGCCCGCCGAAGCCGCCGCCAACGATGGCCACGTCGATCTCCTCGGTCACCGGCTCACGCACGATCGGCGCTTCAATGTAGGGGTCGTCGGTGAAACGTTGCAGGTCGCCGGTGACTTCGCGGTATTGGGCGTTACCTTCGGTGCGCAAACGCTTGTTTCGCTCGTCCAGATATTTCGCCCGTAGCGCGGCGGGATCAAACCCGAGCTCATCTACCGTTGGGCGGACAAAGGGCGTTTTAACGCTGGAGGGATTGGCGGCCATAACAGGGACCTCGGCGCTGGAAGTGGGGCACCGACTGTACAACGCAGCAGCCGATTTGCGGAACGGGCAATTGTGGGCGAGCGCCGCACTTGAGCAGAAGGCAGCAAATGCAATCTTGGCTAGGCATAATCGGCCGCATTCCAGTGCTAGCTCGCCAACCCTTGTCCCACTCCGCCACCCACGCCTGCCAGCTGTCGATTGTCTGCCCGTTCTACAACGAGGCAGAAGGCACGAGCCTGTTTTTTCGGCAGCTGGTGCCGGTGCTGGAAAATTTGGGCATGCCCTTCGAGATCGTCTGCGTGAACGATGGCAGCCGCGACGGCACCTTGGCGGCGCTGCGGGCCGTGGTGGCGCAGGACTCACGGGTGCGGGTCGTTGATCTGTCCCGTAATTTTGGCAAGGAGGCGGCGCTCACGGCGGGCCTCGACCACGCGCGCGGCGCGGCGGTAATTCCCATCGATGCCGATCTGCAGGACCCGCCGGAACTCATCCCCGAGCTCGTGAAGAAGTGGCAAGAGGGCTTTGATGTCGTGCTGGCGCGGCGGGTGGACCGACTGTCGGACTCGGCCACCAAGCGCCTGACGGCGGGCCTCTTTTATCGAATCCATAACCAGATTTCAGATCTTGAGCTCCCGGATAACGTGGGCGATTTTCGGCTGATGGACCGGCGGGTGCTGGAGGCGCTCAAGCTGCTGCCGGAGCGCCGGCGCTTCATGAAAGGCCTGTTCGCCTGGGTGGGCTTCCGCACGGCGGTGGTGGATTACACCCGGGCGCCGCGCGCCGCCGGCCAGTCCAAGTTCAACTGGTGGCGGCTGTGGAATTTCGCCATTGAAGGCATCACCGCTTTCAGCACCGCCCCGCTGCGGGTGTGGACCTACCTTGGCGCGCTGGTGGCGCTAGTCGCGTTTGTTTATGCGGGCTTCATCATCGGCCGCACGCTGTGGCAGGGCGTTGATGTCCCGGGCTATGCGTCGCTGTTGGTCGCCGTGCTGTTTCTGGGCGGCATTCAACTGTTGGGTCTCGGGGTCCTCGGCGAATACATCGGACGCATCTACAACGAGACCAAGCAGCGCCCCATTTACCTGGTGCGCGAAACCTACGGTGAGGATGGCCTGTCGGCCTCTTCGGCGAGTCACCCGGACGCCTCCGCGCCGTGACGCCAGAACTCTTCAAGCTCATGGCCGACGCCCAACAGGCGCATTGGTGGTTTCGCGGTCGGCGCGCAGTGCTGAAGCAGTTAATCGAAAACGCGGGGATTGCCCCGCGACCAGAAATTCTGGAGCTGGGCTGTGGCACGGGCAGTAATTTGCCCATGCTGAGCGCCTATGGGCGGGTGACGGCGGTAGAACTCGACGACTTTGCCCGCGAGTATGCGCGGGCGACCACCGGCATCGAGGTGCATCCGGGGGCTTTGCCCGAACCTTTGCCGGTGTTTTCGCAGCCATTCGATCTGATTGGCATGTTTGACGTGCTGGAGCACATCGAAGCGCACGGGCCGGCGCTCGAGAGGGTGAGGGGTTTGCTGGCGCGGAACGGCCGATTGGTCGTCACCGTGCCGGCCTATCAGTGGCTGTATGGCGCGCATGACCGCCTGCACCACCATCATCGTCGCTACACCGCGCAGTCCTTGCGGACGCTTGCCGAGGGCGCGGGTTTGAAGGTCCTGCGAGTGGGTTACTTCAACACCTTGCTGTTCCCGCTGGCGGTGCTGGTGCGGCTGGCCTCGGCCATCGCGCCGGGCGACTCGGCGCCGGGTGTGCGCACGCCACCCGCTGTCATCAACCGCTTGCTGTTCTCGACGTTTGCTGCGGAGGCGAAGGTGGTGGGTCGAGCCTTGTTTCCGTTTGGGACGTCGGTGGCGGCGGTGCTGACGCCCGCATGACTTCTCCGACGCCCGCTTCCACCCTGTTGCGCTTCGTGGTGGTGGGGCTGGGCAGCACCATGACCCATACCGTGGTCGCGGTGGGTTTGATCCATCAGATGGGCGTGACGCCAGTGGCTGCCAACGGCGTCGCGTTTGGCTTGAGCACCGTGCAGGCCTACCTCCTCAATACGCGCTGGAGCTTCGGCCAGCGGCCGACAACTGCGAATCTCTCGCGCTATCTGGTGGTCACGGCCGCCGGCTTCGGGCTGACTTTGCTGCTCAGCAAGCTGTGCGAGAGTGCCGGTTGGTCCTACGGGTGGGGTATTGCGGCGGTGGTGGCCGTGGTTCCGATATTCAACTTCAGCCTGCATCGGTTGTGGACCTACACGCTCCCACATCCGCAGAGCGGGCCGATGGCGGCCGCACAAACCCTCGTCGTGGTGGCCCGGGAAGAGCAGCCGTCGTCGGCCAAGGAGATCTGATGAACTTACCGCAATCCGCTGCCAGCCCCTCGCTAACCGCCGCCGCCGGACGCTGGGCTGCGTTGCGGTCATTGGCGCCGTTCTGCCTGCTACTGCTCAGCTTTCATGTTTGCTTTGGCGAGTTTTTTCCGAACCAAGGCGGTGGTCTGGGGCACGATTACTCGTTCATGCTGCCGGCACTGCTGGCGGGTAAATACTGGTTTGTCGCCAACGGCTTGGGCGCGGTGCCCTGGTTCACGCCCGCGTTT
>CAMCQE010000152.1 GCA_945876945.1 Klebsiella pneumoniae
CCCGGCGGACGGCAAACGCGATCAACGACCTGAAACCTGACCAAAGGTAAACCGAACCACAGGCCCAAACCCCGTTCGGGCTGAGCCTGTCGAAGCCTGAACGGGCCGGCACTGCACTCAGAAATCCGCCTCCGCCACGCCCTTCGACAAGCGCAGGGCGAACGGTATCGCTAGAACACCGCGCTGAGAAAATCGCCTTCGCAAACGCCCTTCGACAAGCGCAGGGCGAACGGCAAACCGGACTGCGAGCCTGCCCCCGGCCGACGGCAAACGCGATCAACGACCTGAAACCTGACCAAAGGTAAACCGAACCACAGGCCCAAACCCCGTTCGGGCTGAGCCTGTCGAAGCCTGAACGGGCCGCGACAAGTGATGCGACCGCGGCCTCACTTGACTGCCAACACCTCCACCCAGCGCGATTAAGCCTCCGGCTTCCGCTGCCATGCCCCCCAGGGATTCGCGGGCGGCGCGCGCCGCAGATCCTCCACATACCAGGCTTCAATCTTCTCCCGCGCCCAGGGCGTCCGGCGGAGAAACGTGAGGCTCGATTTAATCGACGGGTCAAACATGAAGCAGCGCACAGGGATACGCTCGGCCATCGCGGCCCAGCCGTGGCGCCGCACCAGATGATCGACAATCGTGGCCAGCGTCACGCCATGCAGCGGGTCGCGGGAGATTCTGGACTCGTCGGTCATGGGCTTGCTCAGCGCAGGGCCTGCAGCAGTTCGACCTGCGTGGCGAAGGCGGCTTCGTCGGCGTAGCGCCCGGCGTGCACCACGCCGGTGACGCCTATCTCGGCCAGCGCGTCCAGTTGATCGCGGGCTTGGGGCAAATCATCCAGCGGGAGGCTGGTAAGCGGCACCACCTGCGGCGCGCCTTTGCCGCTGGCCAGCATCAGCGCGGTAAGACGTTGCACGGGCTCGCGTAGAAAATCCGGGTCGCCCTTCATCGGCATCCAGCCGTCGCCGTAGCGCACGATGCGACCGAACGCATGTTCGGCCGCCCCGCCCAACAGGAACGGCGGCCGGGCCGGGCGCGGTTTGAACAGAAACTCCTGGCCGTTCAGGCTCACCACGTCGTTGGCGAAGCAGTCATGCATAAACGCGAGCAAGTTATCGGTGAGCGCCCCGCGCTTCCGGCGGTCAACGCCCAGCGCGCGGAACTCGGCCTCCATCCAGCCCACACCTAGCCCCAGTTGCAGGCGTCCCTCGGACAATTCCTGCACGCTGGCCACCCATTTGGCGGTAGGCAGCGGCGGCCGATAGGGCGCGATCAACACCGTCACCCCCAGCCCGATGCGGGTGGTGATGCCGGCCAGAAAGCTGAGGGTCGCGAGGGGGTCGAGGTAGCGCCCGCCAGAGCCTTCGGATTCGGCCGGCGGAATGGCGATGTGGTCCAGCGTCCAGAGATCGTCTAGCCGGGCGGCTTCGGCGCGCAGGGCGCAGGCCCGCAGCGTGGCGGCGGTCGACTGCGGCCCCATATTTCGAATGAGCGTGCCAATTCGCATCTTGTTTTCTCCTACCAGTGCATCACCACCCGCCCGATGACTTCGCGGGCGGCGATGCGGTCGAACACGTGAATCAAATCTTCAAACCCATACGCCGCATGAATGTGCGGGGTGCAATGGCCCGCTTCTGCCAGTTGCAGCAGCGCCTGATTGACCGCCGCGCCGCCCGCCGGAAACTGCCGACCGTATTCGCCGGCGCGCACGCCGACAATTGCGATTTGCTTCAATAAGGCCAGATTGACCGGCAACTGCGGAATGCGTCCGCCGGCAAAGCCCACCACCAGCAGGCGCCCGAACACCGCGATGCAGTGCAGGGATTCATCGAATACTTCGGCGCCCACCGGGTCGTAGATGACGTCTGCGCCGCGTCCATGGGTCAGCGCCTTCACAGCGTCGCGGAAGCGCGGCTCACGGGCGTCGAGCACATGGTCGGCGCCTTTGGCTTTCACCAGGGCGCGTTTTTCGTCGCTGCTCGCCAACGCGATCACCGTCGCGCCCAGGTGCTTGCCGAGTTCCACCGCCGCCAGCCCCACACCGCCGGCCGCCCCGTGGACTAAGAGGGTTTCGCCAGCCTTCAAACCGCCGCGCACCACGAGCGCCACATAGGCCGTCTTGTAAGCGACGAGATAGGCCGCGCCGTCGGCAAACTCGAAACGCGCGGGCAGTGGTAACAGGTCGCTGGCCTTGACCGTCAGGGTTTCGGCCGCCGCGCCAAAGCGCACCACGCCCATCACGCGGTCGCCGGGCTTGAAGGTGCTCACGCCCTCGCCCACTGCGCTCACCACGCCGCTGAAATCCGCACAGGGCGTAAACGGCAGCGGCGGTTTCAATTGATACAGCCCCTGCACCATCAGCATGTCCGGGAAGCCGGGCGCGATGGCGTGGACCGTCACTGCGACCTCGCCGGGTGCCGGAGCGGGTCGCGCAATGGTCTCCAAACTCAGCTGCTGATACTCGCCAAACGCCGCGCAGCGCCAGGCGCGCATTTGAGGATTCGTGCTTTCCAACTTACTCTCCCGTGTCTTCGCCACGCCCAAGGAGCCGGCAGTCTATGACCATGCTATCCACGCTTGCCGCCGAAGTCGCGGCCGAACTGAAAACCCGCAATCAAACGGTGGCGGTTTCCGAATCTTCCGCCGGCGGCCTCATCTCCGCCGCGCTGCTCGCCATCCCCGGCGCCTCCGCCTATTTCCTCGGCGGCGGCGTGATCTACACCCGCGAGGCGCGCCGCATTCTGCTGGATATTCCCGACGAGGTGGTCAAAGGCGTGCTGCCCTTGAGCGAGGACTACGTCACCCGCTGTGCGGTGGCCATCCGCGAGAAGCTGGGCGCGACCTGGTCGGTGGCGGAAATCGGCACCACCGGGCCCACCGGCTCGCGCTACGGCATTCCTTCCGGCGTGTGCTGGCTGGTGGTGGACGGTCCGGTGCGCCGCGTGCGGCTGATTGAAAACGCCGGCGACGACCGCGAAGCCAATATGTGGAAATACACGCAGGCCGCACTCGAACTGCTGCACGACGCGATACTGCATCAACCTTAACGATGCGCCTGCCCGCCGTACTGGAAGCCTTGCGGCATCCAGACTTTGCCTTTTATGCCGGCGCGCGCTTCGCGGCGACGCTGGCCTGGCAGATGCTCACCGTCGCGGCCGGCTGGCAGCTCTACGCGCTCACCAAAGACCCGCTGGCGCTGGGGCTTGCGGGCCTCGCCCAATTCCTGCCCTTCGTTACCCTGGTGCTGCCCGCCGGGCAGATTGCGGATCTCGCCGACCGGCGGCTGGTGCTGGTAGGCGCCTATGCCAGCGAGGTGGTGAGCGCGGGGGTTTTGCTCTGGCTCGTATGGTCCGGCGAGCGCCACATCTGGGCGATGTACGTGGCAATGGCGTTCTTTGGCGCCGGGCGCGCGTTCTGGATGCCCACCGGTCAGGCGATTACGCCCAAGCTCGTGCCACCGGCAGTCTTCCCCAGCGCGGTGGCGGTCAACGGCGCGCTGTTTCAGGCCGCCGCCATTGGCGGCCCCGGCGTGGGCGGCCTGCTTTATCTGCTAGGGCCCGACGTGGTCTACGGCGCGACCGCCGCCCTCCTCCTGCTGGCCATGGCGCTGGTGCTGGCGATCAAACCTTTAGCGCCCACGGCGAAGGCTAGCTGGCAGTTCAGCGACACGCTGGAAGGCCTGCGCTTCGTCTTCAGCCAGCGCGTGGTGCTGGGCGCGATTTCCCTTGACCTCTTCGCCGTGCTGTTTGGCGGCGCCACGGCGCTGCTGCCGATTTTTGCCGCCGACGTCCTGCACGTGGGGCCCGTGGGGCTTGGCATCTTGCGCGCCGCGCCGGGCTTGGGCGCAGTGGCGATGGCTGGCCTGCTGGCGTGGCGTCCTATCGGGCGGCATGTCGGGCGCTGGATGTTCGGCGGGGTCGCAGTATTTGGGCTGGCGACGCTGGTGTTTGGCGCCTCGACCGATTTCCGCCTCTCGCTGGGCGCGCTGGTGTGTCTCGGCGCGGGCGACATGATCAGCATTTACATCCGTCACATGCTGGTGCAGCTACAAACCCCGGACGCGATCCGGGGCCGGGTGAGCGCGGTGAACTCGGTGTTTATTGGCTCCTCCAACGAGTTGGGAGAGTTTGAATCCGGCGCCACCGCGCGGCTCTTCGGGCTGGTGCCGGCGGTGCTGCTAGGCGGGGTGGCGACGCTGGTCGTGGTCGCGAGTTTCATGAAGCTGTTCCCCGAGCTGCGCACCATGGATCGCTTCCCGCCGCCGCGTGACCAGCAGGACGCCAGTGCCGCCTGAGTCGGCGCGGCGATGACTTTGACCGCCCGCACGGCTATCGTGCGGGCACCCTTTCGCTCTGGAGATCACCATGCCGCTGCATCCCCAATGTGCCGCCCTGCTCGAAGCCGCCGCCAAGGCGGGTTCACCGTTTGGTGCCGGCGACGCGCTCGCTATTCGTCAGGCCTATGCGGCCGGCACCGCCAATTTTGTGTATGACCCGGGCCCGCTGGCCGCGGTGCGTGAACTGAGTCTGGCCGGCCCCGCGGGCGCGATCCCGGCCCGCTGGTATCAACCCGTCGGCGAAGTGCCTGCGTCGGGCTTGCCGGCGCTGGTCTACTACCACGGCGGCGGCTGGTCGGCAGGCGATCTGCATTCGCACGACCATCTCTGTCGCCATCTGGCCTACGCCGGCGGCTTCACGGTAGTGGCGATCGATTACCGGCTGGCGCCGGAACACCCCTTCCCGGCGGCGCTCGAGGATTGTCTCGCGGCCACCCGTGAAGTGGCCCGCCGCGCGGCAGAACTGGCTATAGACCCCGCCCGCATTGCGGTAGGCGGTGACTCGGCCGGCGCGAGTCTGGCAACGCTGGTGTGTCTGGCGCTACGCGACGCCGGAGAGGATTGGGTGAAGGCGCAACTGCTCATCTACCCGGCGGTCGATTTTGCCGGCGACACCGCGTCGATGCGGGCCAACGGCAAAGGCTATCTGCTCACCGCCGCCGCGATGGAAATGTTCACCAACTGGTATTTGCCCAAGCCTGAAGACCGGGCCAATCCGCAAGCCTCGCCGCTCCGCGCCGCGAGTCACGCGGGCTTGCCGCCGGCGATTGTGCAAACCGCCGAATTCGATCCGCTGTTGGACGAAGGGCTGGCCTATGCGGAAGTGCTCCGCGCCGCCGGCGTCAGCGTTGACTATCACTGCTATGCCGGGATGATTCATGGCTTCGCCCGCATGGGCGCCAAGATCGACGACGGCAAGCAGTGTCTGGAAGACGGTGCGGCGAAAGTGCGGGCGCTGCTGACGTGAGTCTTGCGCGCCGACAGGCCGAAGCGAAAGCAAGCCGCCATGGGCGTGGAATGCTAGGCGCACTGCTCATGCTGGCCCTTACCGGCGCCGTTCAGGCCGCCGGATTGCCGGTCAAAACCGTCGACGGCAAGGATTCCACGCTGGCCGCCAGCATTGCTCCCGGGCATTGGACGGTGCTGATGATGTGGACGACCTACTGCGCCGTGTGCCGCCGTCAATATCCGCTGATCTCGGCGTTTCACGACCGGCACAAGGGCAAGGATGCCGAGGTTCTCGGCGTGTCCTTGGATGGCCCGACCGCACTGCCGGCGGTGCAGGCGTATCTCGCGAAAAAACCGTTTTCGTATCCCACCGTGGTGGCGGACAGCGACACGATGGGCAAAATGTTTGAAGCCGCCACCGGCGAGCGCTTTACCGGCACGCCGACCTATATGGTGTTCAATCCTGAACGTCAGTTGGTGGCATTCAAGTCTGGCGACATCGCGCCCGGCACCCTCGATAACTATGTAAAAGGGACACCGTGAGCCACTCTCCCCTGACCGGACTGCAATTCGATAACGCCTTTACGCGCACGCTGCCGGCCGATCCGGTGAGCGACAACTACCGCCGTCAGGTCGCCGGGGCCGCGTATTCCCGGGTTCACCCCACGCCGGTCGTCGCGCCGAGCTTGGTGGCGCATGCGGCGGAAGTCGCAACGCTGCTCGACCTCACCCCAGCGGACTGCGCGTCCCCGGCGTTTCTGCGCGTATTTGCGGGCAACGAGCTGTGGCCCGGCATGGACCCGTACGCGATGTGCTACGGCGGCCATCAGTTTGGGCATTGGGCGGGGCAGCTTGGCGACGGGCGCGCGATCAATCTGGGCGAAACGGTGAACCGCGCCGGCCAGCGCTGGACGCTGCAGCTCAAAGGCGCCGGCCCCACGCCGTATTCGCGGATGGCGGATGGTCTCGCCGTACTGCGCTCCTCCGTGCGCGAATTCCTGTGTAGCGAGGCGATGCATCATCTGGGCGTGCCGACGACGCGTGCGCTGTCGCTGATTGCCACCGGCGAGCCGGTGATGCGCGATATGTTCTATGACGGTCACCCGAAGGCCGAGCCCGGCGCGGTGGTGTGCCGGGTGGCGCCCAACTTCATTCGCTTCGGCAATTTTCAATTGTTCGCCGCGCGCGGCGAAACCGAACTGCTGCGGGCGCTGGTGGACCACACGCTGCGCACGGACTTCCCACAGCTCGGCGCGCCGTCGACTGAGACCTATCTGGCCCTGCTGGCAGAGGTGGCGGCCCGCACCGCGCACATGATCGTGCACTGGATGCGGGTGGGCTTTGTGCACGGGGTGATGAACACCGACAACATGTCGGTCCTCGGCCTCACTATCGACTATGGCCCCTACGGCTGGCTGGAAAACTTCGATCCCGACTGGACGCCGAACACCACCGACGCGGAAGGCAAGCGCTACCGCTATGGCCATCAGCCGCAGATTGCCTGGTGGAATCTGGTGCAGCTGGCGAACGCCCTGCACACGCTGGTGCCGGACGTGCCGGCGC
>CAMCQE010000153.1 GCA_945876945.1 Klebsiella pneumoniae
TGCGCTTGTCGAAGGGCGTGGCGGAGGCGGATTTCTGAGTGCAGTGCCGGCCCGTTCAGGCTTCGACAGGCTCAGCCCGAACGGGTCTGAGCGCTGCTGACCGCCTTAAATCACCCCGTCCCGCTTCAGCGCTTCCAGCCCCGCCGCATCCACGCCCAGCGCGCCCAGAATCTCCGCATTGTCCTGACCCAGCGCCGGCGCGGCATGCCGAATCCGCACCGGGGTGCGCGAGAACTTGGCCGCGGGGCCAACGATGGGTACGGTCTTGCCGTCGGTCAAGGTGACGTCCTGCAGCATCTCGCGCGCGGCCAGATGCGGCTCGCGCGCGGCTTCGGCAAAACTGTTCACGCGGGTGACGGCGAGGCCGGCGGCGTTCCATAAGTCCACCACCTCGGTGGTGCTGTGGCGGATACACCATTGGGCGACCAGCAGATCGAACTCCTCGCGGCGTTTGATCCGCTCGATGCCAACGGTGCCGGCGAGATCTTCGCGACCGATGATCCGCGCCAGCTGCTTCCAGTGCGAGTCGAGCAGCACACCACCGTAGATGTAGCCGTCGGTGCAGGCATAGCGATTGACCGGCGCGGCGATCGCAAACTGATTCGCCCAGCGCCGCATGGGGATGCCAAGCGCGCCGGCGGCCAGCAGACCATCGCTCTGAAAAATGAGTGCGTCGGTTAAGGCGATATCGACGTGCTGCCCTTCGCCGGTGCGCAGGCGATGGAACAGCGCGGCCATTGCGCCCAGCGCACCGTGCACGCCGCCGAGATCGTCGCCCAGAAAAGTCGGCGCTTTGGTGGGGCCGTCGTCCGGCGCGCCGTTAAGCGATGACCAACCGCTGTAGTTCTGGGCGATCGGGTCATAACCCGGGCGGTCGGAGAGCGGCCCAAACTGGCCGAAGCCGCTGACCGAGACGTAGATGATGTCGGGCTTCACGGCTTTCACATCCGCGTAGCCCACGCCCCAGCCGGCCAGCGTGCCAGGTTTGAAGTTTTCAATGACGATGTCGGCCCCGGCGCACAGCGCGAGGAACAGGCGACGTCCTTCGGGATGGCGCAAATCAAGCGACACGTTCTGCTTGTTGCGGTTCACCGTTTCGTGAAACAGCGAGAGATTGGAGTCTTCGTAGGTGGGCGGCACCCGGCGCAGGATTTCGCCGTCCGGGTGCTCCACCTTGATGACCGTGGCACCAAAGTCCGCCAGCACGCAGCCCGCCATCGGGCCGGCCCAGGTGGTGGTTGCTTCTACCACGCGGATCCCGGCCAGCGGACCGGTGAGGTCGTGTCGGGCGTCGGCGAAGAAGGCGGACTTGTCCATGGCTCAGGCCCGCTGCACGAATTCGACGACGTTGCCGTCGGGGTCGCGCACCATGGCGATGGTCACGCCGGGCATCAGTTCCTGTTTGGGGATATCAAACTTCAAACCGGCCTTGGTGCATTCATCGCAGACTTCGTCGATGTTCAACACCTGGAAGGTGAGGTAGCGAAAGCCGAGCGCTTTGGTCAGACCCAACGGGCCCGCTTCGGGCACGACCTTGGGGTCGATGAGTTTGATAAAGCTCTCGCCATACGCCAGCCGATGCATGAGGCCGAACGGTACCGGCATTTCGCCGATTTTCGGCAAGCCCAGCAGGCCGTGATAGAACGCCAGGCTGGCGTTGATGTCTTTGCAGATAATCCCTAAGTCGATGCAGTTTCTGGCGGCTTTCATGCCCATGTGGAATGCCTTTCTGGTTGGTCTTGCGAGAGCGGCACCAGGAGCGCTGGCCGCCGGGAAGCTCGAGTGTATAGGCGAGAGGCGGCCAATTTCGAGGCTTCTCATCGCGGTCAAAAATGCCGCGCTGCGATGGGCTTCTATTCATATGCCGCATTCAACTAATTCGCCGCCGGCCGTCCTTGCATAATCGCGACGCGTCGACTTAAACGCCCCTGCAGGATATTTCGCGCTCACACTCAACTACGCTACCCGACCACGGATGCTGGAGAACTGATTTGGCTTTTGATGGATTGACCGCACTGGCCGGGGTGCTGGTGGGCACGATTGTGGGCATTACGGGCGTGGGTGGCGGGTCCCTGATGACGCCCATTCTGGTGCTGATGTTCGGGGTGGCCCCGCACACCGCAGTGGGCACCGATCTCCTATACGCCTGCATTACCAAAACCTTTGGCGTTGCCATTCATCACAAGCACGAAACCGTGGACTGGCAGGTGGTGCGGCGCTTGGCGATGGGGAGCTTGCCAGGGGCGGCGCTCACATTGTTCTGGATGCGCATGAACGACATGAGCCAGATGAAAAGCGGGGTGATTCTCACAGCGCTGGCTTTCGCGCTGATCCTCACCGCGCTGGGCATGGTGTTCAAGGATGGCTTGCACGCCATTGGTCGCCGGTTTCGCATCGGCGACTCCGATCGCTTTATCGCGCTGCAGCCGCCGCTAACCGTGGCGTCCGGGGTGATGCTTGGCGTGCTGGTCACGCTGACCTCGATCGGCGCCGGCGCGTTGGGCACCGTTGTCTTGCTCTACCTCTATCCGTTACGCATGACGCCGAGTCGGCTGGTCGGTACCGACCTTGCCCACGCCATTCCGCTTGCGCTGGTGGCCGGCATGGGGCACCTGTTACTCGGCAATGTGAATTTTGGATTGCTGCTGAACTTGTTGATCGGGTCCATTCCGGGCGTACTCGTGGGCAGTTGGGTCAGTACCCGGGCACCGCTGACGTTCATGCGCTATGCCATTGCCCTGGTGCTGGGAGCGGTCGCTGCCAAGCTGTTGTCCGTCTAGCCCCTTCAGAGATAGCGCAAAAACCAGTCGCGGGCCGCGTTCGCGGCGGGCGTGAACAGCGTGGTGTAGGGCTCGTAATGGCGACCTTCCAAGAGCACCAATTCGCGGGGCTCGCCGGCCAAGTCAAACGCCGCGCGTTGGCCCGCGTAGGGGGTTTGGGTGTCCTCGGTGGCCAGAATCATCAGCAAGGGGGTGGGCGCGATCCGGGCAATGAACTGCGCGGGCTCGTAGCTGCCCAGCAGTTCCAGACTGCGCTGGGTGATTTCGTTGGGATAGACCTGCTCCGCGCCGATCGCCGTCACCCACTCCGAGGTTTGATCGCCGGGCCGCGCCGGTTTAGTCACGCGCGCCGCTTCACCCCGATAGCGGGCGTCGCGATCTTCCGCAAAGCGCGCCTGCATCTTGTCCCAGTTCGCGCCGCCCACCCAACTCAGCAAGGTGTTGTAGCCCGCCACCAGCGGCACCTGTGAGACCACGCATTTCGCGCGGCGATCGAGCGCACTCACCACCAGCGCGTGCCCGCCGGCAAAGCTCGTGCCCCACAGCCCGACGCGTTCTGAGTCAATGTTGGGCAGCGAGCGCGCATAGCTCACGGCGTCGCGCATATCCGCCACCTGCTGCCAGGGGTCGATCTCGTGGCGCGGCGCGCCGTCGCTGTCGCCAAAGTTGCGGTGGTCGTAGGCGAGGCAGGCCAGACCAGCCTCGCAAAAGACGCGCGCGTAATCATCCAGACCCATCGCCATCAAGGCCGAGAACCCGTGCGAGAGCACGACGATGGGGTGCGGCCCGTCGCCCGCAGGCAGGTACACCCGGCCGGCGAGCGTGAGCCCGTTGGCGGGAAAGCGAACGTCGGTATAGGTCATGCGTGATCCCTTAAGGCGCGGATGGGTTTCTGTGACAGGACGAGCCGGCTAAAGTGTGCCAGCCCGCTCGCACCGCTGACCAGCGGGCCGGGCTGCCCATTTACGACTATCAATGGAACCCAAGCTGTCATGACTTTCAAAGCCATTTTGTGGGATTTCGGCGGCGTGCTGACGTCTTCGCCGTTCGATTCCTTTGCCCGCTTCGAGGCCGAACAGGGCCTGCCGAAAGATTTTCTGCGCGGCGTGAACGCCCGCAATCACGAAACCAACGCCTGGGCGCTGTTTGAATCGAGCCAGGTGTCGCTGGAGGAATTCGACCGTTTATTTGAAGAAGAATCGCGGGCGCTGGGCCACGCGGTGAAGGGCAGGGCGGTGCTTGATCTGCTGGGTGGCGACGTGCGGCCGCGCATGGTGGAGGTGCTGCATCGCTGCAAGCAGGACTTCCACGTGTGCTGTCTCACCAACAACGTGAACATGGGCGAAGGGCCTGGCATGTGGGGCACGCCGACGCGCGCGGCGCAGGTGGCCGAAGTGATGACGATGTTTCATCAGGTGATCGAGTCGAGCAAGATCGGGATGCGTAAACCCGACCCCCGCATTTACGCTTACGCCTGCGAGCGCATGAACGTTGCGCCGCACGAGGTGGTGTATCTCGACGACCTCGGGGTCAATCTCAAACCGGCCAAGACCATCGGCATGACAACGATTAAGGTCACCGGCGAAGCGCAGGCGATTGCGGATTTGTCGAGCGCGCTCGGGATTTCATTCTAGGCCCTGATCGCAAGGCGGGCCGAGTGACTGGCCCGCCAAGCTCCCGCGGGCAGCCCTTCGTTTAGCGGGCATGCCAAGCCCGGGCTAACAGGGTAGAGTGCGGCCCCTCATGCAGTCCGCCTCACAGACCCCCATCAGCGCCGCGCCCACGCTGCCCGACACTCCGTTCAGATTTGTCCTGCATTTCGTGGGCTTTTATCTGCCGGCGGTGTTTGCTTGTCTGCTGTTCGAGACGGGCCAGTCCCTGTGCAACATCCTGCTGCCCTGGGCGATTCGTCACATCATGGATGCCGTGAACGCGGCACTCGCCGCCGGCGCACCGGTGTGGCCCGCGGTCACGCCGTCGCTGTGGCTCTTTGCCGGGCTTAATCTCGGCATTCTGTTGTCGTCGCGCGCCAGCGGTACGGTGCTGGTGTTGATGGGGCCGGCGCTCCGCCGGCGGATTCGGCGCGATCTTTTCACTTACCTCCAGCATCACTCCCAGCGCTACTTCCTTGGCAACTTCGCCGGCTCACTGGCCAATCGCATCGCCGAAACTTCGCTGGGATCGGCACAGGTGCTCTGGACCATGCTGTTTGATTTCTGGCCGCTGATCGTGAGTTTCGGCGCCTCGCTCTGGGTATTGGCAAACGTTGATACCGGCCTTGCCGGCGTGCTGGGCGCGTGGGTCGTGGGCTATGTGGGCATTTCCTTCGCCCTGTCGTTAAGAGCCCGGCGTCTGGCCCGCGATTACGCCGCCGCGCGCAGTCTGGTGAGCGGCAAGATTGTGGACTCGGTCACCAACATCATGAACGCCAAGCTCTTCGCGCGGCGCGACTTCGAGCGCCAATATCTGGAAGGCTTTCTCGACTTTGAAGTGGGCCGCGCCCGACGGGTGTTCTGGTTTATGGAAGCCATTCGCTGGTTCCAGTTCACGGCGGCGATGGGACTCATGCTGGGCATGGTGGCCTACGCCATCCAGCTCTGGAGCGACGGGCGGATGACGGCCGGCGAATTCGCGATGTCGGCCAGCTTGTCGCTGCTGCTGATTGAACAGGCGCGCGGACTGTCCCGAAAATTTCTCGACTTCTTTGAATATCTCGGCAACGTGAGCGACGGCGTAGGCATGATTGTGCGACCCCACGAAGTGCTCGATCAGGCCGAGGCGCAAGACCTACGCGCCACCGCCGGCGCCATCGATATTGCCCAGCTCAACTTCGCCTACGTCGACAACCGGCCCGTGTTCCGCCACCTCAATCTGCACATTCCGGGCGGGCAGAAAGTAGGCTTCGTGGGTTACTCGGGCAGCGGCAAGAGCACCTTGCTGAATCTCCTGCTCCGGCTCTACGAACCCCAGGCCGGCGCAATCCGCATCGACGGGCAGGACATCGCGCAGGCGACGCAGGAAAGCCTGCGGCGGGCGATTGCGATGATCCCGCAAGACCCGATGCTCTTTCATCGCTCGCTGATGGAAAACATTCGCTACGGACGACTGGATGCAAGCGATGACGAAGTGATTGCCGCGGCCAGCAAGGCCCACGCGCACGACTTCATTCTGGAAACTGAAGACGGCTACGACTCCCTGGTGGGCGAGCGCGGCGTGAAGCTCTCCGGCGGCCAGCGGCAACGCATCGCGCTGGCGCGGGCCATCTTGAAGGACGCGCCCATCCTGTTGCTGGACGAAGCCACCAGCGCGCTCGATTCCGTCACCGAGCGACATATCCAGAACAGCCTGGCCGAACTCATGCAGGGCAAGACGGTGTTGGTGGTGGCGCATCGCCTGTCCACGCTGGCGCGGCTTGATCGCATCGTGGTGTTTCACCACGGTGAGATTATCGAAGACGGCAGCCCCGCCGAACTGCTCGCCCGCGAGGGCCACTATGCGCGGATGTGGGCGATGCAGGCCGGCGGCTTTTTGCCCGAAGACGAGCAGGCGGCGGAAGTCGCGGCTTAAGGTTTGGCCAGCCGCGCCTGCGCGCGATTCACTACCAGCAAACCACCAATCACCAGCCCCGCCCCGATCAGCAAAGACCCGTCGGGCCGTTCACCCAGTGTGGCGGCCGACAGGCCAATCGCCACCACCGGCACCAGATTGGCGTACATCGACGTGTTCATGACGCCAATCGCCTTGACGCCTTCGAAGTACCACACAAATCCCAGCGACATACTGAACAAGGCGTGCACGCCGATCATCAGCACCAGCCGCCAGTCCTCGCGCAGGGGCGCGGCCTCGGCCCACTGCGACAGCGTGATGGGCGACATCAAAATGAGGCCGGCGAGACAGGCGTAGGTGGTGACCGCCAAGGGCGGCATCAGCGCAAACAGCGGGCGCCCGGCGATGGAATAAATTGCCCAGCCGCTGATGGCGATGAGGAACAGGGTTTCGCCGCGCCCGATGCCATGGGCGAAAGC
>CAMCQE010000154.1 GCA_945876945.1 Klebsiella pneumoniae
GAAGTGGTGAACGGTCTGGCGGCGAACGCGCCGGTGGTCCTCAACCCCACCGACCTGCTGCAGGAAGGCATGCTGGTTGAGGTGAAAGAGCCCGCCGCGCCGAAACGCTGAGGACGCCCTGCACAAGGCAGGGCTTGTATCAAGGCTGAGGGATGCGCTGTCTTTATCGATGCCGTTCAGGCATGACGTTGGCGGGCAGCAAGTTTGCCCCGTGTTCTTTAGCAGCCCTGAACAGTCCCGGCAGGACTTGTCCAGAGCTGTTTCAAGCAGCCGACGCGCGGTTTAAATTGCCGCCACCGCTTCGCGGCGGTTCCAGGGCTTCTGCTCTTCGGCGATCAATGTCGCGAACGAGGGACGCGCCCACATCCGGGCCAGAAACGCCGAGAGTTTTGGCCAGTGCACCGGATCCGGGTCCACCCCGCCGTGCCACAGGTTCACGTGCGCACTGGCTACCGTGATGTCGGCAATGCTCAGCTGATTGCCGACAAAAAACTCATTCGCACCCAGCTGGCGTTCCAGGTAATCCCACATCGGCGCGATCTGATTCTCGACCACCTCAAGCGCCGCTTCCTTCACCTCTTTGGTCAGCGGCTGGTTCATCGCGATCGGTCCCAGCACCAGCGGGCGAAACACCAACGCGCCGCCCACCGACAGCAGGCCGCTATCGATAAATTCTTCGATGTAGAGCGCGTGGGCGTACTCGTAGTGGTCGGTCGGATACAGCGCCGGCGTGGGATTGCAGCGCTCAAGGTAGATACAGATGGCGGTGGAGTCGGCGATGGATTTCTCGCCATCCAGCAGCGCGGGGATTTTGCCCAAGGGCGAAAGCTGCCGGAAATTCGGCGGCGGCTGAAACGGGTTCACCGACTCATGCGTGTAGTTAAGGCTTTTTTCTGCCAGCACCACGCGGCATTTACGAACAAACGGCGACACGTTGGCGCCAAACAGGGTGTAGCTCATGAACAGCTCCGGGAGGGAAATCGAAGGAGTTGCAGACTACCCGAGGGGCTGCCCGGTCGCTAGCGACAAACGCCGGTAGGGCACCCACAAAGGGCTAATCGAGCGCCGTCTCAATCCGCTCCACCAGGGTCTGCAAAATCTTGATCCGCGCCCAGTTTTTGTCTTCGGCTTCCACCAGCGTCCAGGGCGCTTGCGTAGTAGAGGTGCGTTCAATCATCTCGGCAGCGGCGGTTTCGTAGCGCGGCCATTGCTCGCGGTTCCGCCAGTCCTCGTCCGTGATCTTGAAATGCTTGAAGCTCACGCTTTCCCGCGCCCTGAAGCGGCGCAGTTGTTCGTCCTGCGAAATCTGCAGCCAGAACTTGCACAACACGCCCCCGCCCTCGTGCAGCTCCTGCTCAAACTGGTTGATTTCGGCATACGCCCGCCGCCAGTCGGCTTCGCTGCAAAAGCCTTCGATACGCTCCACCAGCACGCGGCCATACCAGCTGCGGTCATACAGGGTGAAGCGGCCGAGTCTCGGTAGATGGCGCCAAAAGCGCCACAAATAAGGCTGTGCGCGTTCTTCGTCGGTGGGCGCGGCGATGGGAATAATCTGGTATTGCCGGGCGTCGAGCGCGGCGGTGACACGCCGGATCGCGCCGCCCTTGCCGGCCGCGTCCATGCCTTCAAAGGCGCAGATCACCGAGCGTTCTGCAAAGCGCGTTGAGCGGGCCAGCTTGTTCAGCTCCCCCTGCCAGCGAGCGAGTTCGCCGCGATATTTGCGCGCCGGCAGACGGCGGCTCAAGTCCATCTGGTTCAAGACATTCCGCGCATCGACTGGCGGCACGACCGGCACCACGTTGCCCGCCGCCGGCGCCCCCAGCGCCAGATGCTTGCGGATCGCCTCCAGCAACACGGTCGCAACGGTGACGTGTCGATAGCGCGCGTCCCGACCTTCCACCACGATCCACGGCGCGTGCCCGGTCGAGGTTTCGCGCAGGGTGTGTTCGGACACCGCAGAGTAGCGGTCGTAGCGTTTGAACTGCTGCCAATCGGCGCGCGTCACCTGCCAGCTCATGACCGGATCGGCGTCGATTTTCTCCAGCCGCTCGCGCTGCGATTTCTTGTCGAGGTGAAACCAGAACTTGAGAATCAGCGCGCCTTCGTCGGCCAGCATCCGTTCGAAGCGATTGATGCGCTCAATCGCCATTTCCAGCTCCGGCTTGCTGGATTTCTTCCACACCCGGTCGACGATGGGGTCGGTATACCAGGAGCCAAAGAAGATGCCGATTTGGCCTTTACGCGGGAGTTCGCGCCAGTAGCGCCACATTTGCGGCCGGTGGGCTTCTTCTTCGGTCGCGCCGTCGAAGGCCACGGTGTGGATGTTCCTCGGGTCCATCCACTCGTTCAGCGTGTTGACGGTTTCGCCCTTGCCGGCACCGTCTACGCCGGCAATCAGCACGATCACGGGAAAACGCGCGGTCGCTTTGAGCGCCCACTGCGCGTCCAGCAGGGCCTCACGCAAGGGCGGGACCTGGGCCTCGTAGCTGGCCTTGGCCAGTTTGTGTCCGACTTCCGCCCCTTCAAACATCACAGAGCTCCCGTCTTGAGAGAGTGAGGCGCCAGACTTACACGCCAGAGGCGACGCCGAAGAAGGTCAGGATACGCGACATGAGGGACTCGCGCGTTTCACCGGCGACCGGTTTGCCATTCGGGCTTTGGGCCAAGGTTTGGCGCAGGCCTTCTTCGCGCTCAATCAGAATCTGCGAGAGCTGGGCGGCCAGCGCGGGTCGGGCTTGCAAAACCCCCTCAAAGCTTTCCTTGTCCAGACGGAAACACTCAACGTCGCTCGCCGCGATCACCGTCGCGCGGCGGGGCGCGCCGGTCAGCAAACTCATTTCGCCAAAGAAGCCGCCGGCGGCAATGGTCGCCACCCGGCGACGCTCGCCGTCTTCGGTGGCCACAAAGACCGCGGCCTCGCCCCGCTCAATCACATAGAGCCAGTGAGCGGTCGCCCCCTGATGGGTAATCACCTCACCGATCGCAAACGGGGCCGGCTTGAGACGCGCGGCCAGGGTCAAGCGTTCTTCTTCGCTCAGCGTGGCAAAAATCGACACCTGCCGAAGCGTTTCGCAGCGCACGGCCAAATCGACCTCGGCCAGCGCCCGGGTGCGCTCGGGCGTATCGATGCTCGCGAATACGGTCTGCTGCGGGGCGGCCAGCGCCACGTCGGCACGGCGCAGCGCGGTGTAGAGCTTCATGCGCACCACCGAGTCGGTCGGATCGTCCTGCCCGGGGTCCGTCAGCCAGTAGCGCAAAGCGAAGCGGAAATGGGCCGGGCCCGTGTCCATCAGGACACAGGACGCCGCGCGATCATTGGCCACATTGGCAATCTCAACGCCGCTCACCACCCCTTCGGCGAGGGCCACGATCTCGGCCGGCGGCCGGCTACGCGCTACGTTGAAGCTCAGCGTTCGCCGCACCCGCACGGGTGCCATATCGGGGTTGCCGAGCACCACATAGGTCCCGCGCATGATGCTGCTGTTGGGCACTACCACGAGCTCGCCATCTCGGGTTCTGAGCGAGGTGTCCCGCCAGCGAATTTGCTCAATCCGGCCCGCATGATCGCCAATCCGGACCCAGTCGCCGAGGTGCATGCTCTCGCCCATTTCAATGAGCAGCCCGCCCATGACGTTGCCCAGGGTGTCCTGCATGGCAAACGCCACAATGGCGGTGAGCGCGGCCGAAGTCGTGATGATGCTGGTGGGATCAAGGCCTATGAGATGCAGATGCGAGAAGCTCCACAGCACATAGCCCAGCACCACCAGCAGGTCTTCGACGATGCGGGCAGGGCGAATCCCGAACACCGGCAGGACCTCCCGGAAGAGCGAAAGCCCGGCCAGCCGAATCAGGCCAAAACCGAGCAGCAAGCGCGCCAGATGGCCAATGACCGTGCCCGCCTCCTGTTGGTCCGGACCACTCAGCGCACGACCGAGCAAAACCAACAGTCCTGCGGCGGCGATCAGCAGCAGGCTGCTGCGCAAACTCACGGCATGCTTGCGCCACTGCAGCAGCAGCGGCAGCAGCAAGCCAAGGCCAAAGCCGGCGACCAACCATAGCGGCGCGTTATCCATACGGTCTGGCCTTTAATCAGTTTCGACGCTTGCTCAGAGGAGTTCTCTCGCCATCAGACGCAAGGCCTCGGGCGAGTTCACCACCAGCACAATCGTACCGATGTCACCGCGCCCCGCGGCCGCCCGCCACGGACCAAGGCGCTCGCGGATCCGCTCCGCCGGCCCGATGAGAGAACACTCGTCGACCATCGAATCCGGCACCTTCGCCATGGCCTCTTCCTTCCGGCCGGCCAGATAGAGGTCCTGAATTTCTTTGGCAGGCCCCTCGTAACCCAGCCGGCAGGCGTAATCGTTGTAGAAGTTCTTGCCGCGCGCGCCCATGCCACCGATGTAGAGCGCGAGGAATTCCTTGACCTGTTTCCGGCAGGCGTCCAGGTCGTCGCCCAGCGCCACGCGCACGAAGGGCGCCACATCGAACTGCGACAGACTTTTTCCGCCGCCGGCCTTGGCGAAGCCCGCTTCCAGCGGCTCGCGTATCAGGTCGAAGCGATCGGGATTCATCCACACCGGGAACACGCCGTCGCCGACTTCGCCGGCCACGGTGAGGCCGTTGGGCGAGATGGCAGCGGTGTAAATGGGGAGTTTGGCGTTGCCGTGGAGGATGCTCTTCAGCGGCTTGCCGAGACCGCTGGCTCCTTCTCCGCGATAGGGGATCTGGTAGTGCTCGCCGCTGTGAGTCAGCGGCCCTTCGCGGGCCAGAATCTGGCGCACGATTGAGACATATTCTTTGAGCCGGGTCAGCGGCTTGCCATAACGCTCGCCGTGCCAGCCTTCCACCACCTGCGGGCCCGATGGCCCGAGACCCAGCACAAATCGCCCGCCGGAGAGATGGTCCAGGGTCATCGCCGTCATGGCGGTGCAGGACGGCGAGCGCGCGGCGAGTTGCATGATGGCGGTGCCCGCTTTAATGCGCTTGGTATTCGCCAACACCCAGGTGGCTGGCGTCACGGCGTCCGAGCCATAGGCTTCTGCGGTCCAGACCGAGTCGTAGCCCAGCTCATCGGCCTCGCGCACGAGGTCGAGGGGCATGTTGTAGTGAGAACCGGAGTAACCAAGCATGAGGCCGAGGCGCATGGAGAAAGTCCTGTTAGAAGTGAAGCCGCAGTGTCGCCGATCTGGCGCAGCACTGCCCAGTGGCGATGGCGGATGTCATGGGTCACACGGCCCTGCCGCTGCCAGCGCTCGGGGTAGAAGCGCTTGGGGTTTGGCGATTCCGCAGCAACCGCAAGCGCCAGCCAGCCGGCCAAGTCTCCGGAGAGACCTCGCCGCCCCCGGGGCGCTCCCACCACAGGAAGGTGACGAGCAGCCAGGTCGCGCGCCTGTGGGAGCGGCCTTCCGGCCGCGATAGCGCTACCTGCGGATGTCACGGGATGGCATTACTGTGCCCCTCATGCCAGGTCGCGCCCCCAACCGAATGCCCATGCGCTTGCGCCTTGCCAGCGCGCTGTTGCTGGCCTCAGTGGGCGGGCCATGTGCGGCCGACGCGCTGACGGATATCGGGTTTCGCGCGCTGCAAACCGAGCTTGGCAGCGCGCTGGCCAAAGGCACGCATATCACCATCACGCAGGTAGAGGCGAACAGCGGGCCAGACATCAGTTCTCCGCTGTATCGGGCAGATCCTGCCGCCAATGGCTTCTCCAACCTGATCTTCAACGACCGTTCGGCAGGCACCAATCCGGGATTCTCCGGGCACGCCACCGGCGTCGCACAGGCGCTGGCCAGCGATAATTTCATGACCAGCGGTGTGCCCGCGATTGATAGCTACGAGGTCAACAGCTGGCTGAATCAGGTGCTGTACGGCAACGGCGCCAATTTCTCGCGCCCGATCACGACCGGCGGGACGCTGGCCAATCACAGCTGGGCGGGCGGTGCCGGCAGCCCAACTTCGGCCGCCGACATTTTCAGTCGCCTGGACTGGGTCATCGACCAGAGCAACTTCATTCAGGTGGTGGGGGTTATCGGTAACGGGAGCAACCTGCTGGGCTTTGGCTACAACGCCATCAATGTAGGCGCCACCCCGACGCCGATCAGCGGCTTCACGACCGCGCTGGATAGCTTTTATGGGGCCGGCCGAACGCTGCCGCATCTCGTTGGGCCGTGGCCGAACGTGAGCGGGGCCACCCCGCTGGTGACCTCCGCCGTCGCCTTGCTGGAGGACAGCGCGCCGGGCTACACCCTGCGTCCCGAGGTAGTCAAAGCCTTGTTGATGGCCGGCGCGGATCGCCAGACGCGCAATACCACCGGCAGCGAGCTTGTGGCCTACCAGCCCGACAGTACCAATGGCCTCGACCGCCGCTATGGCGCGGGGCAACTCAACGTCTACAACAGCGTGAAGATTTTTAGCGCGGGGGAACGGCCGAGCGTCGAGGATGGCGGCACGCTGAGTGCGAACACGGGCTATCACGTGGATGCCGCGTTCGGGGGGACCAGCGGCAGCAATCGCAGCGCGACTTATCCCCTGGGGACGCTCTCGAGCACGGGCGCTCTCATGGCAACGCTGGTTTGGCACCCCAAAATTTTCGATGCCTCCGGCGCTTTTGCGCCCACGCGCAGCCTGAACAATCTCGATCTGGAACTTATCGACACCACCACTGGCGGCAGCACCGTGGTGGCGAGTTCCAAAAGCACGATTGAAAACACCGAAAACATTCGGGCGAAGGTGTTGCGCGGGCGCAGCTACTCGCTGCGGGTCTC
>CAMCQE010000155.1 GCA_945876945.1 Klebsiella pneumoniae
CGCCTTGGCGCGTGCCGGAGACCTATCGTAACAGCCGCCAGCACCGCCACGGATTGGGGTCACCAAGCGTAGGCTGGCGTAGGGAATGCGCGGGCCAAGCGCCTATCCTGCCGCCGAAAACTCACCAAACCCAAGGTAGAGCGCTGCTTCCTATGCCCGCCTTTTCCGGACTCGGCGTGATTTATCTCGATGATGATCCGTACTACAACACCCTGTTCAAGGTGATGTTGAAACACCTCGGTTACATCGTGACGCCGTTCGAGAACGCCGACCGCGCCATGCAGGCGCTGCGCGCCGACCCCGCGCGCTGGGACACCGTGATCAGCGATTTCTATCTGCCACGCACTACCGGCCTGCGCTTTCTCAGCGTCGTTAAAGCGGAACATGCGCACGTGCACTGCGCGGTGATCTCGGGTGCTTTCAACCCGCAACTGGTCATCGATGCCAAGGCCCACGGCATTCCCACCGCCATGGCCAAGCCCACCAACCTGCCAGAGTTCACCCAACTCGTGCAGACGATGATCTTCGCCAGCAAAGCGCAGCCGCCAGCGCCCTGAGGCCCACCCACCGGCGGCGACGCTTAATGTGAACTGGTTCGCCGTTTCGGCGTGCTGGTCGAACTAAGCTGTTAGCAGGGGGTCATGCTGAGACACGAGCAGACGCCTCACGCTGCAATGCATCCGCATTGGAGTCTGCCATTCGGGTCAGATTTGGCAGGGCGCAAACGCCCGCGATCGGGCCCGTCCCTCTCACGAGACGCCTTCGCGCGAGATGCACCCCATGATTCCTAGCCGCCTTTTTTGCCCGCGATTCATCCGCTCGGTGGGTCTTGCCCTGTGGGCGCTCGCGCTCAGCGCCCCCGCCCTGGCCGTTGACACCGGCGCCGCCGCCCCCGCGCTCGCGCTGCCCGATGCCAAAGGCCAAACCGTCTCGCTCGCGCCGGGGAAAATTCACTACGTCGATTTTTGGGCCGCCTGGTGCGCGCCCTGCCGGCATTCTTTTCCGTGGATGAACGCCATGGTGGAGAAATATAAGGACAAGGGTTTTGAGGTCGTGGCGGTGAATGTGGACACCGAGCGCACCGAGGCCGAGGACTTCCTCAAGCAAACGCCCGCGCAATTTACGGTGGTGTTCGACCCCGACGGCAGCGCGCCGGCGGCGTGGGGCGTGAAGGGCATGCCCACCAGCGTGCTGGTGGGTCGCGACGGCAAGGTGCTGTTTCAGCACATCGGTTTTAACGATCGCAGCAAGGACGACCTCGAGGCCGTGATCAAACAGGCCGTGGAGGCCGCGCCGTGATTGCTCGCGTCATCGCCCCGACGCTCTTCGCCGCGCTGCTCATCGGCACCAGCGCTTGCGCGCAACTGCCCCAGCCCGTGCAGCCCTGGCAGAAAGGCACGCTCGCCAAAGCCGAGATGACCTTCGACAACGACCACCTGGAAAACCGTTACAACGAACATACGTATTTCAGTAAAGAAGCCGCCTCGGGCGGCAGCGGCGTGGGCGGTGGCGGCTGTGGCTGCAACTGAGTCATCCCCCAACACGCTGGAAGCTCGCCCGACGATTAGCTGCGGCATTTTGCTCGCCGCGCTGGCGCTGCCCACACTGCAAACCGCCCGCGCCGACACCCCGCCAGACCGCGCACAAATCAGCTACAAATATCTCGACTATCTCGACTTCCAGCCCGGCTGGGACCGCATTGGCGTGCAGGCCAATGCCATCTCCGCGCTGCTGCCCATCGCGGGGAAGTGGTCGGTGGAAGGCACCATTACGGTGGACTCCATCTCCGGCGCCTCGCCCTACTACCACAGCCAACGCCTGCGGTCCGCAGCCTTGAAGGACCAGCGCATCGGCACGGACTTCTCGATTTCGCGCTATTTCGATCGCGGCAGTTTCACCTTTGGGGTGTCGAACTCGAGCGAGAGCGACTACGAATCGAACGCCTACTCCGCCACCGGCTCGATGAGCACGGAGAGCAAAAACACCACGCTCACGCTGGGCGTGGGGAAAACCGACGACGAGGTCAACGTGCCGCGCGTTGGCGTGAACCGTCGGCCGAAAGTGATTTACCAGGGCTTGGTGGGGCTCACGCAGGTGCTGGGGCCGCGCGACATCGCGCAGCTCACGCTCACCTATTCCTCCGGCGACGGAGAGTTCTCCGATCCCTACAAGTTCAACGACAACCGACCCAACACCAAAAACCAGACCACGCTGCTGGCGCGCTGGAATCACTATTTTCTGGCCACCAAAGGCACGGCGCGCATGAGCTATCGCTACTACAGCGATACCTTCGACATCCACGCCCACACCGCCGCCGTGGAATACGTGCAGCCGCTGCCGGGTCGCTGGACGCTCACGCCCTTCGTGCGCCTGTACGCGCAAAACGCCGCGAGCTTTTATGTAGAGGCGCTTAACGATCCCTCGCCCGAACGTTTGCCGCTCGATGTCATTCAATCGCAGGACCAGCGCCTGTCGAGCTTTGGCGGTGCCTCTTTGGGCATGAAGGTGAGCAAGCTGGTAACGCCAGACGTGCTGGTGGACTTTCGCTACGAGCGCTACGAGCAGCACACCGACTGGTATCCCTTTGGCGACGGCAGCGTGAACCTTGAACCTTTCAAGGCGAACATTTTTCAGGTCGGCATGACCTGGTATTTCTGAGCGCCGCAATGCCCGTCTACCGCAGCTACTTCAAAGCCATGGCCTGCGACAACGAGGTCGTGACGGTGGCCGCAACGCCGGCGCAAGCGCAGCGGCAAATGGCCGCCGCCGTGGAAGAGGTGCTGCGCATCGAAGGCAAGTTCTCGCGCTACCGCGACGACAGCGTGGTGAGCCACATCAATCGCGAGGCTGGCAGCGGCACGCCCGTGGCCTGCGATGAAGAAACTGGCGCGCTGCTCGATTTTGCCGCCGCGCTGTTCAAGGAAAGCGGCGGGCTGTTTGATATCACCGCCGGCGTGCTCCGGCAGGCGTGGGATTTCCGCACGCCGCGCGTGCCGGACGAAAGCACCCTCGCAGTACTGCTAGCGCGCGTGGGATTTGCCCATCTGCAGCGCGAGCACCACACGGCGCGGCTGTCATTCGCTGGCATGGAGATCGACTTCGGCGGCTTTGGCAAAGAGTACGCGGCCGACCGCGCGGCGCAGGCGCTGCGCGAACGCGGCGCCATCGGCGGCTATGTGAATCTGGGCGGGGATATTGCGGCGATCGGCCCGCAGGAAGACGGCACGCCCTGGCAGATTGGCATTAACGACCCGCGCGACCTCCGCCAGCTCATCGCCACCATTCCGCTGACCCGCGGCGGCCTTGCCACCAGCGGCGACTACGAACGCTATTTCGATCTCGACGGCCAGCGCTATTGCCACATTCTCAACGCGCACACCGGGCAGCCGGTGCGCTACTGGCGTTCGGTGAGCGTGCTGGCGCCGATGTGTATCGCCGCCGGCGCGCTCAGCACTATTGCCATGCTGAAGGAACGCGCGGGCGAAAGTTTTTTGCAGGAGCGGCGGGTGACTTTTCTCGCCGTAGATCCCAACGGTCTCATTGTTAATGCGGTGGGCGGATCGCCCTCTGCAAAGGAAACCCCATGACTACCTTTACGCTCACTGCCGGCAACGACACCGTCTCCACCGACTCCGACCTGTTTGGCACGGTCAACGGCGGCGGCAGCCCCCTCGACCTGCTAAACAACATTGTGAACGGCGAAGCCGGCATCGACACCTTTGCCTACGCCGATTCCTATCCGTCGGGTAATTTCACTATCGTGCTGCCCGCCAGCGGCGGCATTGAGCTGGTGGCGACGGTGTCGGCAGCGAGCGGGGGAGGGAGTTCCACTCAGAAGGTAACGCTCAAAAACTTTGAGCTGCTGCAGTTTGACAACGTGACCTACAGCATCGCGTCCAGCGCCGGGGCGGATTTGCTTAACGGCACCGCGGGCAACGACATCATTCAGGCGCTGGCGGGCGCCGACTATCTGCAAGGCAACGCGGGCAACGACACGCTGGACGGCGGCACCGGCAGCGACTCCATGGTGGGCGGTAGCGGTAACGACACCTACGTGGTGGACGTGCTGACCGACAAAGTGGTGGATGCGTCTGGCACCGACACCGTGAGAGTCGCCATCGCCACTGCCGCCGGCAGCTACACCCTGGGCGCGAGCGTGGAAAACGGCACGCTGACCAATGCCGTTAACTACAACCTCACCGGCAACGCGCTCGCCAATACGCTGAGGGGCAACGCCTTCAACAACGTGCTGAACGGCGGCGCGGGCAGTGACCAGATGGCGGGCCTCGCCGGCAACGATACCTACATCGTGGGCGTGGCCGGCGACGTGGTGACGGAAGGCATCGGCGCCGGCACCGACACCGTGAAGGTGGGCATTACCACCGCCGGCGGCAGCTACACCCTGGGCGCGAATCTTGAAAACGGCACGCTGACCAACACCGTGGCGTTCAATCTTACCGGCAACGCGCTGGCCAATACCCTCATAGGCAACGCGGCGGCCAACACGCTGAACGGCGGCGGTGGCAACGACACCCTGGATGGCGGCGCCGGCGCTGACCGCCTGAACGGCGGCACGGGTAACGACACCTACGTGGTGGGCACCGGCGATGTGGTGACGGAAGCCGCCGGCGCAGGCACCGACGTGGTGAAGGTGGCGATAAGCACAACCGGCGGCAGCTACACGCTGGGCGCCAACGTGGAGAACGGCACGCTGACCAACGCCGTGGCGTTCAATCTCACCGGCAACGCGCTGGCCAATAGCTTGATAGGCAACGCGGCGGCCAACACCCTCAACGGCGGCGACGGCGCCGACCAGCTTCACGGCGGCGCGGGCGCGGACCGTCTGACCGGCGGCAACGGCAACGACAGGTTCTACTTCGACTCTCTGTTCGCGAACAGCAACGTAGACACCGTGACCGACTTCACCCACGGCAGCGATCAGCTGATGCTGGACGACGCGCTCTTTACCGCGCTCGGCGTTGTGGGCAGCGTGGCCGGCACCGCGCTCGACGCCAACAGCCTGTGCCTTGGCAGCGTGGCGGCGCAGGCCGACGACCGCATCGTCTACGACGCCGCCACCGGCAAGCTCTACTACGACCCCACCGGCTCCGCCACGGCGGGCGATGAAGTGCAGTTCGCGGTGCTGGGCACGAGCGTGCATCCCACGCTCGATGCCAGTGACTTTCTGGTGGTATAGGCATACCCGATGTAGGGCCGCGTAGGGATCTCGCGGTCCTGTAGGCCTAGGCTCTGTGCTTTCAAGCGGTAGCGGCATGAGGCCGATAGCCGACTCGACCGGCCGAAAGCAAGACAGTGGATCTTGTGCGGGGCCAGAACAGAGTACCGGGAATGGCCATCACTTCTCAGCCGCCTTGCCAACAGACCACGCCATTGCGGCACACCCGGCGCGACGCCGGCCGCCGGTTCGCATGAGCACTTCCCGCCCCACTCTGCCGGCCACGTTGCCCGGCTTCGAACACATCAATCGCTATTGGGATCCGCACCGTCAGGCGCCGGCGGTGAAGGTGCTGCCCGGCGAGTGCTATGTGAGCAATCAGCACGAATACATCCTCACCACGCTGGGCTCCTGCATTGCGACCTGCATTTGGGATCCGGTGGCCGGCGTGGGCGGGCTTAATCACTTTTTATTGGCGCAGCCCGCGGCGAGTTTTTCGCCGGCGGCGCAGGCCAACGACTCCACGCTGCGCTACGGGCTCTTCGCCATGGAAGTGTTAATTAACGCCATCCTCAAACATGGCGGGCGACGCGAGCGGCTACTGGTGAAAATTGCCGGCGGTGGCGCGGTACTGAACGGCGCCAGCGATATCGGTGCCAGCAACATCGCCTTCACGCGGCACTACCTGCAAACCGAAAAGCTGCAGCTGCAGGGCGAACATGTGGGCGGCGTCCTACCGCGCAAAGTCTGCTTCCATCCCCAAACCGGCCAAGCGCAGGTGAAGTTGCTGGTAACCACCCGCAACGACACCGTGGCCGCCCGCGAGCGGCTATACGTGGAAATTCTGGGCAAGGCCGTGGCCAGCGGCGGCGTGGAATTGTTCAGGGAGTTGGCGGCGGCGCAGGAGGCGGGGAAGTCGGGTTAAGGGCTGTGCGTGCCCGCTCATGCTTCGACAAGCTCAGCACGAACGGGGGAAAGGCTGCGCCACAACGAGGTGTGAGGCCGGGCCATGACGACGAATGAGGCTGGGCGGCAACGACGCGTGAGGCTGGGCCATGACGACGCATGAGGCCGGGCCAGCGCGACCTAACAGGCCGGGCCGGCGTGGTGGATCTCAGCTTTCGTTTCGGCTCACCTCGAGCTGCCCTGTGCCCCCAAACCCCGTTCGCGCCTTCGCCCGTCGAAGCTTGTGTGCGCCAAAACCCCGTTCGTGCTGAGCCTGTCGAAACATGCCAGCGCTCAAACCCCGTTCGTGCTGATCCCGTCGAAGCATGAACGGGCCGGCGCTGTGCCCTCGTTGCCGTCCTCCCGCACCAGCCTGCGCGCCCAAACCCCGTTCGTGCTGAGCTTGTCGAAGCATGAACGGGCCAGCCCGACATCAACAACCTCGCTTGAGATCCTCGAAGAGAATCTGGCGATCAGATTGCCCCGCTTTTCCACCACCCCACCCCCTCGCTATGCTCAACCCCAAAACCTCC
>CAMCQE010000156.1 GCA_945876945.1 Klebsiella pneumoniae
GCCGCCACCTCAACCCCAAGCACCGAAGCGCTGGTTTCCTGCAAGGTGATTTCCACCTTGTCGCTGGCGCCCGTGTTCGAGCCCACCTGAATCTTCAGCGTCACCGTCGACGGGGAGGTCGGCGTGCCGCTGCCGGAGAACGAACCGAAATCGCTGCCGGAAAAGAGCTTCTGGTTGTTGAACGTGGTGGTGGCCGCGACGCGGTCGATTTCGGTCGACAGCGCTTTCAGTTCGGTTTGCAGATAGGCGCGGTCGTCCGAGCTGTTGGTGTCGTTCGCGGCCTGCAGGCTCAGTTCACGCATCCGCTGCAGCATGTTCTGCACTTCGCCCAACGCGCCTTCGGCGGTCTGCGTCAGCGAAATCCCGTCCTGGGCGTTCTTCACCGCCATGTTCAGGCCCTTGATCTGCGAGGTCATGCGCGAGGAAATCGCGAGGCCTGCGGCGTCGTCGCCGGCGGAGTTAAGCTTCAGGCCGGTGGACAAACGCTCCATCGCCTTCTCGGTCGACGCGCGCGTGGTGCGCATCGCGGACTGGGCCTGGATGGAAGAGATATTGGTATTGATAACGGTCATTTCAGTTCCTTATAAGACCTGGCTTCGGGAGGTCCTGGTTCCGGAGGCACGATTGCCCTGTTGAAATAAGGAAACGACCGGACGCGAAATGTTTTAGGGCTGATTAAAAAAATTCTTTCGGGCAATCGTCTTTACCGCGATCGCCTGGCCAGAAACGACAGGGCCCGCACACCCCAAGGGGATGTGCGGGCCCTGAATAAGGCGACAGCGAGGCTTATTTGCCGCGAAGACCGTCGAACACCTCGCCAAATGAAGGCTTGTTGTGATGGCCAATGCCAGAGCGGGCGGCTTCAATCACCAGCGGCTGCGGGTGGCCGTGCAAACTCGCCACGATAATCTGGCGCACCACCTGATAGATTTCGCTGTCTGCATCAATCACCTGTTTCATGCGGTTGGCCAGCGGCTCGATAACGCCATAGGCCAGCAGCACGCCCATGAAGGTACCCACCAGCGCACTACCGATGAGTGCGCCGAGTACCGCCGGCGGCTCATTAATAGAGCCCATGGTTTTCACCACGCCCAACACGCAGGCCACGATCCCGAGCGCGGGGCAGGCGCCGGCCATTTTTTCCAGCGCCTCTACCGGGGCGAGTGCCTCGTGATGATGCTTCTTCAGGGCGTTGTCCATCACGTCATCCACGGCATAGGGATTGAGGTTGCCGGAGGCCACCACCATCAGACGAATGGTGTCGGCAATGAGATGAATCAGCGTGTGGTCTTTCAGCAGCTTGGGGTATTCACCAAAAATAGCGCTCGATTCCGGGCTTTCCACGTGGGATTCCAAGGCCACCGGGCCATCACTGCGCAGCACCTTCATGAGCTTGGAGACCAGAAAAATAACGTCGAGATATTCCTGCTTGTGATAGGTCGGACCCTTGAAGGTTTTGCCAAAGCCAGCACCCACCGCCTTGATGGTGTCCAGGCCATTACCGCAAACCATCGCGCCGATCGCGGCGCCGCCGATGGAGGCCAGCTCCGCCGGCGCGGCATGGATAATCGGCTCCAGATTACCGCCGTGCGCTACAAACACGCCGAACACGGCGCCCATCACAATTACCAAACCAATCACACTTAACATTGTTGTCTCCGTTGCGCCGGGATAAGTCCAAACGTCTCGTCGGGTTGTCGTTGGCCACTCATGCGCGGCTTATGGGGAATCGGTCAGCAGGGTGACGCTGATGCGTCTATTTCGGGGGTCGTAGGGATTAGCCGGCACCGACGGATCGGAATCAGCCACGCCTTCGATGCGCGCAAAGCGGTCCGGCGTTACCGCCGAGGATTCCAGCAAGGCACGCGTGGTCTCGGCCCGATCGGCGGACAAGGTCCAGTTGTTGCGGGACTTGGCATCCGAAAAACCAAAGCTGTCGGTATGCCCGCGCACCGCCACCTTGTTAGGGGCTTTCGCCACGATCTTCGCGACGGTTTTGAGCAGGGTCTGCGCCCTGGGTAGCAGCTTCGCCGTGCCTAAATTGAACATCGAGAAATTAGCCTGATCGACCAAATCGATGTGCAGGCCGTCCTTGTCGCGCTTGATGCTGACGTTGGCCGCAAGGCCGGCTAACTCGGGGTCGTTGGCCAGCGCCGCTTTGAGTTGTTGTTCCACTTCGGAGAATTGCTTCTGCTCGGCGGCTGCTGCGGCCGCCTTCTCGGCTTCGGTTTTGGCCTTGCCGCCCGCATTCTCGGCGCCCTCGTTTTTGCCGGAGGCACCGCCTTGTTCTGCGCCCTGATCCTTGCCCGCACTCTGGCCGCCCGCACCGGCACCAGAGCCCTCGGCGTCCTCGGTCGACTCATCTTTATCGGTCGCGTTCATTCTGGGGGGCGTGGCGGTGTCGAAGATGCTGGTCTGCATCGCGGCATTGGGCAGGCCTTGATCGTCCAGCATTGAACGTCCACCAAAGACGCCGTTAGAGCCTGAGCCTTTGGCCAGATCCACGATGCTCTTCGGCGTGGGCTTGAAGTAGTCCGCGATGCTCTTGCGCTGCGACTCGTTCGTCGCCCCCAGCAGCCACATGAGCAGGAAGAACGCCATCATCGCGGTCATCATGTCGGCGAGCGCGATTTTCCAGGCGCCACCGTGCGCACCGCCATGCCCCGCCTGAATCTTTTTGATGATGATTGGCGCGAGTTCTGGTTCTTTGTCTTCGCTCTTCTTTGCCATGGGCTGTCTCGAATTAGGCGTTAACGCGCGGAGGCGAGGAGATTAGTCCCCAACGCAAACAGAGTTCGCGCAGGTTCTGAACCAACTTGGATAGGAAGCTTGATGACCGATTGACGTCATCCACCGGGTGACTTGTAATGCAGGCCTCTTCCGACAGCGACCGCGTGAGTTTTCCAATGGCCAAAACAAGTCCTGCTGAATGGATATTCCGAAGCATGTCTGCCATTGCAGCGCTCCAGTTCCTTGAGGGCGAAACGCCGCTGGAGGAACTCCTGATAGAGGCCCGCTCCGCGCTGGCCTCGCTATACCCCGACGACCTGCGACTCACCGACGACATGGCCGCACTGGCGACCGAAATGCTGGGTGCACTGGTCAAGCTCGAAGCGCCAGATCCGCCGGCGATCTTGCGCGCATATGCGTCAAATTCTTTGCTGAGTAATCCCGACGGCGGCGCGCGCAAGCTCAAGCGACTGCTGGGCTCGATACTCGACCCGGAAGAACCTGCCCGCTTCCGCGTCGAGGAAGGCTTAAGGGGCTTCCGCCAGTTCTGCTTCGGGCTCAAAAACGGCGCGGCGCTAGGCACTCCGGAAGACTGGAATCCGGGCGCCATCAAAGAACTCTCCCCCTTGTTCACGCCTTTCCTCCAAAGCATAGGCCGCCTTCCGCAGGCCGATGCCGACGACGACTATTAAGCCCGTTCACCACAGTCGAACGGGCTTTAATCTTCTCTAGCCACTGCATCACGCTTGCTCTGCTTCCCGGCCAGCCCTAGGTCAGGAACTTGAAGAGGTTGAGATCGATAGTCTTGATGAAAGACTGCTGCGCCGCCGTTAGCGCGGAGATGCCTTGCTGAAGTTTCGTTCCCAGTTCTTCAATCACCGGCTTGGCCAGCGGCTCGCGACGCGCCGCAAGATTGGATTCTTTCCCCGTAAACAAGCCAATGCGGTTTTCGATCGCAGCCCGTGCGGCGCCAATCTCGGTCTGTTTGGTATTGAGGTGTTCCGACAAGGCGTCGAGCTTGATCTGCGCCGCCGCGATCCCGGTGCCGCTGTCCAGCGCGGTGATGAACTGCCCCACGATGCTGAAGGCGTCGGTTAAACCCGAGCTGGTGCGCACGCCACCAAAGAGCTTGCCGCCATGATCAACGCCCTGCGTGGTGTCTTCGTTGCCCGGCACTACGACGGCACCGTTGTCGCCCTGATAGGTCACGATTCCGGTCCCCAGGTCTTCGGCGAAAGCCCGCACGTTGGTACGAAATCCCGCAAACAGCGAATGCCCGGATTCATCTGCGGTATTCGCCAAATCTTCCAGCGCCCCTTCCAGCTGACGCGCTTCCGCCACGAGATTCGCCCGGTCCTGCGCGGTCGTTTGGCGATTACCCAGCACCGCGAGTTCCTTCAGCCGTTGACCGATGGAAATGGCTTCGCCCAGCATGTCTTCTTCCAGCCCCAGACGCCCGTTGGTGAACTGAAGCGCCGCTTTGTCGCGGGCCAGCGCGGCGGCCTGATTGTCGATGCGCGCAATCTCGATACTGGCCGTGGGATTGTCGGACGCGTGCAGGATTTTCTTCCCCGTGGACAGCTGGATTTGGATGTCCTGCAGCTCCCTTTGCAAAGAGGACATCGAGCGCAGTTGGGTTTCGGCGAACTGCCGGGTAGGAATTTGCATACGAGCTCCGTCGCTTAGCGAATCTGCAAGATGGCGTCAAAAAGGACTTTGGCGGTGTTCAGCACCTGCGCCGCGGCCTGATAAGCCTGTTGGTAGCGCACCAGATCACCTGCCTCCTGGTCGAGATTTACCCCGGTTTTCTCCGCGTATTTGGCGGCGATTTCATCGCGGGTCAGTTCCGCCGCGGTGAGCGAGGTTTTGGAAATCTGCACGTCATTGGCGAGCTTGGCCGACTCCGCGTTGACCATATCGAGAAACGAACCGCTGCCGCTGGCAAACAGGCTGCGCTTGGCCAGCGCCGCCAACTCGGCGACGTTGCGGTTATCGCCCGGTCGGCCTCTGCCAAACTCCACCCGAAACTGATCGCCCGCCGTCAAACCGCCGCTTAGACCGCCGGTGAATTTGAAGACCTGCCCGTTGACGGTGAACGAACCGCCGCTGCGGGTGGCGTCACGGAGTGCGAGGACGTCACCGGTGGCTTCGTCGGTGAAAGTCAGCAGCAGTGCGGAGGGATTAGAGGCGTCTGGCGCCGACACCACAATCTTGATGCTGGTGGCTGACGGCGAATAGCCGGCGTCGACGGACTGCCATTCGGCGCCGAGACCCGCGCCGGCGGCGCGCGCACTCACCACCAGCAGGTCTTCCGGCAAAGGGCCTTTCAGCCGCACTTCGCCGGCAATCGGCGCTGTGAAATCCAGATGCGCGGTGAGCGCCTGACCGCCGCTGCTCGCTGCACTCAGGCTAAGGCCATCGGCATCGATGCTGCCCTGAAAGCCCTCGATCAGATTGAAACCGAACTGGCTTGCGCTACCGCTTGCCGTTACCGCAGTGCCCGCGAGGGCAGCGCTGGTGTTAAGGCGAAGTTGAAAGCCGCCGGGGACCGCATCGAAGCTCGCGGCAAGCGCGGTTGTGACAGCGCCGACGGCGTCGGTCACCTCCGGGCTGTCGGTGCCGTTGGCCGTGATGGTGTAGGTTTGTCCGCCCAGCGCGATCTGAAAGCTGCTGCCACTCGCGGGCAGCGCGCTCAGTGTGGTGCCGGACAGCACCGAGTCCCCTGCGCCGTTGAAGCCCAGCGCGGAGAGCACCGACGCGGAGTTGCTCCCCAACTGCAGACGTTCGCCCGCCAGCCCTCGCGGCGCACCCAGCGCAAGACGGCCGTCCTGCGTCATGCCGGCGGTGAGGGGCACGCTGCCACCATCGTCCGCGATCAGGCTGACGCTGGCACGACGGAAGTCCGGCGGGTCATCGGGCGCCGCCACTCTCACGATAAAGCCGCGCGACCCCAGGCTGACCCGAAGGTCGAGCGTGGCCGCGGCGCCGGAGACTGCGGCGGGCACTGTCGCTCCCACCAGACCGGCACTGACGCCCTGGGCATTCAAGGCATCCAGAAAAGCCTTGCCGGCCTTAGCCGGATCGCCCTCGTTGATGAGATGGGGCGCGGGCGCTGCCGTAAACACCCGCCCGTCCGGCGCGGTAAGGGAGAGCAGCGCCGTACGCCCGGGCTGAGCAGTGCCATCGTTATAAATCAGCGCCGGCGCACCGTTCTCCGCCCATTCAAGCGGAAGCGTGGCGCTGGCCACTCCGCCGGCCAGACGCTGCGCGGCCTCAAGGCCATCGGGATAGGACAGCTGGAACATCTGCAGGTCGCGGTAGGTCCCGCTGGCCCCCGGCGGCACGTAGCGCGCCCCGGCCGAAAAACCGTTTTGTACCGTCAGCAGCGCGTTCGCCTCGGCGCTGGACAGCGCCGGCCCGGAGACCTGCACGCCGTCGCGGGTAAACAAGCGCACCGGGTCGCCCCGCTCGCCCGCCACCAGCGACACCGGATTAGACAAGGACGTACCACCCGCAGCGCGCAACACCACGCTGCCTGAGGGCCTTGAATTCAGGCCCACCAGCGTGCCGGCCCCGGGGCCCACAATCTGCAGCGAATCGCCGCGGCGCTGCACCGCCAGGCCGAGACTGGCCAAGGCCGGGGACTGATTCAGTCCGTCCACCACTTTCTGCAACGAGGAGCGATCTGCGGTGGACAGGTCCACCGCGACACTGCGGCCGTCCACCAGCGTGACTTCCAGCGACGAAAGATTCTGTAAATCGGCGGCCGAGAGATTGACCGTGGCCAAGTCTGATTGGTCGAAGCTGCGCAGGGTAAGGTCGTTAATGCCAGCCGGAATGGTGGTCAAGGCGCCGGGACGCAGGGGGCGCACCAGACGGTCGGCCGTAAACGCGTTGGTAAAAATGCGCTCGAGCG
>CAMCQE010000157.1 GCA_945876945.1 Klebsiella pneumoniae
CCTCAAAATTACTACCAATGAGTTACAGATTCATCAAGTTTTTAAATCGGTCCGCTTTTTATCTTGAAACGGATCTGATTCGGGTGCGATCCAGGCGGAGCGGAAAGCGTCCGACCTAAGCGGGAACTGGCATCGCGGCCGTGAATAGCCGGAAGAAATTACGGGTTGTGGCGGCCGCCAGTTCCTCTGCGGACTCGTTCCTTAAATTGGCCAGAAACTCAGCGGTGTAGCGGACGAAGGCGGGTTCATTCGATTTGCCGCGCTTGGGCACGGGCGCCAGCCAGGGCGCGTCGGTCTCAACCAAGAGACGCTCAAGCGGTACCTGCTTGGCGACCGCCTGTAATTCTGTCGCGGTTTTAAACGTCACGATGCCTGAAAAAGAGATATAAAAACCCATTTCCATCGCGGCGGCGGCTGTGCGCCAGTCTTCAACAAAGCAATGCATCACGCCCGCGACGCGTTGGGCGCCCTCCTCTCGCAGGACACGAAGCGTATCTGCGGAGGCTTCCCGGGTATGGATAATGAGGGGCTTGCCGCTATCCACGGCTGCCGCGATATGGGCCCGGAAGCGCGCATGCTGCCAGGTGAGGTCGCCAGACTGTCGGAAGTAGTCGAGCCCGGTTTCTCCTATCGCCACGATTCGGGGGTCGTCTGCCAGTTCGAGCAACTTGGCGACATCCGGTTCGTCGACTCCTTGCTCCGAATTAGGGTGCACACCGACGGACCCGAAGACATGGGCATAGCGATGCGCAATTTCTCGCACCCCCGGGAACGTCGGAAGATCCACCGCAACGCACAGGATGTGGCCGACTCCTGCGTCATGGGCGCTCTCTAGCGCGGCATCAAGGTCGCGCTCGAGGAGTGGCAAGTGGCAGTGAGAATCTACGAGTGGGGTGTTAACAAGCGACATGCATTACATCGTGTGCGTGTGCCGTTCTGATTTAAGCGCACCGGCGAGTTGAGTTTCAATTTTGCTGCGAGTGGCGCCGTTATCGAGTTCGCTAAATTGCACGCCGATGCCAGCGCTGCGACCGCCTTGCGCGCCGCCCGGCGTCAGCCAGACCACCTTCCCGGCCACCGGCAATTTTTCCTTGCTATCGGTCAAGGTGAGCAGCATGAACACTTCGTCGCCGAGCTTGTAAGGGCGGGTGGTGGGGATAAACAGCCCCCCGTTCTTCACAAACGGCATATAAGCCGCATAGAGCGAACTCTTGTCCTTGATCGCCAACGACAGGATGCCCTGCCGCGGATTCTGACCATTAGCCGCCATGCTCTCTCTCCCGCCGATAACGGCTCTCTCGCACTATCTTGAGCATCTTGCTACGCCGCTTGTCGCCAGTCGAACCAAAGGGATTCCGCGAGATCGAGTTCGCGCAGACTTCCAGATGAAAGCCTGAGCTGCTTGAGCTCGTAGAGCTTTTGGACGAACGCCGCAAGCTTCCGCGAGTCTAGTTGAAGCACCATTTTTTGTAAGCTCGCGTGGGGCGCGCGCCCTGCTTCAGCCAGCGGCACTGATGCCTCATTCTTGAGCAAAAGAGCCTCATGCAGAAGCCGCAGACACTGATCGATTATCAGCACCAGATCTATCTTGGCAAATTGTGCTGCCGCGCTAAGCGGGCTAAGCGAGCCAAACAGCACTGCGGCCATGGCTTCGGGCAGAGCGTCGATAGCCTTGGCTAACCCAGGTTCCGAGAAGTCCTTCACGCGGAGCGGACTTCCGCCGGCCCGTGCCAAGGTCTCGGCCCGAAGTTTTCGCGAGGGGATATCCAGATTCTCCGGGATGAGGTCGCTGGTTCGAGCCAGATCAAGCGCGTACTGCTGGCATCGACTCCGAACGGTCGCCGGCAAGCGCTCGGGCCGATCTGCCACCAACACCATCATGCCTGCTGAGGGCGGCTCCTCAAGAATCTTGAGGAGCGCGTTCGCGGCCGCGCGATTCATGGCGTCTGCGGGTTCAATCAGCGCAATCTTGCGTAATCCGTAGTGGGGGCGTAGCGCAAAGTAGCGGCCCAGATCACGGATGTGGTCGATAAGAATCGATTTGCCCGCCTCTTCTGGGGCGATTTTCAGGAAATCGGGGTGTGATCCGGCTACCAGCAGACCACAACTACGGCACTGCCCACAGGCAGTATCTTGTTGGGGCGCCGTACACAGCAGGCTGCTAATAAAGGCGTGGGCAAAATCGCGCTTACCAAATCCAGCCCGCCCGCGCAGCATGATGGCATGGGACAACTGACCGCGATGTTCGGTCTCCCACAAACGCGACCAGATACTTTCAAGCCAGGGATGGGGTGCGCTCATGACGTGACCTTGAGCACCCAATCGGCGAGCTCCGCCTGAACCTTGCTCAGGCTTTGGGCCGCGTCGATGGCGATGAATCGCTCCGGCGCATGACGGGCTCGCTCGTGATAGACAGCCTGAACGCGCTGAAAGAACGCCACCTGCTCTCGTTCAAATCGATCGCTAGCTCCGCGCGATTTGGCACGACTCAGCGCGATTTCAACCGGCGCGTCGAACAACAGCGTGAAATCGGGACGGAGGCTGTTCTGAACCAGCGCTTCCAGCGTTTGAATCAGATTGATGTCCAGTCCACGGCCACCGCCCTGATAGGCATAAGTGGCATCGGTAAACCGGTCGCATAAGACCCATTCGCCGCGCCCAAGAGCGGGACTGATAACGCGCGCGATATGCTCTGCGCGGGCAGAGAACATCAAGAGCAGCTCGGTAATCGGCGCCATATCGGGCAAATCCGGGTCCAACAGCACTCGCCGCACCGCCTCGCCCAATGCGGTGCCTCCAGGTTCTCGTGTCAAGGTCACGCCAATGCCGCGCGCGCGAAGCATCTCGGCAAGCGGCTCGCACTGAGTCGATTTGCCGACGCCCTCAATACCTTCGAGCGTCACGAACTTGCCGCGAGTGGTCATTTGCTGGCGGCTCCTGATTGAAATTTCTTGACTGCCGCATTGTGCGCCACCAGCGTCGCCGAGAACACGTGGCTACCATCACCGCGTGAGACAAAATAAAGGGCGTCCCCAGCCGCCGGATGCATGGCCGCGCGGATCGAATCCTCCCCGGGCAGGCAGATCGGCGTCGGCGGCAGGCCTTTCCGCGTGTAGGTGTTGTAAGGGGTATCAGACTCAAGATCGGCCCGGCGCAGATTGCCGTCAAACCGCTCGCCGAGGCCATAGATTACCGTTGGGTCTGTTTGCAGTTTCATGCCTTTCTCCAGACGCCTCACAAAGACCCCAGAGATCTGAGGGCGCTCAGCGGCGCGCGCTGACTCGCGTTCAATGATCGAGGCCATCACAAGCGCCTCCGCCGGACTGGCGTACGGCAAACCTGGTGCTCGATGTGCCCATTCGCGGGACAGAACTTCAGTCATTTTGCGATGACTACGCTGGAGCAGTTCCCGGTCTGTGGTGTTGTGGTGATAGAAGTAGGTCGATGGAAAGAAGTAGCCTTCCGGCGATGACCCCGTGAGCTTGAGTCGCTGGATCAATTCGGCTTGGGCTAAGCCGTTCAGGGTGAGTTTTAGGCCAGGCGCCTCATTTATCAGCCGTTGGATATCGGCGAACCGCAGGCCCTCAGCAAAAGTTAACTGGTAAACCTTGACGCGACCGCTAACAAATTTGGCAATGATTTGGCGCGGCGTTTCGCCGCTCAAGATTTCATAGGCGCCCGCCTGCAAACGCGCCGATTGCTGATGCAAGCGAGCATCCAGCCGCAAATATTCCGGACGTCGAATCCAGCCTCGAGCGGTAAATCGCTTGGCAACAGCGGCAATTGAAGTGCCTGGTTCCAGTTCGAAGATTTCCGTCGCAGTCAAAGCAATTGGTGTTTGCAGTGACAACTGCATGTCTTGCCATACCAGATTCACAAACCCGGAGATGGCGACTAAGCACAGGGCACTTAGGGTTAGCCAGCGCTTGTTCCGGGCAGTCACGGCAACCCGCCCCTGATTTCAAGTGCTCTTTGCAGCAAACGGGTAATGGGACCGATGTCGAAGTGATATCGCTCGGTTGATGCGATGGAGCGGATGGGCCAGATCCCGATGAGTGAATTGCAGAGGAAAGCCTCGTTGGCCTCGGACACGGCACTCACGGACATCGAGGTCTCTAACACAGGGATCCCGGAGCGCCTTGCTTCATCAAGGATAAGCTCACGCATTACCCCGCTGATTCCCGCGTGGTGAAGTTGCGGAGTAAGCAATCCGCCGTTTTTGACGACGAATAGATTGGCTTTGGTGCTTTCGATAACGTTGTTTTCGACGTCTAGCATGAGTCCGTCGTGTATGCCCTCAAGCGCCGCGATTTCTGCACTCGCGAGAACTTGTTCGAGACGGTTCAAGTGTTTTATCCCGGCAAGTGCAGGATTGCGGCCAAGACGAGTGCGGCAAATGGCGACGCTGACGCCCGTATCGGCAAGCGTCGCCGGCCAGGTTGGCCATTCCATCAGGCGCACAATCCGCGTTGGCTTGGGCGTTGCTGGCGGCGCATAGCCGCGACCACCTTCTCCTCGGGTCAGAATCAGTTTTAAAACGGAGCGGGCACTCTGCGCGGGGAGTTTCTGCAAGGATTGAAAATCCGCAGACCAGTCGAGATCGGGGGGCGGCGCAATTCCCAACCGGTAGGCGCCAGCCCGTAGCCGATTGAGATGACGCTCCCAATGCTGCGGCCGGTTATCAACCACAGCGATAGTCTCGAAAAGTCCATCGCCGTAATTCAGGCCTCGATCATTGGCAGAAATTTCAGCCGAGGAGATGCCGTTGATGAGAATCACGCCGGCATTTCCTCTATGGAGGGATTTAGATGCGCTTGAACACCAGCGTCCCGTTGGTGCCCCCAAAACCAAACGAATTGGAAATGGCGATCTCAACTTTCTTTTCGCGGGCGACGTTAGGCACGTAATCCAGATCACATTCAGGGTCTGGCGTCTGCATGTTGATGGTGGGAGGTAGGATGCCATCACGCAGCGCCATCACCGTGTAGATGGCTTCCACACCACCCGCGGCGCCGAGCATGTGCCCAACCATCGACTTGGTGGAACTCATCGGAATTTTGTACGCCAGATCTCCAAAGAGGCCTTTCACGGCGTCCGTCTCGGCTTTGTCGCCGGCCGGCGTGGAGGTTCCGTGGGCGTTGATATAACCCACCTGCTCCTTATTGATGCCAGCGTCTTCCAGCGCCAGGGCCATGCAATCTGCCGCTCCCTCGCCGTTCGGCGAAGGTGACGTCATGTGGAAAGCATCGCTGCTCATCCCGAATCCAACATATTCCGCGTGAATGGTGGCGCCCCGAGCGCGAGCGCGCTCGTAATCCTCAAGCACCATCACTCCGGCGCCATCGCTCAACACAAAGCCATCGCGGTCCTTGTCCCATGGGCGGCTGGCGCCTTCCGGGTCGTCATTCCGGGTCGAGAGCGCTCTGGCAGAAGCAAAGCCGCCGATGCCCGTCGGGCACGTGGCGTGTTCAGCACCTCCCGCGAGCATGACGTCAACCTCGCCTCTGGCGATCATTCTGGCCGCGAGGCCAATACAGTGAGCGCCAGTAGAGCAAGCGGACACCAACGCGAAGTTGGGGCCTTTGATGCCGTACTTAATCGACAGATTGCCGGCAATCATGTTGATGATGTTGCTGGGAACGAAAAACGGCGAAATCTTTCGTGGCCCGCCATCAAGAAATGACTGATAGCCCTTCTCAATGCCGGGTAGACCGCCAATGCCAGAGCCGATGAGAATGCCGATTTTTCGCCGATTTTCATCGGTGACTTCAATTCCGGCATCATCCATCGCCTGAATAGCCGCCGCCATCCCATAGTGGATGAACGGGTCCATCTTTCTGGCTTCCTTCGGGGACATATACTGCGCGACGTCAAAATTGACGATCGAGCCCCCGAAGCGAGTGCTGAATTCAGAGATATCAAAGGAGGTAATTGGGCGAATGCCGCTCTTGCCTGCGATGATGTTTTGCCAGGACTCCCCGGCAGTATTGCCGTTGGGAGCAATGACTCCCAATCCGGTGACTACGACGCGACGAGACAACGCGTACTCCTTGGTGTCTTCCAGAAACGCAAAGGGCCGCGACAAACTTTTCGTTTAATCCGCGGCCCCATGGATTCTGGCGGCTGTAAGTTAAAGGTCAGCCCAGATTCTTGGTGATGTAATCGATGGCTTGCTGAACCGTCGTTATCTTCTCAGCCTCTTCATCTGGAATTTCAGTTTTGAACTCTTCTTCCAGAGCCATGACCAGTTCCACCGTGTCGAGTGAATCAGCGCCAAGGTCGTCTACGAAGGAAGATTCATTTGAAACTTCATCCTCTTTAACGCCTAGTTGCTCAACGACTATTTTCTTGACACGTTCTTCAACGCTACTCATTTGTGGACCATCCTCCCAACCGTGGTACAGCAGAGGCTGCGACGGGTGCTAGTGTAGTGGAATCAAACCAAGTTTCAAGCAAAGTCCGGGAGTATTCCCGGCTCCAAAGTTGCCTCAACAAACACGCTTTGCGACCGATTGGTTCTCAATGCGTGTTTGTCGCGCAATCAATTCTTTTCTCAGGTCATATACAGGCCGCCGTTAACGTGCAGCGTTTCACCTGTGATGTAGCCTGCTTTGGCAGACGCTAAA